>PKWB01000048.1 GCA_003131685.1 Candidatus Dormiibacterota bacterium
CTGCTCGCCGCCGGGCGCGATCACACCGTGCTCCCGATCACCGGTGCGACCCACATGGCCAATGACGATGCGGTGGCCGAGAACCTCCTGCTCCTGGAACTCGCCTTCATCCGCCGGGCGCTCGCCGGCATGAGCAACGACTGAGGGTCAGGGGACGGCGATCATGGCAATCGCAACCACCGCAAGGCCGGCGCCGAGTCCCTGAAGCGGCGTCATGCGCTCGTGCGTGAAGAAGCGAGCGCAGAGCACGGTGAACGCCGGGTAGAAGGACGTCAGCAGCGCCGTCACCGAGAGCAGACCCGTGTGGGTGGCGTAGAGGTAGAGAACAACCCCTGTCCCGTCGAACACGCCGCCGATCGCGATGATGCCGAGCACGCCTCGCCGGGCGATCGGCGAGACGCCGAGAACCAGCGCGGTGACCAGGGACGCCGCCGCAGAACCGAAACGGCCGCTCACGAACGCGGTCACGCCGGCGTGGCTCGCATCGTGAAACAGGATGAAGAACAGGCCGAAGGCGAGACCGGCAAAGAGCGCGAGGCCCACGCCGAGCCGGGCGTTGCTCACGCCCTCGCGGCTGGGCCCGTTGATGAGGACGAGTGCGATGAGGCCGACGACCATACCGGCCACCTGCCAGACCTCGAGGCGGTCCCCTCCGATCAGCCCGACGGCGACCGGCAGCGCGGCGGCGACGAACCCCGTGATCGGAGCGACGACACCGATCAGGTTAAGCGACATGGCTCGGTAAAAAGCTACCAGCCCGAAACCGCCGATCGCGCCGCCGGCGAATGCCTGCAACGCGGCCTGCGCATCCCAGCCGTGGGGCAGTAGGACGAAGGCGAGCGGGACCGCAACCAGGCCGACCGATTCCACGGCGATGGCCACGCTCGGAGCGCTGCTCCTCCTGCCGGCGAAGCCCCCGCTGAAGTCGGCGATGCCGAGGGTCACCGCGGACGCCATGGCCGTCAGTGGCGAGAGGGGAAGGGTCATGGCGGCGGTCACGGTAGCCGACCGGACATGCCTGACCGTCCCTCTTGCGGAGCCCCGAGCCGCTGATCGATACTTCCGCCCGCACGCCGCCTGCCGGGCGGTGACGGGTGGAGGACGCGCAGATGAGCAGCGACCACGTGGTCTCGGCACCGGAGGCGGTGGACGCGGATGCCGCACAGCTGGCGAGATTTGGCTACGGACAGGAGTTGCGGCGCGTCCTCAACCTGTTCGAGAACTTCGCCGTCGCCTTCTGCTACATCTCACCGGTCGTCGGCATCTACTCGCTGTTCGTGCTCGGCGTCGGCACCGCCGGTCCGCGATACCTCTGGTTGCTGCCGATCGTGGTCCTGGGGCAGCTCTTTGTCGCGCTCGTCTTCGCCGAGCTCGGAAGCCACTATCCGATTGCCGGCGCGCTCTTCCAGTGGGGCAAGAACCTGATCGGGCCGAACTATGGATGGTGGGTCGGATGGATCTACGGCTGGGCCCTGATCATGACCGTCGCCTCGGTGGACACCGGCTTCGTCATCTACGCCGGTCCGCTCCTCAACAACATCTTCCACACCACCATCAGCTCCGCCGACCCGAATCAGATCCTCATCTTCACGGTCGTTCTCATTCTCATCCAGCTCGCATTCAACGTCGGCGGGGTCAACTTCCTCGGACGCATCTCACAGATCGGCGTCTACTTCGAGATCATCGGCACCTTTGGGATAGCCATCCTGCTGGCGATCACCGGGTTCCATCACGGGTTCGACTACCTCTTCTCGAGCCAGGGCGCCGAGACGGCTGCGACCAATCCGCTCGGTGTCGACTTCGGTGGCAACTGGTGGCTCGGCGCCGCATTTGTGGCCATCCTGGCGCACGTCTACATCTTCTACGGGTTCGAGTCGGCCGGGGATGTCGCCGAAGAGGTCGTGCACGCATCGAAGCGGGTTCCGCGCGCGATCATCTCCTCGCTGCTCACCGCCGGCGTGACCAGCTTCATCCTCGTCGGCGCGTTGCTCCTGGCGATCCCGGCGGGGGCCAAGGGACTCAGTGAGACCGTGGCAGGAGGTGTGCCGTTCCTGATCAGCTCGAACGTGTCCAGCCAGGTCATCCAGGATCTCGCGCTGTTCGTGGTCTGTTTCGCCTTCTTCAGTTGCGGGCTTGCGATTCAAGCGGCCGCCGCCCGGGTCATCTACTCGTACAGTCGCGACCACGCGCTGCCGGCGAGCAGGGCGCTCTCGCGCGTGTCGCCGCGCTTCAGGACTCCGGTGAATGCCCTGATCGTCGCAGCGGTCATTCCCGCCCTCTTCGCAGTGCTTGCACGCTTCACGCCGTCGTCGAACATCACCATCGCGTTCATCACCATCCCGGCGAAGGTCAACGCGCTCTTCCTGCTGGTCTCATTCGCCGTGTCGGGCATCTACCTGTCGTTCCTCCTCGTCGTCGTGGCGGCGCTGATCGCGCGACTGCGCGGCTGGCAGGCACAGGGCGCATTCCGTCTTGGCAGGTGGGCAATTCCCGTGATGGTCGCCGGGTGCGTCTGGCTCATTGCGATGCTCGTCAACATCCTCATCCCGTCGGGGATCGCCAGCCCGAGAGGCGCGCTGTTCAACTACGACTGGATCACGTTGGTGGTGGTCGTGATCATCCTCGCCATCGGCGCGGTGTACACGCTGATCGCGCGTCCGGCACGCCGGATCTCGAAGCCCATACAAACGGGAACCGGTCCATAGGGAAGCGAGCCCCCGCGTAGCGACGATCAGCCGATCGCCTCCTCGGCGATCACGATCACCGGCGAGGGCGTGCCGGCTGTGTGGGATCTCGCATGTGCGACCGCCGCCAGGGATATCCGCGGCACACGTTACTAGCCCGTCACCGCTTGGGATGGGGCTATGTCGCAGTGGTCTTAAGACAATGGTGCACGTGCACTAGAGCGAATTCGGATCGAAGGGGCGCGCCGCTGAACCGCGAGCGCCCCGAGCACTGCGACACAGATTCGTCTGACGCTCGGTGCCAAGGTGTGACGTGGACTATGGGGGAATGGTGCCGATCAGGGAACCAATGTGGGGGATAGCGTGAAATCCGCAGTCATGAGCGATGTTTCCAGGAGCCGTTCCGCCAAGGCGGCACGGACGGGGGTGGCGCTCCAGCCGGTCATCGACCTCATCGACCGCGTCGATCTGGGGTATGAGGCGCTGCCGCGCCCGGCAGACGTCGCGCCGCGCACGCTCATCTCGACAGCGCTGAAGCTGGCTCAGCACACCGGCCCGGCGGTACTTCTGGTTCCCCTGCATCGCGATCTGCTGGCTGCGGACGATTTCGACGTTTCGGCGGAGGCACGGCGCCATGCCGTGAATCCCGGCGAGCTTGCCTGGATCATTCAGAGCGAGATCGAGACCGACCTCGACGGCGTCGGGCTCCAGCGTCTCCTCGAGCTTCGTGACCTCGGCTTCCTGCTGGCCGTCGACGGGGTTCTTTCGCCCTCGCTCGATCGCCGGCTGATCGCAGATCTCCGCCCCGACTTCGTCTTCCTCGACCCCGCCGTCGCCACCCGTCTCGACGACAACGAGGTTGCCAAGGCCCATCTCGCGGCCGCGGTCGTCTTCGTCGCCCGTCTCGGTGGGCGGATCGTCGCTCGCGGCATCGACAGCAAGGCGACCGCCTCCGCGATGGCTGATGTCGGAGTCCAGTACGGCGTGGGGCCGCACCTCGCGCATCCCCTGGTCGTGGAAGCGGGGGTGGCCGAGCCCACCGACGAGGTGGTTCCCGTGGCCTGGTTCCAGCGCCGCGAGGTCCGCGTCCTGAGCGAGCGTGGCGATACCCTGCGCGCGCCGATCGAGATGACCCCGCTGCCGGTCGCCGGTGCCGCCGCGCTGGACGATCGAACCTTCGCCCGGTTCCTCGTGGACGCCGCGCGCACGCTGCAGGCCGAGCACGACCCCGAGCGGATCCTCGAGATCGCCGCCGAGCGCATCGGCCAGATGATGATCTTCGACCGGCTCGCGATCTTCGAGGCGGACTGGGAGCGACACCGCTTCAGGCCCCGCGTGCTCTCCGGGCCGGGCACCGAGGGGTTCCTCGGGATGGAGGTGTCGCTGAACGAGGGCATCACCGGCTGGGCCTTCGGGCGGGGCCAGCCATACCGGTGTGCCGACACGGATTCGCACCCGGCCGCCTCGACCATCCCCGGAACGGCTCGCGAGCCGGAGTCGCTGCTCTCGATCCCGCTGGTCGCGGGTGACCAGCGCTTGGGGATCCTCGACGTCTGGCGCGACGGCCTCGACGCCTTCACGGAGGAGGATCTGGAACGCTGCGCGCTCCTCGGTTTCGTCACCGCGGCTGCGTGGGGGAATGCGCAGATGTATGGCGAGCTGGAGCGACGTGCGCTCACCGACGCCCTCACCGGGCTGTTCAACATCCGGTGGTGGCGCGACATGGGTCCGCGCGTCATGGCCCAGAGCCTGCGCACCGGGGCCGGCGTCGGCATCCTACTCATGGATCTGGACCACTTCAAGCAGGTCAACGACAGTGCCGGCCACGCCGCCGGCGACTCGGTGTTGCGGGCCGTCGCGAGGGCGCTGCGGCGCGTGGTCCGGGACAGTGACTATGCGGTGCGGTACGGCGGCGAGGAGTTCCTCATCGTGCTGACCAATTCGACCGTCGAGGGCGCCATGCGCGTTGCCCAGGCGTTGCAGGCGGCAATGGCCGAGCTCCGCGCGCCGACCTCCGCCATCGAGCGCGTCACGGCGTCGATCGGCGTCGCCGTGTTCCCCGACCACGGCCATGAGCTCGACGATGTGGTCGCGGCTGCCGACCTTGCGATGTACCAGGCCAAGCGCGACGGACGGGACCGGATTGCCGTTGCTCCCATATCGCCGCGCGACATGTCGGGCGACGATCCGTTAGACGACCGGCTTTCCTGAAGAGGAAAGGCCGAGAGCGTCACTGAGCTTGACGCGGCCACCGATGCGGAGCACCGAGTTGCGGTAGATGCGCCCCGCGATCGCGACCAGGATATAGATGGTCGCAATCACGAGAACGACGCTGATCGCGACCTGCCAGAAGGGCGCGAGGCCTGCCGCGATGCGCACCGGCATGATCACCGGTGAGAACAGCGGGATGAACGAGAAGACGCTGGTCGCCGGGCTCCCGGGATCGGGTGCCGCGACCGTGAGCGCGATGATCCACCCGGCGACGAGCATCAGGGTCACCGGCAGGGCCACGCTGGCTACGTCCTCCTGGCGCGACACCATCGAGCCGGCGGCCGCGTAGAGCAGGGCATACATCAGATAGCCCAAGACGAACCACACCACGCCGCTGATGACCACGTCGATTCCGAGTGTCGGGATCGACACCAGCTTGGTGGCACTGGCGAGCACCAGGGCGACACCGGCGATGAGCACGACCTGCACGAGCGCAACCAGGCCGATGCCCGTGATCTTGCCCAGCATGAGCTGCCATGGTCGCACCGTGGCGAGCAGGATCTCGACGATGCGGTTCGACTTCTCCTCGATCACTCCTGCCGCGACGAGCTGTCCGTAGATGACCATGGTGACGTAGAGCACGCCGGCGACGAGCAGGCCGATGACGATCTGCTCTACGCGCGCAGCGTTGACGGGTGAGAGCTCATTGACGCTCACCGAGAAAGCGAGCTGGCCATCGACGTCGCTCGGCGGAAGACGGTGCTTGGTCAGGTATTGATCCAGCACCCGCCCGCGCACGACGTCGTTGAGCACCGTCTCGAGCGTGAGATTGACCTTCGACTGAACCATCATCGTGGTACCGGCTCCCGAGCCACTGACGAGGGCGTCAAGCGTGCCGCTCTGAACATCCGCCTTTCCGGCCGCGGCTGACGTGTAGGGACGGACGTTGATGGTCTCCCCGAAACCGGCCGCCTCGGCGCGCACGGGCGCTGAGATGGATTGCGCCGCTCCGACGAAGCCGACTTCGAGTGAGGAAGTGGATGTGTTGAACACATAGGCCTGGAGCAGGATGTAGCCGCCAATCGCGATGACCGTCAGCGCGGTCGTGATCACAAAGACGCGCGTTCGAATGCGGGTCATGAACTCACGCGTTGCGATCACCCGGATCAACGCCTGGCTATTCATCGACCGCCGTCCCACTCATGACGTCTCGGAACAACTGCGTCAATGCCGGTCGCTCGCGCCGGAATTCGTGCACCGGGCCGAGTGTCAGTGCTTTCTGCAGCACCGCCTGCTCGCCGGCGTCGTCGGCGAGTTGGAGCAGCCAGCGCGATCCGTCCTGCTCGACGAGCGTCACACCGGGGACGCCGTCATACCACCCGGCGCCGGCGCCGGGAACGTCCACCCAGAAACGCAGCGGCCCGCGTTCGGTCAGCTCAGCGACGGTCCCGCTGGCGACCATCTGTCCGTGGTTGATGATCCCGACTCGATCACAGACCCGTTCGACGATGTCCAGCTGGTGGCTCGAAAGCACGACCGGTTTGCCCGCATCTGCTTCGGCTCGCAGGACGTCGGTCATCGCATCGACGGCAACGGGGTCGAGCCCCGCGAAGGGTTCGTCGAGGACGAGCAGGTCGGGCGAGAACACCAGCGCCGCGGCGAGCTGCACGCGTTGCTGGTTGCCGTGGCTCAGGCTCTGCAGTTGGCTCTTCGCGCGGTCGGCGAGTCCCAGCCGCTCGAGCAAGGCGATCGACGCCGCGTGTGCGGCCTTGCGGACGACACCGTGCAGCCGCGCGAAGTACTCGAGTTGCGCGATCACGGTCATCTTCGGATACAGCCCGCGATCCTCGGGGATGTAGCCGATGCGCCGCCGGGCAGCGAACGTGATCGGCGAGCCGTCCCAGATCACGCTCCCGGAATCGGCCTCGAGGACACCGAGCACCACTCGCATCGTGGTGGTTTTGCCGGCGCCATTCGCGCCGACAAACCCGAAGATCTCGCCGGGCCTGACATCAAAGCTGAGATCGTGGAGCGCCTCGAGCGATCCGAATCGTTTGGTGAGGTGGCTAAGCTCCAGCATCGTGATGGATCTCCGCCGATTCCGTGTGGCCGAAGGTCGGGTAATGCTACGCAAGGTTCCAGCGGTCACCGCCGGTTTCTGGATCACCAAGGTGTTGACCACGGGGCAGGGCGAGGCGACCTCGGACACGCTCGTGCATCAACTGCCGCCGGTCGTGGCGGTGGCGTTCGGCTTTGTCGGGCTGGTCATCGCGCTCGCTCTGCAATTGGCGGCGCCACGGTATCGCCCATGGATCTACTGGTTCGCGGTGGACATGGTCGCGGTTTTCGGCACCATGGCGGCGGATGTTCTCCACATCCAGCTGGGGATTCCCTACCTGGTGTCGACCATCTTCTTCGCCGTCGTGCTCGCGGCGGTCTTCGCTGTCTGGTATTCCACCGAGCACACGCTCTCGATCCACACCATCAACACGCTGCGACGAGAGGCCTTCTACTGGCTCACGGTCCTGGCGACCTTCGCGCTGGGAACCGCGGCGGGGGACATGACGGCGACCACCTTCCACCTCGGCTACGTCGTCTCCGGCTTGCTCTTCACAATCCTGATCGCGATCCCCGCCGTCGCCCACCGCTGGTTCGGCCTCAACGCGATCTTCGCGTTCTGGTTCGCGTACATCGTGACCCGGCCGCTCGGCGCGTCCTACGCGGACTGGCTCGGGGTGTCCCACGCTCGAGGTGGCCTGAACTGGGGCTCGGGCAGCGTCAGCGTCGGCATGACGGTGCTGATCCTCATCGCGGTGGCGCTGCTCGCCAGAGGCCACCATCTGGATGCACCGGACGACGAGCCGTAGGCCGGGCGTCAGAAGCCCGGGAAGATGCGCCTCAGCGTGTCCAGGTCGATCCCGTCGGCTTCGATGCCGGCGGGCGTGTGCTCCGGGTCCAGCCTGCCGTAGGCGAGCCGGACCAGGGCTGACGCGGGCATCCGCACCGTCGCCGCCGCGGGCGGCATGTCGGCGCCGCCGGCAGGAAGGAGTTTCACCGTATCCGACACCGAGAGCCGGAACGTTCGATCGGGGTCGGTGGTGGTGATGTCGACCTCGAGCGGTCCACCCTGCGTGTTCCCGGAGCGACGCGCGGGGGGGTCGAGCCAGTCGACCATCCAGGAGACGGCGTCGCCGGCGACCTCCGCATCCGGGTCGCGGATGACGATGACGTCCCACGTGTGGATGGCGTGCTCGGACAAGCGCATCCCCAGTAGCCTGGTCGCGTCCGCCGGGCCTCCGAACAGGGTCATCTGCAGGGCGTCGAGCTGATCGGCGGGAATTGAAGCCATGCGGTCCAGGAACGCCTCGTCGGCGATGATGCTGTTGCGCGCCTGGTCGCCCGGGCTCATCGCATTCCAGACGTCCCAGATCCGGGAGAACTCCTCGCGGCCGGGGGTCTCGGCGCCGGCGAGGCCTGCGTCGAGCAGGAGCCCGAAGATCTGCGCACCGCTGCCGATGTGTGACAGCACCTGCGCGGTCGACCAGTCCGTGCAGTACGACGGGCCCGCGATCTCCTCGTCGGTCAATGGACGCGTCGCCTCCTCGAGGCGGCGGTGCGACGACCGCAGCGCGGTCTGCAACTCAGTGTTGTCACTCATGTTTTCCGTCCTTCAGGCTCAAGTTGTTCAGCGGGCTGATGTCGTCTGCAGCGGCGGGGCCGGTTCCGGCGCCGGTGGAGTCAGGGCGGGAGGGAGTGCCGGTTCTCCCTCGCGCCACAGGCGTGACGGCCACCAGTTGCGCCGACCCAGCAGCACCACGATAGCGGGAACCAGGATGGTGCGCACAACAAACGTGTCCATGACCACACCAAAGGCCACGCCGTAGCCGATCTGCTGAATCTGCGATCCGCCCGACGCCCCACCGCCCGCGAAAGCGAGCACGGCGAATGTGCCGCCGAGGATGAGTCCCGCGGTGGTGACCGTGGTGCCGGTGGCGCCGATCGCCCTGCGCACCGCCTCACCGGTCCGAAGGTGATGCGACTCCTCGCGTATTCGCGTCATGACCAGCACGTTGTAGTCGGACCCCAAGGCCATGAGGAACACGAACATGAGGAACGGCAGCACGAAGTTGATACCGCTCTGGCCGCCGAAGTGGACGAAGATCAGCGCGGTGAGTCCGAGCGCCGCGAGATACGAGAGCAGGACGCTCGTGACCAGGTACATCGGCGCGAGCAGGCTGCGCATGACGATCGCGAGCAGGATGGCGATCAGCACCGCGACCACGGGGATGATGTGCCAGAGATCGGACGAGGACAGCTGATTCACGTCGTAGGCGAACGGCTGGATGCCGAAGACACCCTGTGCGACGGTGTGCACCTCCGCACCGGTGCGGTCGGCGAGCGTGCGGAGCGCGGGGACTGCCTTGATCGGTGGGGCAGCCCCACCCTGCTCGACCCCGATGTACTGAACGGTGCGGCCGTCCGGACTGACGAAACGCGCAAGCGCCTCGGTGGCGAGTGTGCTGCCGTGATCGTGGATGGCAACCAGCGCCGCCGGCGTCAATGCCTGACCCGAGAATGCAAGCGGTCCCTCGACCGTGGCAAAACCGCCGCCCGACTGCAGCGCCGTCTGGATCGTCTGCAGATCATCCACGTGGGTCCAGATTGGCGTACCGAACTTGTAGAGGAACTCGGTCGCGTTCAGGTTCGCGCTGCCGTAATGCTCGGAGATGAGCGTGTCACCGGCAGCCGAGTCGGTGCCGGTCGGAGCCGACTGATCGGCGAATCCGGCGGTGGCGGTACCGAGCTGTCCGAAGGCGATCGCTCCGAAGATGATCGCGCCGATCACCGCGACCGGCATCGGACGGCGAACAACGATGGCGGCGATGCGGCCGTAGATGTTTGCGCGCGGATTCTCGTCGAGCCGGGCACGTGACGGCCAGAACACTGCGCGTCCGAAGATCGCGAGCAGCGCAGGAAGAAGTGTGAGACCTGCCATGAGCATCAGTGCGATGCCAATCGCGAGCGCGGGACCGAGCGCCTGGTAGAAGCTGAACTGCGCGATGATCAGTGACATCAGCGCCGCCATCACGATGAGTGCGCTGAACGTGATCGACTCACCGACTGTCGCCACCGCACGGCGAACAGCGTCCTTGGGCTCCAGGCCTCGGCGCAGTTCCTCGCGCATTCGGAAGACGAGGAACAGGCCGTAGTCGGTCCCCGCTCCGAGCACGAGAACGATGAGGATGAACTGCGTGATCGCCGATACCTGCACCCCCAGGTGGGTTGCGCCGGCGATGACCGGGCTGGCCAGGGCAAGCACCAGCGCGGCGGGCAGGAGGGTGATCAGCGGCGCGAGCAACGCTCGAAATGCGATCAGCAGCAGGGCGATGATGAAGAGCAGCGAAAATTCCTGCACGGAGCCCTGCGAGCTCTTCGACTGACTCTGCTGGTCGACGAATCCGGGGATCGTTCCCGTGAGGTGAACCTGGAGACCGGACGCGTCGCTGGGAAACGTCGCGCGGATGGCTTTGACGAGGGTGATGGCATCGGTTCCCGCGCTGAAGGGAGGCAGGTCGGTGACCACCTGGGCCTGCTCCGCATGCTTGTCGGGGGAAAGCCCGAAGTCCTGCACGTGTGTCACTCCGGAAAGGCCTCGGATCCGCACTTCGAGTGTGTTGATCTCCTGCAGGTCCGAGGCGCTGAGCACACCACTCTCTCGCGCCGCCACCAGGGTCGCGATACCGTACTTCGAGTTCTGGAACGGCTGCGCGAGGTTCTCCGCCTGCACCGATGGTGAGCTGGCGGGGAGAAAGCTGCTCTGCGAATCCTTGGCCACGTCGGAGAGGCCGGGGAAGGCCTTGACCGAGACGATCGTGATCAACACCCACCCGATCACGATCGGCCAGCGGAATCGAACCGAGAAATTCCCGATGGATGCGAAGACCCGGCTGGTCATGCGCTCAACCGGAGGTCGCGGCGGGGGCCTTCGGGCATCACATCGAGTATGGGTGCACGGCGTTCCTTCATGCCCCGGATAGTACACGCCATGAAGTTTTTAGGGACTTCTTAATCTTTGCTTACGATTACGAGTCAAAGCCGAGACCGGCGGTGTCGAGCGCCCTGAGCCAGAGATTGCGATGCCCCTGGTTGCGATCGGCGTGGTCCAGCGACCAGCGCGTGAGCTGGACGACGCCGTAGCGGAACGGCTCGGGCGGGAAGGGAAGAGGACGCGTGCGAACCATGCGCAGTGCAGTGCGCTGGTTGCGCCTACCCTCGAGAAGATCGAGCATCACCTGGGCGCCGAAACGGGACGCCCCCACGCCGAGCCCGGTGTATCCGAGGGCATACGCGACGCGCCCACCGTGGCTGGTTCCCCAGAAGGCACAGAAGCGGCTGCACGTGTCGATCGCGCCGCCCCACCGATGCGTGAAACGGAGGCCGGCCAGCTGCGGGAACGTGGCGAAGAAGTGGTTCGCGAGCTTGTCGAAGGTCGCGCCACGCTGCTCGAGCTCGACGTCGATGCGGTTCCCGAAGTGGTATATGGCGTCGTAGCCGCCCCAGAGGATGCGCGAGTCGGCGGTCAGACGGTAGTAGTGAAATTGATTGCCGCTGTCGCCGATGCCCTGACGGTGCGCCCAGCCGATCGACGCAAGCTGGGCTGCCGACAGCGGCTCGGTGACGAGCACGTAGTCGTAGACGGGAAGGACGAACGGACGCAGGCGTGCCAGCAGCGGCCGATCCGCGTTGGTCGCGAGCGCGACGCGGCGCGCGGAGACGCTCCCGTGGGAAGTGGTCACCCGGATTCGCTCCGCCTCCGCGCTGACACGCACCACCGCGGTGTCCTCATGGAGTCGCACGCCGGCATCGAGGCAGGCGCGGCGCAATCCCCACGCGAGCTTTGCCGGGTTGACGATCGCGGTGCGGTCGTGGATCCACAATCCGCCCTCGTAGGTGGGTGACGCCACCTCGGTGCGAATGCCATCTCGATCGAGGACGTCGACGCGGTATCCGTGTGCACGCATCGCGTCTGCCGTTTCGACGAGTTCGGCGTACTGCCAGGGTGCAGTCGCGGCGTCGATCATTCCGGTGCGCTCGAAGTTGCAGTCGATGCCGTGATCGCGAACGGTCGACTCGATGGCGTCGAGGTTCTCGACACCGAGGCGCTCCAGGGTGTCGAGCTCGTCGCCGAACCTGGTGACACCGTTCGCAAACCCGTGCGTGAGGCTTGCGTCGCAGAAACCGCCGTTGCGACCCGAGGCCGCGGCGGCGGAGCGCCGCGCCTCGAGCACCACGATGTCGAGTCCGGGGTTGCGTTGCCGTGCGAGCAGTGCCGACCACAGACCGGTGAAACCGGCACCGACGATGGCGAGGTCACACTGCGTCTCGCCCTCCAGGCGCGGTTCCGGGTGAGGCGCCTGCGGATCGTCGAGCCAGAACACGGCCGGCGCCGCATCGCGGAGAGCAGGATGGCGCGGCGGCCCAGTCACGGGGCGCATATTCCCAAGCACGGCAGCCGGTTGGGCGGCACCGGCCGCGGAGCTACCCGCTGGTGGCTGCCGCCAGCGCCGAGTTCTTGACCATGATCACCGCCAGTCCATCGTCGTAGACCTTGGTCCACTGCGGGTCGACCTCGAGCGCGAGCACAGCCGGAGCGCCCGGGACGTCGATGACGTAGTCGATGTTCCACGTCGCGAAGATCTGCTGCCAGTCGGGGTTGCCGGTCTCGACGTCGCTCACCTGCTGCATGACCCTGTTGCCGAGCAGCGTCGCCTCGCCGAACGAGAAGACGCGCCGGTTGGGATCCGGATAGAAGCGGTAGATGAGGTATCCGCCCCAGCCGTACTGGTTGAACATGTGCGTCCCCACGTTCGGGTGCGCCGCGAGCCAGTCCGACGCGCCGACCGGGAAGTTTGCCGCCGTCGCGCCCGATTGATTGGACAGCGTCGAGTGCACGAAGTACGCGGTGCCGAGGACGGCGACGACGAGGACCGCGGCCGCGCCGGCGAGCATGTCCTTGCCGCGCGGGACCATCCAAGTGCGCACGCGCTCCGCCACCGCGAGGCGCTCCCAACCCGCCGAGAACGACCATATGAGCAAAGGCGCTTCCGCCGCCACGAACAACGCGGAGTGGCGCACCGCCGAGAGCGCCAGGTAGGTCACCACCGCGGTCAGGCACACCTCCCACAACGATGGACGTCGCAACACGAAGGCCACCGGAAGGAGGAGCAGCATCAGCTCGAATCCGCGTTCCGAGAGGACGTGGAAGTTGGGCGACTGCCATTCCGCGATGAAGTTCTGCTGGATGCCAGAGAACTGCGGCTGGATGACGTAGCTGTAGAGATGGATGCCGTTGGGATTGATGACCGCGGCGACGACGCATGCGACGAAGACCAGGACGAGGTTGCGCGTGCGGCGTTTGTGGGCGTCGCCGTCGACGCGTCGCACCCAGTGCACCGCCTCGACGAACGCAGCCACACCGACCGGGACGAGGCCGAAGAGGAATCCACCGTGCAGGTTGGCCCAGGCGACCATCACCAGCGGGAGCCAGTAGATGGCGCGCGACTTGCCGCGAAGATACCGATCGAGCCAGAGCAACTCGAGGCAGCTGAGCGTGAAGGTGATCATCTGCGGACGGGGTCCCCAGACGAGGACTCCGCCCAGCGCCGCGACGCCGATGGCGATCGCGGCGATCAGCTTGTTGCTCGCCTCGAGCTGAACGCGACGCCAGATGAGCAGGAACCCGACGAACGTGACCGCGCCGAATGCAAGTGACACCAGCGCGAGCCCCCCGAGCCTGTAGACGAGGTACGCGATGATCTCGGTCGTGTACTCCGGGTCGATCCACTGCTTGCCTGCGACCGTGAACGTGAACAGATCGCGGGAGACAACCTGGTGGTGATCGACCATCCACTGGCCGGTCACGAGGTGCCAGAAGATGTCGGGATCGCCTCCTCGGCGCACGAGCACGCACAGGATCACCACGAACGCGGCGACCACCAGCAGCTGTCCGGACGTGACGCGTCGCAGGCGACTGCGCAGGGCTTCGGACATCACGCGGAAGGGTACTCAGTGCCGCGCCCGGCGCGACCGTCCGGGTCGCATGTCACAAATCCTGGGGCCGCGGTGCTTCACATGATGTGGCCGTCCCCTCCGCCCTTCAAACCCCCGGACGCCGGCTCTTGACGGACATTCCCCGTCCGACACCTGAGGTGGGCGTGCGGCCGACCAGCTTCGACCGGCTCTTCGCGGAGGAATACGCCAGGGTCGCGGCAATCGCCCGGCGCGTGCTCGGAGATCCGGCAGCTGCCGAGGATGTCGCCCAGGAGGTGTTTCTCGATCTCCACCGGCGGTTCGGAGACAACCCCGGCGCCAAGGCGCCGGCATGGGCACGGACGGCGGCGGCGCACACGGCGTTGAACATGAT
This sequence comes from Candidatus Dormiibacterota bacterium, assembly GCA_003131685.1. Taxonomy (GTDB): domain Bacteria; phylum Chloroflexota; class Dormibacteria; order Aeolococcales; family Aeolococcaceae; genus Palsa-851. The sequence continues at coordinate 14,320 of PKWB01000048.1, forward strand.
CAGGAGCAACCGGCGCCGGGCGGGACGCGAAGAGCGCTATGCCATCGAGCCGAGCCTGGCGCACGATCCCCAGGCTGAGGTGGAAGCAGCCGAGACCGGCAGGGCCGTCCGCGCGGCCCTGGCACGAATCCCGAGGCGCCAGGCCACCGTGCTGGCGCTCCGCTACAGCGGCTTGAGCTACGCCGAGATGGCGTCGGCGCTGGGCATCGGAGTGAATGCGGTGGGAACGAGACTGCGGCGCGCCGAGGCGCGCCTGCGCAAGGAGGTTGGCGATGCATCCGTCTGACGGCACGCTGCGCCGCTCACTCGACGAGCCGGTGGCCGTGGACGCCACGAGCCGAGCGCATTTGGCCACGTGCGCTCGCTGCGCCGCGCGGGTTCAGGGCATGAGCGCTGACGCCGCTGCGGTGCAGGCGATGCTCGTGTCGCCCGACCCGGCGGTCGATGTGGCCATGTCCCGAGCTCGGCTGGCGGGAAGCGAGGCTGAGACCGTCGGTACGACCGCGTCGCAGCGACCTGCACGACGCATCTGGCCCAGCACCACGCGAGCCGGCCGCGTCATGGCCGGGGTCGCCGTCGCCGCCGCGGCCAGCGTGGTGCTCGTGGCCACGGGCACCGCCCAGGACTTCCTCAGCATCTTTCAGCCATCGCAGGTCGCAGCGGTCCCGGTGACCGCGGCGGACGTCCGCTCGCTCGCCGGCCTCGCCAGCTACGGGAGCGTCACCGGCGGATCGACGATCAACTTCCAGCCGGAGCCGGACGCCGCTGCCGCCGCGGCGGCGGCCGGTCTCGGGATCCCGGTGGTGGCCGCGCTCCCAGCCCGGACCCCGGCTGCGCCGACATACGCCATCGTCTCCGGAGGAATGGTGACCTTCAGGTTCGACGCGACACTCGCGCGGGCAGCCGCGGCCCGGGCGGGTGGTCAGCTCCCCGCGATGCCGGCGGGGCTCGATGGCAGCACGCTCTCGGTCTCGATCCAGCCCGCGTTGGTGGTGTCGTATGGCGTCGACCCGGCGACGTTGCTGCAGGGCGTGGGCAGCGTGCCGTCCGGTCCGGCGTTCATCCTGGTCGCGACCCGCACCCCGACGGTGACGTCGACAGGCGTGACCGCGCGCCAGCTCGAGGACTACCTGCTTTCGGTGCCCGGCATTCCGGCGGAGGTCGCCTCGGAGATCCGCGCCGTCGGCAATCCCGCAGTGACCATCCCAGTTCCCATTCCCATCGACCTGGCGAGCGGCTCGTCGGTCAGCATTAACGGCGCGCGCGGCTTGCTCATCGGCGACTCGACGGGGCTGGGCAGCGCGGTCGTGTGGCAACACAATGGCGTTGTGGATGCGATCGCCGGAACGCTCACCGCCGGCGAGGTGGTCGCCGTCGCCCGTTCGACGCATTGACGCCTGACGGCACCGCCGCTCCGCCCTCCGCCGACGGGGCGGCGGTGCGGACCCTCGAACTCACCAAGCACTACGGGGCTTCGGTGGCGCTCTCGGGGCTGACCATGGTGGTGCCCCGGGGCGAGGTATTCGGGTTCCTGGGCCCGAACGGAAGCGGCAAGACGACGGCGGTGAAGCTGCTCCTCGGACTCAGCCGCCCGACCGGCGGCGAGGCGTGGGTGCTCGGGCGTCCGGCGGGGGACCGCCAGACGCGAAGCCGCGTGGGATACCTGCCCGAGCTCTTCCGGTACCAGGGGTGGCTGAGTGCCGCCGAGGTGCTGGGCCTGCACTGTCGGCTCGCCGGGGTCGCGCGCTCCGAATGGCCGGGGCAGATCTCGGGAGCGCTGTCCACCGTCGGGCTCACCGGCCATGCCGATGCCAAGGTGGAGACGTTCTCGAAGGGGATGCAGCAGCGGCTCGGCCTCGGCGTCGCGTTGCTCGGGAACCCGGAGCTGGTGATCCTCGATGAGCCCACGTCGGCGCTGGACCCCGTCGGCCGTGCCGACACCCGGACGATCATCCGGCATCTTCGAGAGCGTGGATGCGCCGTCTTCCTGAACTCGCACCTCCTCGGCGAGGTCGAGCAGATCTGCGATCGCGCCGCGGTGGTCGCAGACGGTCATGTCCTCGCGATCGGGCGCCTCGACGAGCTGCTCGGGAGCGGCGGAGTGCGCCTGCGGCTCACCGGCCTGACCGACGTCGGACGCGCGGCGCTGGCGCGCCGCGGGACGCTCGCCGAGCACGACGGGTGGTTCGTGGTCGACGGCGTCGATGCCGGCGCGGTGCCCGAGCTCGTGGCCGACGTGGTGGCCAGTGGTGCCAGGGTCTATGCCGTCGAGCCGGTGCGCCAGACCCTCGAGGAGCGGTTCCTCTCCCTCATCGAGGCAGAGCAGGCGCGATGGCAGCGCTGACCATCGCGCGCCTCACGACTCGCGAAGCCGCCAGGCGAAAGCTGTTGCTGGCGCTGGCGATTCTCACCATGATCGTGATCGGGCTCACGGGCTGGGGCTTTCAGCACCTGTCGACGATCACCAATCCCGACGGAAGCCAGATTCCGGCGAGCGAGCTGCGTCTCGCGGTGTCGCAGGTGCTGGTACTCGTCGAGTTCATGTTCAGCGCCGTGCTCGCGCTCAGCGCGGTGGTCGTGGCGTCGCCGGCAATCTCGAGCGAGATCGAGTCGGGTGTCGCCCTTTCGATGCTGGCTCGCCCGGTCAGCCGGTATCAGGTGGTGCTCGGGAAATGGCTGGGGCTCGGCGCGCTCATCGTCGTCTACGTCGCGGCGACCACAACCCTCGAGCTCATCGTGGTCCGTGCGACGACGGGATACGTCCCTCCCGGGCCCGTGGGTCTCGCGCTCTACCTAAGCGCCGAGGGAATCGTGATCATGTCGCTGGCGCTGCTGATCAGCACGCGACTGTCGGGGATGACCGCCGGCGTCATCAGCCTGGTGCTCTTCTTCCTCGCCTGGATCGGCGGCATCGCCGGGGCGATCGGTCAGGTGTTCGGCAGCATCGGGATCAAGAACGCGGGAACCATCAGTCAGCTCCTGCTGCCGACCGATGCGCTCTGGCGCGGATCCGTCTATGAGCTCGAGCCGGTCCTGTATCGCGACGTTCTCGGCGCGACCACCGAACGCGCCGGCAACCCCTTCTTCGTCCAGTCGCCGCCCTCGGTTGCCTATCTCGTCTGGGCAGCCTGCTGGGTGGTATTGATCGTCTCCCTCACCGTCTGGAGCCTCCACCGCCGCGAGGTCTGATTCGTCTGCTGGGCCGGGTGTGGCTTAGGCGGTGGCTGCCCGCTGTCGGGCTCGGTAGGTGCGCGCCTTCTCGCGGGAGCCGCACACCCGCATCGAGCACCAGCAACTCCGTCCGTTCTTGGATCGGTCGTAGAACGCCCATCGGCACCCGTCGCTGCGGCATACCTTGAGGCGCTCCCAGGTGTCCAGGAGCGTCGCCTCGACGATCGCGGTCGAGATCATCCCGAGGAAGTTGTCGACCCCGCCGCAGTTGACGGCCAGCGTCGCCCCCTGGGCCGAAAGGACCGGGCGCAGCGGCGCACTGCTCAGCAGCTTCTCCAATCTCACAGCCACGGCGGGATCCACGTTCTCTCCTGTGTGTGCCTCGAGAAGATCGCGCAGCGCCTCGCGAGTGGCGACGAGCCGGGCTCGGTCCTTCTCCGACACCTCCAGGTCGGCGCCAACGGTCTCGCGCAACCAATGTGCCGCAAGCGGACCGGTCAGGAGCTCATCCGCCCCATCGGGCATCTCGGTGCTGTTGATGAACTGCTGGACGAGGGCGAGCGAGCCGGGAGCGGGGCTGCGCGGTTCGGGTTCACTCATGTTGAATCGTCACCAGTATACGCATTTGACAAGTGATGCACGGTGCGGTACGATATCACCAGCAAACCACCCACGATGGTGATTCAAACGGAGGAATCGCAATGTACGGAGCTCTGATAACCGAGATGGCCCAGGTCGCTGAGCAGGAGCATATGCAGGAGGCGATCATGGCGCGGGCCCGCGCACAGGCTCGTCGGGCGCGCCGCAGCCGGCTCGGCCCGGGACGGGCTGCCCGCGCGTGGACTGCCTTCTGGGCGCCTCGCGACATGGTGCTCGTGTCGCGCCGTGCCGCTGACAATGCCTCGGCGGACCTGACCCCCTGCGCGGACTGCTAGTCGGCGCTCGGGGGCGTCGCCGGCCACGCCGTGGCCCCGTAAGGGGTCAGGCCCAGAGAACGAGCGAATAGCGGGACGGCAGCTCGTCGATGTCGACGTTCGGCCAGGTGCCTGGCGGAAAGAGCCCTCGTTCCAGGTACTGCCAGGCGACCGTGTGGTTCACGCAACCGGGGACGTTGGGGCCGAAGTGCGGACGCGCAGCGCGACGTGGGTCGCTGCCCGTGTGCTCCGGCTCGCTCGAGTAGAGCAGCACACCCCTGACCGCCGCGGGGTCGCTGGTCGCTAACGAGCAGTACGCCCCCGCAAACGATCCTTTGATCGGATTCTCGTAGAAGGCCGCGACGTACCCGGAGCCGGCAAACGCGGCCACATAGGCGGCGATGTACGCCGAAGAGATGGGGTCGCTCGTTTCGACATCGCGAAAGACCGCGACACCGTGCGGAACCCCGATCGAGATTGCCCGCGTGATCGCCTGATGCGCGTCGGTGGATCCCGACGTGAACGCGCGATTCGGATCATCGAGGAGCAGGATTGACAGCCTCTGCTGGTGGATGAACCGTGCCTCCGAAGTCGAGAGCTCGCTGCTGTAGATGAGATATCGCCCGACGAATTGCGGGGCGCCGAGATCCGTCCTGGTCTGCGCGATGTCATTGCCGGTCTGGACGTTATCGACCGTGTCGATTCCCCACCAGGCGCCGCTCGATGTCGCTACCTGCGGCGCGCCGCGGTGGGGTATCACGTCTGCCGCGCGAGCGGTGTGGGTGGTCGACAGGGCGACGAGCGCCATCGTCGCGAGGGCAATGCTCGACACACGCGCAGCACTGTGAGCCATCGATCGCCCTCCTCGAAATCTACGATGCCACCGGTACTCCGATGGAGCCGGCCCATCCTACGCGCATCGCTAGGATCGTCCGGTGGGGACCCCGCCGACGCGAGTCGCGATCAGAGCAGCGTCGCCGTCCGATGTCCAGGCGATCGCCTCGCTGCATCTTGCGAGCTGGTGGGCCGCGTACCGAGGGATCGTCCCCGACGCCTTCCGCACCGCGATCACGCTGGAGAGCCGGATCGCCCGCTGGCGGCGAGCACTCTCATCGTCGGAATCACCGCTGACCGAGACCATCGTGGCCGTCGATGGCGACACCATCCAGGGGGTGTGCAGCTCCGGCCCCCGGTGGCGCCGTGCTCTGGGTGCTCCGCGACAACCCGAACGCGCGCCACTTTTACGAGGCGCAGGGGTGGTCGGTGACCGGCGGGGAGATGGTCGAGGACCGGGACGGCTACGCAATACCGGAGACGAGGTACGCGGTCACCTTCGCCCCCTGAGGTCCGAGAAGGTGCCACGCTCTTCGGACGCCACCAACTGGCGCGAAAGTTCTGCGAGGATCACAGCGGGAGACACCGGATCGCGTAGTCAGGCGATCGCCGTGTTGTAGTAGGGGGTACTGCTCACCGGCGCGATATCGATCCACAGCGACGCGTGGAAACCGCCGCACAGCGTCATGGGTGGGCCCGCGAGTGTCACTGCCCGGCCGCCTCCTGGAGGCGTGATCAGCAGACTCTGGGTCGCCGAGCACGGTGTAGGGCCGTTGGGAACATCCGAGTCCTCGAAGGCGACGTAGGCGGACTGCCCCGGTCGCAGTGTCACCAGGCGCACCACCGGCAGCGTGCCGTTGTTGTTGTTGAGGATTGGGCCGCCGGCGCTGTGGGTCACGCCGAGACGCACGATGCGACCGGCGACGACTCCCTCAAGATTCACGTAGCCCTTGAAGGTGCAGTCAGCGCTGCCGTTGTTGCGCAGCGCGATGTCACCGCCGAGCGTTCCCGCCGCGCCGTCGCGGTCGTAGAGGCGTGCACTGAGAACACCCGCGCTACATGGCTGGATGCCGGCGAGCGCGGGGGAGGGAGTCGGCGATGGTGTCGGAGTGGGTTGTAGCAACGGCGAGGGTGAGAACGACGGCGACGGGAGGATGACCGGTACCGAGGCGGCAGGAGCCGGATGGCCGCCCGGCAAGTTGTCATTGCGCAGCGCCAGGCTCACACCGAGTGCGCCGCCCACGACGAGGACGACCGTCGCGGCGGCGATCACCGCGCCGACTCGCGGTCCAACTCGGAACCCGAAGCCGCCGTGCTGCGCCCGACCGCCTGCGGTGACCGTGGCAAGCGCTCGCTGCTCGGCCTCGGGGCCAGGAACTCGCGGGTCGATGGCTCGGTGCAGTTGCGCTCGCAGCGTGTCTTCGAGGTTTTCGTCATTCATGGGCGTGTCTCCGGTGGGGTGAGCGTTGCGGCAAGCGCGGCGAGGCCGCGCCGCACCCGGGATCGAGCGGCTTCCACGCTGCAGCCGCACGTGGCTGCGACCTCCTCGAATGAGAGGTCGAGGTAGTAGCGGAGCACCACTGCGAGCCGGATGGCGTGGGGAAGCCGGCGCAGCGCACGGGACAGATCCAGGCTGCCGGCGGCATCCGAAGTCAGCGCGGGGACGTCGGGAGGCTGGGCAAAGCGCAGCACGGTTGCCCAGCGAGCGCGACGGGTCTCGCGACACTGGTTGGCGACGATGGCCAGGAACCAAGGGCGCAGGTCCGTGCCAGGCTGCCGGTTTCCGCGGCGTCTCCATGCGCGCAGTGCCGCCTCCTGCACTGCATCCTCGGAGTCGGTCCTGTCCAGGCGCATGGCGGTCGCAAGGCGCATCGCCATGCCCAGCAACGGCCGCAACTCAGCCTCGAAGCTCATGTTCTGCTCGGCGAGATGCTGATCGATCGTTGCAGTTGACCACGCCGGGTCGGACTGGGCAGCGGCTGGGGTCACGCTCCTTATACGGGACTATCACCGGAAAGCGGCCGAGTCCGATGACCTGTGCGACCGGCGGCCAGCCTGGGCATGAGTGTGAATCTCCACTGGGTCCTTGCGGTACCGACCCCGACCAGTCCTGCCGCTGCTCTACCTCGCGGGGGTTCCGGCGCAACCGGCCGCACCCCGGAGGTGCTCGTCGACGGCTACCCCTTCAGCCCCTCTCGATGACCTCGTGCACGCTCGACGCCGGTGGTTCCGGTCGGCACGATGTTGCGGCGTCGGCCGCCGAGTTCCCCCGATCCCGCACTGGCCCCGCCCAACGACGAGACCAACGCCTGACCGGTCTAGCCGGCGCAGAGATTCACGTGCTTGGCGGTGAGGATGTTCGCGACCGCGCTCACCAGGCGCGAGCGGGGAAGCGTCCCCGCGTTGACCGCCGCCACCAGTGCCGCCGCGGTTGAGGCGGTGAGCGATGCGACCTGCGCCGACGCCGCTGTGTAGAGAACCATGTCCGCGCCTGCCGTGATCGACGCAACCACCGCCCTGGGAACGGCGTACCCGATGTCGACGAGCGCCCCGGCCGAGAGCGAGTCGGTGATCACCAGACCCTGGAACCCGAGCTGCCGGCGCAGCAAGGTGGTCATCACGGCCGGCGAAATGCTGGCAGGCAGCGTCGTCAATCCTGGGACGCTGGCGTTGGCGATCATCACCACCGGCACGCCGGCTGCGATTGCGCTCTGGAACGGCAGGAGGCCGGCGTGCTGCAGGACGCTCCACGGCTGCGTCGTCGCGGGCGAGACGTCGGTGTTGGCGGATGCCTGGCCGAGTCCCGGGAAATGCTTGACGACCGGTATCACGCCACCGGCCTCGAGCCCTTGGAGGAATGCGACGCCGTCCGCAGCGGCCACGCTCGCGTTGAGGCTGAACGATCGCGTGCCGTCCGGGTCTCGGTTGTTGGGTCCGACGCCGTTGTCGAGGTCCAGCACCGGCGCCAGGTCCATGGTGATCCCGGCCGCGTGCATGCGGAGCGACACGGTGGTGACGACCTGGCGGATCTGCGCCGCCGACATCGTCGATGCCATCTGCCTCGCCGAGGGCAACGATCCCACGAGATTCGCCATCCGCTGCACCACGCCCCCTTCCTCGTCGGTCATCACGAAGGGCGCGATGCCGCCGGGAGCGGAGAGGGAGAGCGCATGAAGGCTGGAGCCGAGGTTCGCCGGGGCGGAGGAGCCAAAGAGGATCACCCCGCCGGCGCCGGCAGCGATCTCGGCGTTGACGGCTGCGACGTTCGATTCCTCGACCGGGATCACGAGCGTCTGCTCCGCAAGCCGGGTGAGGCTCCAGGTTGCGAGCACGCTCGGGTTCGTGCAGACGTTCGGCGTCGGTGTCGGGGCGAGTGTTGGTGTCGGCGAGGCCGAGCCAGACGGCGTCGAGGTCGGCACCGCCGACCCGGACGGGGTCGTCGTTGAGGTGCCTGGCAGTGCGCAAGAAGCCAGAATCGTGGTGGCTGCCGCGACGGCGAGGAGCCCGGGCGCAATTGTTCGCATGCCGGTTATACGGACGGCATGACAAAAAGGGCTCGGATCAACTCGAGCAGGCGATTACGCCTCGGAAAGCGACCCGGCTGTCTGCAGGGCGGGCTCGTCAGAGAAGTCTCGGTGTGTGTCCGGAGGCATCGGCAACGCCACCTCGCCGGAGATCTCGCGCAGG
>PKWB01000101.1:0-1072 GCA_003131685.1 Candidatus Dormiibacterota bacterium
CTCGAAGCTGGACGCTCCGACGCGCTCGGCATTGCAGCGTCGAGGGATCGCGGCTGATTCTCATTCACCACATCGGGCTCAAGTCGGGGCACCGAGCACGTGACCCCGTTGGCTGCTTCCCGCAATCGGAGGGACGGTTCGCGATCATCGCGTCAAACGGAGGCGCGCCGACGAGCCCTGCCTGGTAGTACAACTTAAACGCTCACCCGAGATCATCGTCGAATTTAGTACCGAGACCTTCGCCGTCTCCGTGAGAGAACTCGAAGATCGCGAGCGCGACTTCGTGTGGGCGGATGCTCTCATCACGCCCCACAGCTCGACGAATACCAGGAGATCGTGACCCGCAGGATTCCCGTGCTCTTACTCACGCGGATTGCCGTCGCGGGCGATGGGCGAGCGAGGTAGACGCGAATCGCTGGATCCGCACCATGATGTTCGTCACGCCGAAGCGCTGACATTGACATCTGTCCTGGGCTCGAGCGATAGCCCACAGTCGTGGGGACACACGTGCGCAGCGCACAAAGACTTACGACCCAGAGGAGGCTGTCATGACAATCGCAGACCGAACAGTTCTGGTGACCGGTGCGAATCGCGGCATCGGCAAGGCGCTGGTGGAGGAAGCCTTGCGGAGAGGCGNNTCGACGTTCTGATCAACAACGCTGGCATCGCCCTCTACGGTGACCTCAGCGATCGTGCAGCGATCGACCAGCAGCTCGCGGTGAACTTCTTTGGACCGTACGCGATGATCCAGGCGTTTCTGCCGTTGCTGATACGTTCTCGGGGAGCGATCGTCAACAACGTGTCGACCATGGCCCTTGCCCCCTTTCCGCTCACTCCGGCTTACGCGATCTCGAAGGNNATGACCCGCGGCTTCGAGATTCCGAAGTCCTCTCCCGAGGCCGTCGCACGAGGCATCTTCGACGGAGTGGAGCACGAGGAAGAGGACATCTTCCCCGATCCCATGTCGGCATCCATCGCCGAGAGCTGGCGCAGCGGTGGCGTCAAGGCCATGGAGCGGCAGAATGCATCGTTTGTCGCACCACAGCCCGTCAACGCATAAGAACACTTGCGG
>PKWB01000101.1:1133-11612 GCA_003131685.1 Candidatus Dormiibacterota bacterium
CGTCCATTATTCCAAACAGAAGATCACTGAATTCGTTCCGGGCGCCAAGGTCGTTTGGCACGTTCTCGATGCCAACCTCGCATTTGCTACCGATACGCGCGAATGGAAGGGCACGGAGGTTACTTTTGAAATCATCAAGAAGGGTGACAAGACCGAGCTCCGCTTCACTCACGTCGGCTTGGTTCCGGACTATGAATGCTTCGAGGAGTGTTCCGATGCATGGGGTTTCTTCGTCAACAGTAGCTTGCGAAGCCTGATTACCACAGGCAAAGGGCAGCAGCCTAATTGGAGTTGAAGTGGGATGCAGTCAGGGCATTCACGGTCAATCAGTTCGATGGCGTCAAGGAATGGCAGGAAGAGTTGCGATTGAAAGAGGAGACGAGGCAAATGGCTGATCACAAGATCGGAACACGCGGAGAATGGTTTGCAGCGAGTGCCGAGCTATTGGAAGGCGAGAAGGAGCTCACGCGGCTGGGCGATGAGCTCGCCCGGCAGCGGCGGGAGCTTCCATGGGTTGCGGTGGAGAAGGCGTACACGTTCCAGACCGCGGGCGGAAAGAAATCGCTGGCGGAGTTGTTCGATGACCGCTCGCAACTGGTGATCTACCACTTCATGTTCGGGCCGAGCTACACGGCTGGTTGTCCGACGAACTCGTCGATCGCCGATAGCTTCAACGGCATGCTGCCGCACCTTGAGGCTCACGACGTCACCATGATCTGCGTCTCAGGCGCGCCGATCGAGAAGCTCCTCGCCTACAGAGAGCGGATGGGCTGGAACTTCAACTGGGCGTCGAGCTACGAAAGCGACTTCAATTACGACTTCGGTGTCTCAAGCACCGAGGCGGAAACGCGAGGGTGGGTCACGCCGATGCTCGACGGCGGCCTGCCGCCGATCGCCAGCCAGAACGCCCGCGCGTGCGGCACTGACGTCGTCAGCTATATCTCCGAGGGATTCGGCTTCAACACGTTCACCCGCGAGCGCGACACCGTCTTCCACACCTACTCCAGCAGCTCCCGCGGCGTGGAGTTCCTGATGGGCTACTACCCGATCTTGGACCGCACGCCGACGGGCCGCGACGAGGGCGATGCGTTTCAGACGTGGCTGCGCCGACACGACGAGTATGGCCCCGAGTAACGCGGCGCGCAGGATGCCTGGTTGCGACCGCCCTCCTGACGTCGGCAGAGACGGACCCGGAGAACGCGGAACCTGGCTCGAGGAGTCACATGCGTCCAAGGCGGGAGCCCGAAACGCGTGAGCGCGACTTCGATCACCAGGACAAGGGCCATTCAGGCGGAGGTGTTCGTGCTCCGCCTGCGTGGCGGCCTGGCTGAGTTGGCCGGGCCACGCGGGCCGGATCCCTGGTACATCGAGGTAGGCTCCAACGACCCGGTCGAAGTCGTTGGTCGGTTCGCTCGCAACCTGATGGGCGAACCGTTGCTCGTGCACTCAACCTCTTGGCGGCGCGCTCGAGGATCGCTGCTTCTCAGCTTCGTCGTCATCCAACGTGACGGTCAGGCCCCGGAGATGGTGGGCCTCCCTGTCTGTCGCACTGAGCTCGCGCGCTCGCGGGCCTCGCAAGTGCCGAGCGAGATCACCCACCAGCAGGTGCTGGAGCATGGGTTGCGCCATCTCGCCTGGCTGGCGAGAGACGATGCCACTGTGGAGTCGCTGCTGTGCGAGGGGTGGAAGCGGGTGTTGGCCGACTATGCCCCCCAGCCCTTCCGCCACATGGTGTGAGATCATCTGGAGCACTCGGGCTGGATTTGCATATCGATGGAAATGTCAATTCGGGCCGACCCAAGAGCTGCCGCGGACCAAGCGCGAGCAGGCTTATCGGGAGCGGTCTGCACCAATTGCCCGACTGGCGCATCACTGCTTCCTCGTGAGCCGCACGCACTAGCATCGGGGGGGTTGCGGACGCCGCCCTCGCCGGCGCACTTGATGAGATCGCTCGGCTCAGCGGCGGCTTCGTGGAGAACTACCCAGAGGACACCCTCGGGCGGCAGGTCTCGGGCTCGTTCCTCTACAACGCCACCGTGGGGATGTTCGAGCGCTACGGGTTCGAGCGCGGTCGGCAGATCGGCAAGCACCGTTGGGTGGTGAGCCGGCTCGTTGGCTGAGTTCGTCCCCGACGGCCGAACGAAGTGGGCGAGGTCGCACAACGGAAACGGCGATCCCTATCCGAACGAAGGCCGGCCGTGCTTCATCGTCTTGAGCCGGAGGTGCAAGCGGACTCGCGAGGTGGCGGCTGCCGAGCTTCGCAGCACCCATTCCGCCGGAGATAAGCCCCGGGTCGCCGACCTATTCGCGATCTTCGCGACCGACGACGAGGGAGCGGGTGGGATCCCGTTGCCAGCACAGGACTCGCGCTATAGGTAGTTAAGCGGTATATACTTCTCGGATGAGCGACCGCAGCATGCAAGAGGCCACCTTCCTGATCTTGACTGCGTTGGCGACTGGCCCTCAGCACGGGTATGGGATCATCGCCACTGTCAGGGAGATTTCGGCTGGACGGGTCAACTTGCGCGCAGGAACGCTCTATACAGCTCTCGACCGACTCCGCACCGACAAGCTGATTTCGGTGGACCGTGAGGAGATTGTGGACAATCGGCTGCGTCGCTACTACCGGCTCAGCCCCGAAGGGGCAGAGCGATTGGCAGCCGAGGCGTCTCGGCTGGAGGCCAATGCTCGTGCCGCGCTGTCGCGGTTGCAGCCAGCAGAAGGCGCCTTCGCATGACTCAGGTCGAGGCATTAGAGCGGCGATACCGGCGTTTGCTGGCTTGGTATCCGATGACGTTCCGGCACGAGTATGGCCAGGAAATGATTGCCGTGCTATTGGACGGCGCGGGCCAGACTCAGCGACGACCGGGCATTGTGGAGTCCGCCGATCTCATCTGGGGTGGGACATCGATGCGTCTGTTTCGCCGTGCCGTGTCTCGGCCGTCAGGCGCAGTGCTGGCTGCCGTGCGGCTGATGTATATCGGCGCTGCTCTCGAGGTGGTCACGCTGATCACCCTCGTCGCCACGCTCGGCAGTATAAGGTCGTACGCGTTCCAGAACTACGCCGGTCTGACCGACGCACAATGGCAGTCAGTGGTGATGAGCCACATCGTCCCGGTCGCAGTCGGCACGCCGATCGCGATTGGAGTTTGGCTCGTGCTGGGCTGGGCGAACGCGAGGGGGCATGCTTGGGGCAGGCTCGGTTTCGCCATATTCTTCGGCCTCACGACCGTGAGCCTCATTGTTGACATCGCCCAGGGAGCTGCCGTATCAGCCTCCGCCGACGTGGTCGCTGGCGGACTGCTGTGGCTGGTCGCGCTCGGCGCGCTTGTGTTGGTCTTCAGCAAGCGGTCAAGATCGCATTACGCAAGCCGGACAGTTGGGGCCTCGTAGAGCTTTCGAGGTTCCTGAAGGCGTCGCTTCGACGAACGTGCGCCTCTCCTGCTGATCACCGCGAGAGGCGCCAGATGGTACGAAGTGTCTGAGCGGCGGTGCGGCTCGGGATCCATTGTCCGACCCAGGATCTGCCGAAGTAGCGGGTGCGGTCGGATGCCTCCGTTTGGTGACGTTCGCGGCTTTGCGCGACCATCAGTGAGTACCGCCCGCACCGGGGCCGATAAGGCCCGTACGTGAAGGCGCGGCCAGGGTAACTCGGCCATGACGGTCGAGTTTGCTGTCCTCATAATTCCATCGGCTGTGCTCATCGTCGGCGCTTGGGCCTTACCATATGCAGTTGATCGGTATATACTGCCGATATGAGCAAGGAACCGCTTCAAGAAGCCAACGGGGTGGCGCGGAAGCTCGACCCCAAGTCGGCTAGTCGCCAGGGAGGACCGTGCCAGCACGGGCTTGGCGCCGAGGGAGGGTCTTTGTGGCCGGTATAGTCGTCGTGGAGTCGTTGACCAAGCGGTTCGGGAGAGTCGTCGCAGTCGACGACCTCTCATTCTCGCTGGAAGCCGGGACGATCACCGGTTTCCTCGGCCCCAACGGGGCCGGCAAGACCACGACGTTGCGCATGCTGCTCGGCTTGGCGCGGCCGACGCATGGGAGGGCGCTCGTCTTCGGCAAGCCGTACGCTCGCCTGCGTCGTCCCCCGCTGCTCGTCGGGGCGGTGCTCGAAGCCACAGGCTTCCATCCCGGTCGTTCGGGCCGTGACCATCTGCGCATGCTCGGCCGCAGCATCGGGATCCCCGATGCTCGCGCTGACGAGGTGCTCCGGCTGGTAGAGCTTGACGGAGCGGCCAAGCGCCTAGTGAAGGGGTACTCGCTGGGGATGCGCCAGCGGCTCGGTCTCGCGTCGGCCTTGCTCGGTGATCCCGAGCTGCTGGTGCTGGACGAGCCAACGAACGGCCTCGACCCCGAAGGGGTGCGCTGGCTGCGCGACTTTCTGCGCGCGACAGCTCAAGGCGGCAAAACGGTGCTCATTTCCAGCCACGGGCTCGCCGAGGTTGCCCAGACGGTCAATCGCGTTCTGATCATCAACCACGGCCGGCTGGTGGTCGAGTCGACGCTCGAGGAGCTGACCTCCAGCCCTGATGGCTCGGTGTGCACGCGCAGCACCCAGCCGCAGCGACTGCTGCACGCGCTTCGCGCAGAACGGCTCGAGGTAACCGAAGCCAGTGACGGCGCACTCGCGGTTCAGGGCGCCACCCCTGAGCGGATCGGTGCCATTGCGTGTGCCGCGGGGATCCCGCTGAGTGAACTCGTCGGCCAAGCCTCGTCACTCGAGGGCGCTTTCTTACGGCTCACATCGGAGGTAGCATCGTGATCGGACTGATGCGAGCGGAGTCGCTGAAGATCCGTTCCACGAGAACCACGCTCGGGCTCCTCGCGGGGATGACTGCCCTTGTGGTCTTGGTTGTGGTGCTGACTGGCGTCTTTGCCAAGAGTAGCGACCTCATCGGTACGAGCAACCAACTCAGCCTGCTCAGCTACGGGAGTTTCGCCATCGTGTTTGCCGGGCTCGCGGGTGTGCTTCTCGTAACCAGCGAGTACCGGTACGGCACAATCCGCCCGACATTACTGTTCAACCCAAGCCGGGCGCGTGTGCTGATCGCTAAGCTCGTAGCCAGCTTCCTCGCCGGAATTATCTTCAGCGTGGTGGCCGAAGGCGCCGGGCTTATCGCGGGCCTGCTCATTCTCACTGCTCGCGGTCTTCCTCTAACACTCTCTGGCGGTGACATCGGCCTCCTCATCGGCGGCACCATCGCGGGTACCGCCCTGTGGGCCGCTCTCGGCGTCGGACTCGGTTCGCTTATTCGCAACCAGGTCGGCGCGTTGATCGTGCTGCTTTCATGGATCTTCGTAGTCGAACCTCTGGTATTCGCATTCGTTCCATCTGTCGGCCGATGGTTCCCTGGGCAAGCGGTCAATGCCCTCACCGGACTGGCGAGTGCGCACCTGCTGGCGCCCGCGGCCGCTGCGGCCGTCTTAGTCCTGTGGGCATCGTCTCTTGCCGTCGCCGGCAATGCATTGATGGCACGAACCGATGTCAGCTGAGCGATCCGATACGTTCGGAAATCTTGGAACTCCAACCAAGCCGCGCGGTCTCTCGGCCTCAAATATCCGCGCTAACAGTCGTGAGCGCCGCGCCCTACCGCACATGGTGATCGCCCGATCACGCACAAGGAGCTGAAGATGGAATCCGAAAGCGCGACGATTCTTTTGCACCGGCGGCCGAGTTTGGTGCAGCCGGCTCTCGCCTACAAAGTGGAGGTCGACGAACGTCCTTCGGCACGCCTCTGGGCCGGCCAGCGACAAGCCGTGAACGCCTCGCCCGGCCGGCACAAAATCCAGGCTAAGGTCTTGTGGATGTCCAGCCCTTCGCTGACTGTCGAGGTGGAGGCTGGTCAGTCCCAGACGGTCACCATCGCCCCGGACGTCAGGCACATCTGGAATATGTTTCTTCGACCTAACCACTTCCTTCGAGTCGAACCCCTCTCGACCAGTAGTTGACATTGGTGAAGCTCTCGCCACACGCGCTTGTGGGAGTTGATGGTCAACCTTGGTCAGGGCATGTGCGGACAATATGGCGACACTTCACATCGGGTAGGGCGAGATCAAGCACCCACGCCCACAGGTGCCCTGTTACGTTGCGAACCTCGTGCCAAAGCCGGACGCCGATGGACTGGGGCCCCGGTTTGGCGCACACGAACGGTGCAGTGCGTACAACGTTGGAGGAGAACTTCTTGACGCGGTGCTCTGTGAGCGGGGGGATCAGGACGGCGGACTGTAGGCGTGCAGGTGCCGAGCGGTCGACGTTCAGATGGCTACCGTCCACTCCGCTTGAGTGGCCGATGGTGACTCGCGAAGGCCATGTGTTCGCGCTCGAAAATGGGGGTGGATAGACATCCTGAGGGGTTTATCGGGTGCGACTGAATACGGAAACGGACCGTCACCTTCCCAAGGTTGAAGCTGCGGGTTCGAGCCCCGTCTTCCGCTCCCGGCGCCGGGGAGGGCCGAATCGAATAAACCGCCCCGCAACGGTCATCCCACGCGCCCGTGGTGGCCTCGTTACGATGCGGCCGAGTTCGAGGTACGAGAACAATGGGGAAGAGGGGAGATGGGGTTCGCCCAATTGACCGCTGTGGATGTCGACGCGATTCCAACGGATTCCAATACGCGCGCTCTAGTCCTCATTCCAACCATTTCCCGACGAAAGCACTCTAAATCGAACTCAGCACGCGGCGGGGAATATGGACTAGTCTGGGGGACCAGGGGTCGCAGGTTCGAGTCCTGTCTCCCCGATTCGCAGCCCATTGCAGTGCAGTGAAGCTGTTTTCACTCAGTTGAAGCCGATTCCAACTTGCGGGGATCAGTCACTTTGCAGGGACTAGTCCTCATTCCCTGATTGATGTTCTTTCCTGCAAAACCACTCTATTCCGCTCGACCTTCAGCGGGCGAGAATGAAAGGGCGAACGGCTCGAGCCAAGCAAACGCGTCCATCCAATCCGAGCGCCGAGCGCAGATTCGGTAGGCGTCGCGTACCCTCTCACGGTGCGTAGTAAGCAGCCGTCATCTGAGAGGTGCGGCTACTGCGGTGCGGCCGCGCTGGACCTCTGGGGGCCGAGGCCACCAGCCGTCTGCGCCGCCTGCCTCGAAGTCGCCCGTCAAGTCCTCGATCCATGGTCGGCTCCCGAGAATGAGGCCCGCGCTGATTCTTATGGGAAGGAGTACCGGGAGAGGGCGGTTCACGAGGGTACGTCCGTTCCGAGTTGCAGTTTTTGCGGTAGCCATGCCGATGACCTCCTGGCTCGCGATCTTCACGTTGTAGCCAGTGGACGCGGGCTGTTCATCTGTGATCCATGCGTCCGAAGCGGGCTGGCTGCCGTTGGGACTGCGGCCTCGTCCTCGCGGC
Source organism: Candidatus Dormiibacterota bacterium (assembly GCA_003131685.1). GTDB lineage: Bacteria > Chloroflexota > Dormibacteria > Aeolococcales > Aeolococcaceae > Palsa-851. Next base: position 8,491 of record PKWB01000101.1, read on the forward strand.
TTGACGTGTGACACGGTTTGACCTGCAACGGCACGCGCGGCCTCCCGCCGCGGGCGACATGGCGGGATCCCATGCATGAGTTCTACGCGAGCAGGCCCCTTATTTATCGACACTCCCCGGAGCAACGCGCGGCGTCAAGCGCGAACCGGCCGGCACGTCCCCAAGGTTGAAGTTGCGAGTTCGAGTCTCGTCTCCCGTTTAGCCGCCCATCAGACGTCCATGATGCGTCCACGTCGCGGCTTAAGAAGCGCGCTGGTGACCGCGCCGGTCGTCGTCGCGCTCACCGCGGATGGATCCCAATAGAGGAGGGGAGTTGAGTTGGCGCCGCCGCCTCAGTAGGTCGTGACGGCCAGCGGTGTACAGTGGCTTACGCTAGGAGCTCCTCCCCAAAGCGCGTCGCAGACCTTCGCGCTGGATCACGATGATGTGCCCCTCGTGTTGCTTGATATCGCCCGAGGTAACGAAGGCGTTCAGTGCACGGTTGGTGCTCTCGCGGCTCGAGGCAACCAAGCCGGCCAATGTGGCTTGTGAGAAGCGGAATGGAATACGCTGCCCATCATCGACTGCCTCCCCGTACTCATCCGCCAGCTTCAATAGCTGGTACGCCACACGCCCGCGCACGTCGTGGAAAGCGACTTGGCTGAACAGATGTGACTGGGACAGCACCAGCACGCTCATTGACTCAAGGAGTCTGCGCAGCGCGGGGGGATGTGCTTCAACGAAGCGCAACAGCGCATCCCGTGGCAAGCTCGCAAGATCTGCGGGCACGATGGCAACGACCGACACGATGCGCTTGGCAACGGGAGCGAAGAGGGCGGGCTGTCCGAAGCTCTCTCCGGTCCCGGCTACCTGGGTGACGACTTCAGTCCCGTCGGCACTCGCATAGACGCTGTGGAGCTGGCCGTCCAGAACGAACCAGAGGTCGGTTGCATCATCTCCCTGGCGCCATACGAACTCGCCCGCCTTGAAGTGGTGGCGACGGAAACTGGGCAGCAGCGGTGTGAGTTCCTCAGCTGACACATCCTGAAACGGGTAGGCGCTCAGCAGCGTGCGCAACATCGCAGGCGTTGTCTCCAATGGGATGGATTGTCCCACGGCATGGTCGGCTGGAATAAGCGCCCTTCGTGATCTACGCTGGCTGTCGAGTCTGGGCCATCCGCTCAGCGACGATGCTGGCGTCCTCGCCGACGCCCATCAGTGTCGCCGAGGAGCGCTTGCGCATGAAGTGGACACCCATGAAATGGAGCCCCGGCACTGTCGTGCTCTCGCCATCAACCTGGATCGGGAATCCCATGGCGTCGAAGGCGTCCGGAAACTGAACCCAGCTCTTGTAGTTGGGCCGGAAGCCGATTGTGACCAGCGCTGCGCCGAAATTGACGAGGTCAACACTATCGGGCGCGTCTGCCACGAATGGTGGCGGAGCCGGCATCTCCGGCACCGGCAGGCCCTTGTCGAGCGCGCTCTTCTTCACCAGTTCGCGGATGTCGTCGTATCGCGCATCTCCAAAGGCGACGGAATCGGCCAGGTCCGAGGCGAAGTGAGCCCGGCCATCCTCCGCTCCAAGAAGGTGGCCGACGAGTCGGACTCCCATCGCCTGGAGCGTGCGGTAGTGGAGGTCGTGCCCGCCGTCGCGCCCGGTTGCTTGGGGATTGGCGCCGAGCCGGGCCATGGGACTGGGCAGTTCTGCAAGGGTCATGTTCATGAAGTGAGTGCCCTCGAACCACGCAATCGCGTCGCGATCCCCAATGCGACGTGGTTGCCACGGCGCCCGGCCGCACGCCACCACGACGTCTCGTCCTGATTCGTGGAGTTCCTCGGCGATCTGGCACCCGGTCTGCCCACTGCCGATTACGAGGACCTTGCCCTCAGGCAGAGCTCGTGGATTGGTGTAGCCGTCGGCATCAATAACGGTGAGCGATGAGGGGAATTCCGACGCGCCGCCCGGACGGTGTGGCTTCTGAAACCCACCCGTGGCAAGGACGACGCTGCGTGCGGTGATGTCACCAGTCGACGTCCTCAGCAGGAACCGGCCATCGTGCCCCCGCTGGAGTGATTGCACCGCGACTCCCTCGCGCACCGGGGCACTGAAGGATGCGGCGTAACCACACATATGCTCCACAAACGCGTCTCGAGCCATGAATCCATCCGGATCGGGGCCCCGGTACGGCGCTCCAGCGAGCTTGATCGTCCAGTTGGGAAGCACAAGGCAGAAACTGTCCCAGCGGCCCCGCCATGTCTGTCCTGTCCTGCCCTGTTCGAGGATGATGTGTTCCCGATTCATGCGGGAGAGCTCGTGACTCGTAGAAAGGCCCGCTTGGCCGGCACCGATGATCACAACGTCGCACATCTCGTTCACGATCAGTCTCCTTGTTCAGTTGTCTTGTCGGTGCCTGCAGCCTATGGCGCGACGCGAGGATGCGCTGTGACGCGTATCACAGCCCCAACGGGATCGGATCCGGCAACATCCACTCTGGGGGGCGGACACGCCTTACGCCCGACATCGACCGAGGAGTGAGATGAACAGCTTCCGGCAAGCACCATCTATCGTGGCTCAAATCGAGCAGTACTTCGAAGCGCTCAACGCACACGACCTTGACTCCGTAGTCGGCGTCTTCACTGAGGACGCCACACTCATGCCTAACGAGGCGGGATCGGCAGTGGGCATAGCGGAGGTGAGGGCAGCCTACGCGCACCGGTTCACGGTCTTCGACTACGCCCGAGAACTCCATGTCGATGATTGCGTTGCCGACGGAGATGTGGCTGTTGTCCGCTGCCATACAACGGGGTCCTTCACGATGAGAGCGACGGGCACCACGATCGATGCCGTCTCGCGGGAGCTGTTCGCACTGCAGCGCGCCAATGGCTATTGGAAGATCCGCTTCTACATGTTCAACCGCACGACGCCTGCGTAGCTTAGTTTCCCGCTGCAGCTTGCAGAATTGGTCGTCTTTCCACATCGCTGGCGGCACCGGACGGTTCAGCGGGGCGTCCGGCAGAGCGACTGGTATCGGCGAGACATCAGTAACATTCTCGACCTACCACGAGAACATGAGCGGAACGATCGGTTACTGATCGTCGTCCAATCGGATTGAGGAAAACCCGGTGAATTCAATCGGTCGTCG
>PKWB01000067.1 GCA_003131685.1 Candidatus Dormiibacterota bacterium
GCGTCGCCGGTGTCGCATGTCTGGTACTTCAAGGGCATCCCCTCGCGCATGGGGCTGCTCCTCGACATGAGTCCGCGCAACCTCGAGAAGGTTCTGTACTTCGCCAACTACATCGTCACCTCGATCGATGAGAAGGCGCGCACCGAGCTGCTCGCCAAGCTCGATCCGAACACCGACGAGCGCGTCGTCGCGCTCAAGGAGCGGATGAGCACTGGCGGCGCCGACGAGCGTCCCGAGATCGAGGCACGCATCGCCGAGCGCGAGGCGGAGCTCGCCGCGCAGCGGACCCGTCTCGAGGAAGAGCTCGAGAATCGGGTCGCGAAGCTCCGCGAATCCGCGGCCGACCTCGACTCGCGCATCCAGGAGGCGAAGGGCCACAAGGCCGTCGCCAACTTCACGCTCAGCGACTCGGTCATCGCCGAAGTCGTCGCCAAGAAGGGCGTGATGCTCGAGGAGGACCTCGCGGTCGAGGTGCAGCGCCGCGCTGCCGAACGCGAGGAGGAACTCCGCGCGAGCATGGCTCAGCGCATCCAGGAGGCCGAGGACGCCGCCGGCGCTGAGATCGCCGGGCTCCGTGCAGATCTGCAGGGCAACCGCGCCGAGCGCGAGGTCAGCGCCCAGGAGGAGCTCGATGCGCTTCGCGCCGACGTCCAGAAGCAGCGCGATGAGCTCGAGTCGCTCACCGTTCGCGACCTGCTCACCGACACCCAGTACCGCGAGTACGTCGAGAAATTCGGCAAGGTCTTCAAGGCAGGCATCGGCGCTGCGTCGATTCGCGAGCTCCTGCAGCAGATCAACCTCCCCGACGAGGCGACGCGCCTCCGTGAGGAATCCAAGTCCACGAGCGGTCAGCGCCGCCAGAAGGCGATCAAGCGGCTCCGCGTCGTCGAGGCGTTCCGCAAGTCGTCCACGTCACCCGCGTGGATGATCCTCGACGTCCTGCCGGTGATCCCGCCGGAGCTGCGCCCGATGGTNNAACCGCAACAACCGCCTCAAGAGACTCCTCGAGCTCGGCGCGCCCGAGATCATCGTGCGCAACGAGAAGCGGATGCTCCAGGAAGCGGTCGATGCGCTCATCGATAACGGGCGTCGCGGCCGTGCCATCACCGGCACCGGCAATCGCAAGCTCAAGTCGCTCTCCGACATGCTCAAGGGCAAGCNNTGGCGCTCGAGCTCTTCAAGCCGTTCGTCATGCGCGAGCTCGTCTCCCAGAACAGCACGCAGAACATCAAGAGCGCGAAGCGAATGGTGGAGCGCGTGCGGCCCGAGGTCTGGGACGTCCTCGACGGCGTCATCAAGGAGCACCCGGTGCTCCTCAACCGCGCTCCGACCCTGCACCGACTCGGCATCCAGGCATTCATGCCGGTGCTCGTCGAGGGTCAGGCGATCCAGATCCATCCTCTCGTCTGCAAGGCGTTCAACGCCGACTTCGACGGTGACCAGATGGCCGTGCACGTGCCGCTCTTCAGCGGTGCGGTCGCCGAGGCGAAGAACCTGATGATGTCGTCCAACAACATCCTCAGCGCCTCGAACGGCAGCCCGGTGGTGGCACCGCATCAGGACATCGTCCTGGGCGCGTACTACCTCACCCAGCGCGGAGCCGACGACGACCGGCCCGAGACGGACCTGCACATCTTCTCCTCCACCGGAGAGGCCCAGCTGGCGTTCGAGCACCACGTCGTCAATCTCCACGAGCGGGTCCGGGTGCGCATGCCCAAGCGCAACGTGCATGCGCATCGCGCATCGCAGGAGGATCCGACCGGCACCGAGATCATCACCACCACCATCGGCCGGGTCATCTTCAACGAGGTTCTGCCGCTCGGTGACGCGGGCGCCGACAACGACCTGCCGTCGATGGCGTTCCGCAATGAGTTCCTCGACCTGGGCAAGCTGTCGCACCTCGTCAAGGAGTGCTACGACCTGCACGGCGCGGAGACGACCGCACAGCTGGTCAACAACATCAAGCGACTCGGGTTCCATTACGCGACGGTGGCCGGGGTCACGGTCGCGGCGATGGACATCAAGACGCCGCCCGCCAAGGCGGGGATCATCGCCAAGGCCGAGGACGAGGTCGAACAGGTCGACCTGCAGTTCCGCCGCGGACTGATCACCGACGACGAGCGCTACCTCAAGACCGTCGACATCTGGACGAACGCGACCGACAAGGTGACCGAGGTCACCATGAGCTCGTTCGACCGGTTCCACTCGGTGCTGATGATGTCGCAGTCCGGAGCGCGAGGCAGCAAGCAGCAGATCCGGCAGCTCGCCGGTATGCGCGGACTCATGGCCGACCCGACAGGCCGGATCATCGACCTGCCGATCAAGGCCAACTTCTCCGAGGGTCTCACCGTCCTCGAGTACTTCATCTCCACCCACGNNGCAAGGGCCTCGCGGATACCGCCCTGCGAACCGCTGACTCCGGGTACCTCACCCGACGTCTGGTGGACGTCGCGCAGGACGTCATCGTCCGCATCGAGGATTGCGAGACCACCGCGGGAATCTGGATCGAGCTCACCGACGACGAGCTCAAGGATCGAGTGATCGATCGCTACCAGGGACGGATCGCCGCGCAGGACATCGTCATCGGCGACGAGACGGTGAAGCGTGCCGGCGATGACATCGATGACGAGACCGCTCGCCGGATCCTTGCCGAAAAGGATTCCGTCGGCAGGGTCAAGGTGCGCAGCATCATGACCTGCAAGGCCCGCGAGGGCGTCTGCAGGATGTGCTACGGGCGCAACCTCGCGACCGGCAGGCTGGTCGAGATCGGCGAAGCGGTCGGCGTGATCGCGGCGCAGTCGATCGGTGAGCCGGGCACGCAGCTCACCATGCGGACGTTCCACACCGGCGGTGTCGCGACCGGCGGCTCGGACATCACGCAGGGTCTCCCGCGCGTCGAGGAGCTCTTCGAGGCCCGGGTGCCGAAGGGCAAGGCGCTGATCAGCGAGATCGACGGCGTCGTCGAGGTCATCCGCGGTGAGAACCGGTCGCAGAAGGTCAAGGTGACCTCTCGCGACATCTTCGACACGACCTACCCCATCCCCTCGAAGCACGCTGTTGCGGTCGAGGATGGCAGCCACGTGGCGGAGGGCACCGAGCTCATCCGCGGCGTCGACGAGCACGGCAACGAGGTCTCGATCCGGGCCCGCTATGCGGGAAACGTGAAGGTCGATGCCAAGCACATCCTGGTGCGGAGCACCGACGACGACTCGCGTGAGTATCCGATCCCCGTGTCGGCGCAGATCAAGGTTCGCGATGGCGACCACGTCAGTGCCGGCGACAAGATCAGCGAGGGTTCGATCAGCCCGCAGGAGCTGCTCCTGGTTCGGGGACGCGACGATGTGCAGAACTACCTGGTCCGCGAGGTGCAGCGCGTGTACCGGACCCAGGGCGTCGATATCAACGACAAGCACATCGAGGTGATCGTGCGGCAGATGATGCGGAAGGTCCGCATCGACAACGCCGGTGACAGCGACCTTTTGCCTGGTGAGATCGTCTCGCAGCTCGAGTGGGAAGAGGCCAACGCAAAGGCGCTGAGCGAGGGCGGCGAGCCCGCAATCGCACAGACGGTGCTGCTCGGCCTCATCAAGGCAGCCCTCAACACGGCGTCGTGGCTGTCGGCCGCGTCGTTCCAGGAGACCACCCGCGTCCTCACCGAAGCGGCAATCTCCGGCAAGATCGACCGGCTGCGCGGCCTCAAGGAAAACGTCATCATCGGCAAGCTCATCCCCGCCGGGACGGGCCTCGACTACTACCAGAAGCTTCGTGACGAGGCGCTGCGCCTGTACGAGGAAGAGGCAGCGGCCGCCGGTGGTGGTGACCCGGACTACGTCGGACTGGACATGGGTGTTGACGCCGACGTGGCGCTCGCCCTCGAACCGGAACCGCAGCCAGACCCCGTCGCGTAAACGGGGCTGCGCCCCGCAGTCAGCACTCACGATCCGGTGACGGCTTCACGGCTGTTACCGGATCGTGAACTGATGCGTCGCAACCGGGGGCTAGGATTTGCCCGATGCTTCTCCTCCTTGCAGCCGCCGCGCACGCCTCAAAACCTGGATCGATCCCCGGAGACGTTTACCTCGCCGCGACCGGCGCGCTGGTCTGCTGGGTGGTGGTCTACCTCGTCTACAAGGTCGTGATGACCGGTCGTAGGGATTTCGGAATGCCGGTCAAACGCCGCCTGCTCTGCAGACACCTTCGGGTTGATCATGACCAGAGCGCCGACGTTCCGATCTGGTGGACCGATCTCCAGGTACAGCGGGCCGTCCGTGCTCACTGGCGCCACACGCTGCGACTCCCGTTCGGCACGGCACCAGACGCGAGGGCCCAGTTGTAGCGGTCTCGCACAGATGTGTGACGAGGACCTCCGATATGACGCGATCAGGGACTATGAACGTCTAGTCGCGATCGATCGCGGGCTCGGAACGAGCGCGCCTCGGAGGTAAGCACCAGTTGGCTCGAGTACTCGTTGCTGAAGATGACAGCCTGACGCGCAGGTTCATCCAGGAGACCCTCGGGTTCGCCGGCCATGAGGTGATCAGTGCCTCCAATGGCGCGGAGGCGATCAGCAACATCGATACCCCAGGCTGCTTCGACGCGGTGATCACCGACTACGCGATGCCGCACGCCAATGGCGTCGACCTCATCGCGCATGCGCAGCGTGTGGACCCGATGATCTCGTGCATCGTGGTCACGGCGTTTCGCGACCTCGACCTCGCGATGCAGGCGATGCAGGCAGGTGCCGTTGCCTTCATCCCCAAGCCGTTCAAATCGATGCACCTTCTCACCGTGCTCGAGCGCGCCCTCGAGCGACGCGAGCTTGCCGACGAAGCCCTCCGTCTGCGCTTTCTTGCACCCATGCTCGAGCGTTTCACGATGGTGCTTGCCAACGCGCTCGAGTCCAAGGACTACGAGACGCAGGAGCACTCGACGCGCCTCGTCGGGATGTCCGATGCGATCGCGCGACACCTGGGGCTCAACGATGGTGCCCGCAGCGTCATCCGATTCGGCGCCTGCCTCCACGACATCGGCAAGGTGGCCGTCCCCGAGGCACTGCTTCGCAAACCCGAGGCGCTGACGCCCGAGGAGCGAGCGATCGTTCAGACCCATCCCGAGGTCGGCGCCGCGATCCTCGCCGACATCGACACCTGGGAGGACGTCCGGCTCATCGTCCGGCATCACCACGAGCACTTCAACGGCGCCGGCTATCCCGACGGGCTTCGCGGCGAGCAGATCCCGCTTGGCGCCCGCATCGTGTCGGTGGTCGACGCCTTCGACGTCATGCGCACCGGGCGCCCGTATCAACCGGCGCGCTCGTACGACTGGATCCTTGAGGAGCTGCAACGCGAAAGCGGAAGCCAGTTCGACCCCGACATGGTGGCGGCACTGCTCGCGGTGATGCCGGATGAGGGGTCGACCATCACAGTGCCACCGCTTGACCTGCTGCCAGAGCGCCGGGCCGCGGTCGGGCGCCGGCAGAACGAAATCGCCATCGAGGCCTGGCTGCGCGGGGACACGTCGCTGATCCGGAAGCCGGTGCTGCGGGTCTGAGCCTATCCGGTCGGAGCTCGCCTACCCTGCGAGCGGACTCAGCGCGGTCAGCGCGCCGAGATCGCCGGCAACCAGTGCCGCCGCCAACGACTGCACTCCCCTGCCGTTCGGCTCCCTGAGCACCACGTCGGCGCGCTGCTTCAGGGCGTCGACGGCGTTGGCCACGGCCACCGATACTCCGGCAACCGCGAACAGCGCGATGTCATTCTCTCCATCACCGACGGCAACGGTCGCTGNNCGCCGACCTTGGCGATCGCCGCCGTGAGCTTCGCGTCCTGGCTGATCGCCGTCGAGCACAGCACCCTGCCGACGATCAGTGGCGTCACGCCCACGCGCTGGAGCTCAGCGACCAAGGCAGGAGGGACGCGGGGTGCGAGGAGTTGCTCCTGACCGCTCGCGGCATCGATGACCACCGCGCCGTTCTCGACCACGATCTGCTCGAACAGGCTGCCCGGATCGAAGACATCAATCAGCTCCTCCCAGGTCCGGCCGGTCACGAGCACGAGCCGCATGCCGGTCGCCGCGACACGCCGCAGCGCTTCGACCGTCTCGTCTGTACAGACCCCCATGGTGGCGAGTGTCCCGTCGAAGTCGCATGCCAGTACCCGATGCCGCATCCCCACCATTGTCGGGGGGGCGTACCGATCGAGGCTTCGGGACGACCGGATGGGCGCGCTCAGAGATCGAATGTCGCCCGGACCTCCGTTCCCTTGCCGAGCTGCGACCTGATCTCAAGCCTCCCCTTGTCCCCGTCGGCGCGCTCGCGCATGGTGAGCAGCCCGAAGTGGCGGNNTCAACGCTGGCCTCGGTCGCCTCCACGTCCATACCGACGCCGTCATCGCGGATCACGGCGTTGACCTGCTTGGGCAGGAAGGTGATCACCACCTCGACATTGGACGCCTTGGCGTGTTTGCGAGCGTTGTTGAGCGCCTCCTGGACGATCCTGAAGAGGGTCTGCTCGAGGCCGCCACCCATCCGGATCTCCTCGCCGACGACCCGCAGGTGGGCGTTGACGTTGTTGCGCTCTCCGAACTCTGCGACGAACTTTCGAAGCGTCGGCACCAGCCCGAGGTCGTCCAGGGTCATGGGTCGAAGATCGAAGATCAGCCGCCGGGTATCGTCCAGGACGGCGCGAACCCCATTCTTGAAGTCGGCGAGCTCGCTGACCACCATCTTGGGATCGCGTGCGATCAGCCGCTCGATGATCTCCGCCTGGAGCACGAGGTTCGCCATCGATTGCGCCGGCCCGTCGTGCATGTCCCGGGCAATGCGCATGCGCTCTTCCTCGATGATCTGAAAGGTCTGTCGGGACGCGTCGCGCAGGCGGGCGGTGCCGTTGGTGGGTCCGGCGTTGGCTGCAAGGAGGTCGTCGAGGCTGCGGTAGACGGCGCGCAGCACCTCTTGCTCCGCGCGGATCCCGGTCAAACGCGTGCCCAGCTCGACCTGGCGCTCCTCGGTTGCGGCCAGATCAGCGCGGATCTTGGCGAGGGTCCTGAAGGCGCTGTCGATCTCATCGACGTCGCCGGCCGGCAGGACGCTGAGCAGCGCTCCCCAGCGTCCCTCCGCCTCGTGCTGTGCGGTTCTCAGGTCCGTGAGCCGTGCCGCCACCGCCGAGAGCTCGTCATCGAGCGCCGCAGCGGTTGCATCGAGGTCTTCGATGCGCTTGGTCACCAGGAATCGGACACCTGACAGCGCCGATGGATTCATGGTGGGGGCCGCTTCGACTTCGCTCACCATGGTGATCATGTCACCGCAGAGTCGCACCCTGCCCGTAGTTCACAAATGGCTGTGACAGGCCTGTTGCACGCCGAGCCGCAAGTTCCGCCCAGCGTATAACCAGATCGCAGCCGAACCACCGCTCCATGAAAAGTACAGGCATATGACGCACGGCGACCCGCCTCGCATTCTCGTCGCAGAAGATGACGACTCGCTCCGCCGTCTTCTCGAGCTGCGGCTCGCCAGCGACGGCTTCGATGTGCGCTGTGCGGAGGACGGGATGGAGGCGCTCGAGATCGTGATCAAGGGCTGGCTTCCGGATGCGGTTGTCTGCGACGTGATGATGCCTCGGCTGAGCGGGCTGTCGGTCTGCCGTGAGCTTCGCGCTCAGACAAAGACGGCGACCTGCCCCATCATCCTGCTCACGGCACGCTGTTTCGACGAAGACATTCAAGCTGTCATGGATCTCGGCGGGATCACATACATGGGCAAGCCGTTCGAGTTCGCGCATCTGCTCAAGATGCTCTGGTCGTCGGTCGGGCTCGAACAACCGGGCAATGCAGCCGCAGCCCGCGTGATCTCGGGAGCATCGCAGGGCTGACGAACACGTGGCGGGCGGCGTGATGACGAGCGTGGCGGCTGAGGCGGTACACGAAGAGCGGAGCCGGTTCCGCGCGCGCCTCGATTCCTGGACCTCGCCGAGCGGGCTCTTCATCGCGGCGGTGCTGGTCATCATCGCCCTCCCGGTCACCCGGACGATTCAGGACCCGGACTTCTGGTGGCACCTTCGCGCCGGCCAGCTCATCCTCCAGCACGGCGGACTGCTCGGCAACGATCCGTTCACGTACACGGTCGCGAACCACCACTGGACGATGCACGAATGGCTCAATGAGGTGCTCTTCGCTGTCGAGTTCGCCATCGGCGGCCTCGGGCTGATCGTCCTCGTTCTCTCCGCGGTCACCTGGCTCGGACTCTTCGCGATCATGCAGAAGGCGCGGCTTCGCAATCCCGGTCGCGGAGTGCTCGGCCTCGGGATGCTCATCGCCGTTGTCGCGGGATTCCCCATCTGGGGACCGCGCGTCCAGATGATCACCTTCGCCTTCTCGGCGTTGACGCTGTTCCTCGTCGAACGCTACATGGTCCGCGGTGGAAAGGCGATGTGGGTGCTCGTTCCCCTGTTCGTGTTGTGGAGCAACCTGCACGGCGAGTTCGTCATCGGACTTGGGTTCATGGCGCTGATCCTGGTCGCGGAGGTCGTCGGTGGGCGCCTGCACATGCCCGACCCGGCACAACGCTCACGCCTTCTCCCGCTGCTGTACCTGCTGATCGCCTGTACCGCGGTGAGCATGATCAACCTGAACGGGCCGACCATCCTGTTCTACGCGGCGGGCACGCAGGCTTCGGCGGCGCAGCAGTCACTCATCGAGGAGTGGTTCTCACCGAGCTTCCATGACTGGGAGGTGCTCGTCTACGGCGCGATGATGCTCAGCCTGGCGATGCTGATCGTCTTCAACCGGCGTATCCGTGCACGCGATGTCGCGCTCGTCCTGGTGACAACAGCGCTGTCATTGCAGTCCGCGCGGCACATCGAGTTGTTCGTTGCCGCGTCGACACCGGTATTCATCGACCAGCTCGCACTCGCGACACCGCGAATGCGCGCTGCGCTCGGCCGCCTGCGACCCGGGCCCGCTCGCGCGCCGGCGCGGACTCGAGTCCAGCCACCACTCCTCTTCCGTCTCACCGCATGCGCGATGGTCATGGCGGGACTCGGTGGTGTCTACATCGCCTGGCTGGTGCCGAAGATGCAGCTGCAGCCGTATTCCCTTGCGTACGCGGAGGAGTTCCCCGTGTGCGCCGCGCAGTGGCTCGCCGCAGCGCCCGCACCGCTTCGCATCTTCAACCAGTACGGCGAGGGAGGCTACCTCGCGTACGAGCTGTCCTCACATGGCGACAAGGTGTTCATCTTCGGTGACGCAGCGCTCATGGGCGACCAGATGCTCGAGACGTACGCCTCAGCCGAGACCGTCGCGCCGGGCTGGGACTCGATCATCCGGCGCTTCGGTACCGACATCGTCCTCTACGACATCAACACACCGCTCACCGACGTGCTGGACCACGCGGCGGACTGGACCAAGGTGTACCAGGATGGTCTGAGCGTCGCCTTCGTGCCGACCGACAAGCTGTCCAGCGTCAAGCTCCCGCCGGTGCCGCACTGGGCGCCGGGAAGCGTCTGCGCGCGGCAGCTGAAGGCCACCTCGAACACCGGAGCGCAGAACCAGTGAGACGTCCCGACCTCCTGGTGGTCGCCGGCGCTTCCGCGGACCGGCGCGCGTCCGCGAGCCGGATCGCCTGGATCGCGGCGGCCGCGATCATCGTGCTCGTCCTCACCGTGCAGCCGTTCAGCAACTCCGACGTGTGGTGGCACCTCGCCCTTGGCCGCCTGATCACGACCAGTGGCATCCCCGCGCACGAGCCCTTCAGCTTCCTTCCCGCTGCGCATGCGTGGGTCGGCCAGCAGTGGCTGTACGAGGTCCCGCTCGCCGGGCTCGTCGGGGCCGGCGGCGCCGGTCTCGCCTCGCTGGTGATGGGCCTCGCCGCTGTCGCGGCAGTGGTGCTCGCAGCACTCTCGATCCCGAGGTCGTCGCGGGTCGGCGGACCGTGGCTTGCGGTGGCGATGGTGATCACCGGCGTGGCGCTCAACAGTGTCGTGGGTGTGACCAGTGCGGTGATCTCGGTGCTCGGGGTCGCGATCGTCCTGTTCGTCATCACTCGATGGCGCGACGGCCAGACGCCGGCGATCTGGGGATTACCGGTTCTCTTCCTGGTGTGGGCCAACATGGATGCCGGCTTCGCCGCCGGGCTCCTGATCCTGCTTGCGGCACTCCTTCTCATGCCGCGGGCCGACGCGAGCCGCCGGCGTCAACTCGCGCTCGTCCTCGGGATCAGCGCCGTCGCGGTTCTCGCCAACCCGGTTGGACCAGGCATCTATGCCTCGGTGCTCTCGGGCGTCTTCAATCCGGGGGTCGCCCAGAGCCTGGCCGGCTTCGGAACGCCGGACTTCCATCAATGGTGGGCCCGCCTCTTCGAAGCCGAGGTGGTCCTGGCCATCGCGCTCTGGACCGTCTCCGGCGGCCCCGACCGCTTCAGCGCGATCACCGGGGTCGGACTGCTGATCGCAACCCTCTACGCCCAGGAGAACCTCGGCCTTCTCGCGGTCTTCATGACGCCCCAGCTGGCAATCCACGGATCCCGAGCGTGGGCGCGCCACGTCACGCCGCGGCTGCAACGGAGATCCGGGACGTCCGCTCGCCATCTCCATCCCGCCGCCACCACCGCAGCACTGCTGGCGCTGACCGCCGCCATGCTCGTGGCACTCGTCCCACGCGTCAGCGCAAGCGCTGCCGCCTCATACCAGGCTTCGACATACCCGGAGGCGGCGGCGACGTTCGCCGGCGATCAGTTCCCGGGACAGCGCATCTATACCATCGACACCTGGGGCGGATACCTGGCGTATCGCTTCCCCGCGGGCCGGATCGTCTTCCTCTACGACGAACCGGCGGTCTTCGGCAGCAACGCGCTCGCGCTGTATCAGGACATCGACCAGCTGGTCCCGAGCTGGGTCCACGTGCTCGCAACCGAGGACATCCACCACGCGATCCTCCCGGCCGAGGCACGCGAGACGGCGGCCCTGCACGTTCTGGGATGGACCGTCAACTGCTACGACCCGACGAGCAAGAGCCTGGTGATGTCATCGCCGCCGAGCGGCACCACACCTCCGCTGACCGGTCTGGCGATCCCGCCACCCGGGGTCCCCGGCTGCTGACGCTCCGTTAGAGCCGTTCGCTGTTCGCTGCCGGATTGACGACGGACCGCGCCGCCTCGAGCCCGGCTTCGAGGCGGGTGGTTCGCGCCTCGGCGCCTTCCAGGGGAAGCGAGGTTCCGCTCGAGAGCACCTGCACCAGGTCGTCGCGCTCGAGAAGCCGGTAGATCTCCGCTGCCCCATCGCTGGCCGGCCGCGCAACATCGTCGAGGCCCGCTCTGCCCGCTTCCGCACTCACCAGGAGAAGGGTTGCGGCGCATGCTTCGAGATCGTCCTGTCCCATCGAGAGGATGACCGCCTGCTCGGCATAGCCCAGGGCGCGCAGCAGCGCGCCTCGCCGGATTGACACCTCGGCGAGCGCTCGCGACCCCGATGCCGCGAGCGAGTCGAGGCTGAGGCTTCGGGCGATCACGACACTCTCGGTGAGACGGCGCGCCGCATCCTCGAGCACGCCCGCGAGCAGCGCTATCCGTCCGAGGTCATGGAGCGCTTCCGCGGCGACGGTCAGGTCTCCGCCTCGACGCGCGCTGTCAAGGAGTTCCTCGCCGTATCGAGCGGCGGCGGCGAAATCGTTGCGCGCGCGGGCGAGGCCGGCCAGCGCAGCGAGCGTTCGCTCGCGGATCTGCCGGTCGTTGCCGCTCAGGGAAAGCGCCTGCTCCAGGCAGAGCTCGGCGTGCGCCGTGTCTCCGGAGTGGAACGCCCCGGCCGCGACGTCGATGAGCAGGCCTGCGGTTGCAGCGCGAAGCTCGCCCCGCTGGTCCCGGGCGAGCGCCTCGCCGATGTTGCGCATGGCGTGGCCACCTCGCCCCGAGTCGAGCTCCACGCGCGCGAGGTTGACGAGTGCCTTGGCGACGATGGCGTCATCGCCGGCGCGTCTGCCCAGCTCGGCCGACTTCTCGAGCAGTGCGACTGCGGTCACGGCATCGCCTGCGCGGGCTGCGTGCCGCCCCCACTCACCGGCGACGGCCGCCTGGAGCCCGACATTCCCGCTGCGCTCGGCGAGGCGGAGCGCCGCCTGCCAGTACGCATCCGCTGCTCCGTTGCCCGCGCTCGACAGTGCCTCGGCGAGATCCGACATGGCGCTCGATGCCCAGTCCGGACGCACCAGCGCCCAGACGTTCAGGGCCGAAAGGACGTCCGTGGTGGCTTTGGATGTGTCTCCGAGCAGTTGATATGCAAGACCGCGCGCGAGCAGCGCAGCACCTCGTTGCTCGGGCTGTCCGTCAGCGGAAAGCCGTTCAAGTGCACGGTCGTATGCGGCGATCGCATCGGCGACGCGTCCATCCCTGAGGGCGGCCGCGCCTGCTGCGAGTTCATCCGGGCGATCCGGGTGCAGAGCGGCGATCGGCGGGAGCGACACGGCTGACCTGAAGTTTCCAGGACCGAGGCATGCAAGCGTTCGCCTGTAACAGTGGGTGGTGCGGCATCGTTACGAGACCTTCGTCTGGCAACGGGTTTGCGCCGGTAGGCTCACCAGAGTGAGCGAGGCGATCCGCGACCGTACGCCCGTGCTTGGCCGGCATGGCTGAAGCTGTGAGCCGGGAGCTCACGCAGACGGCCCCTGCGCGTCCAATGACAAGCACGGCCGACCGGCCGGCCGGCCGGTTGCCGACTCGCAGGCCGCGCAGCGAGTCGACGTCGATGCCCGCTCGTGACCGCAGAGCCGGTGTCGAGCGAACCATCGAGCTGAGCCGCTGGATGGTGCTGATCTTTGCAGCCGTCGCCAACAACTTCCCCGGTCTGGCCACCGGCCAGTCGACCGCCGCGGTCAACCTGGTGCTCGGCGCCTGGGGAGTGTTCAACCTCGCCGCAACGGTGATGTTGCTCGCCAACCGGATTCCCGGCCGCCGCCTCCAGGTCGCGACCATCGTGCTCGACCTCGCGGTTTCCAGCGGACTCGTCTATCTCACCGGCGGATACAACTCCGACCTCGCGGTCACCTTCTTCATCGTGGTCATCGCCAGCAGCCTGCGTTTCGGGCTGGTCGGCAGCATGGCCTGCGCGTTCGTGGCCGGCGTCGCATATTTCGTGGTCGGTTTCAACGTGGCGAATCACCACCTCGACACGGTGCTCATCGATGCACTGGTGTCGCGCCTCTTCCTCCTCTTTGTTGTCGCGCTGAGCAGCAACCTCCTCGCCCGCGAGCTGGTCGGCGAGCGCGACGCTCAGGTGCGCAGGTCCATCGAGCTCGAGCATGCCGCCTTCGCCGAGCTGCGTGAGGTCGATCGCATCAAGAGCGAATTCATGATGCTGGCCTCGCACGAGTTGCGGACACCTTTGACCAAGATCAAGGCATGGCTCACGCTCATGCACGACGCCGGCGATCGTCTCCCCCAGGATGCGCGCGACGAGGGCCTGCACGAGTTGCGACTCGAAGCCGAGCACCTGGCCCGCCTCACCGACAACCTGCTCTGCATCGCCCAGCTCGAATCCGGTGAGATCCGGCTCAAGACGGCCGCGGTCGATCTCGAGAATGTCTTCCGCGAGGTGATCGCTCGCTTCGTCGAGTCCGCCGATCACGAGCGCTTTGCGATCACCGTTGCGCCGGATGCACAGCGTGTGCTCGCCGACCACGAGCGCCTAGCGCTGGTGGTCGCTTGCCTGATCGACAATGCGCTGAAGTTCTCTCCCGACTCAGAGCCGGTGCGAGTCACCACGTATCGAGCCGTGAACAAGGTGCACGTCGAGGTCAGAGACAACGGCCGGCGCATCCCGGACAGCGATGTGGACCGCGTCTTCGCCTCCTTCTATCAGGTGGAGTCGCCCCTGCTCCGCCAGCGCGGCGGTTTCGGTGTCGGCCTCTACCTCGCACGTCAACTCGTCGAGCGAATGGGCGGGAGAATCTGGATCGACAACTCGCGGGCACGCGGCAACACCTTCGTGGTCGCGCTTCCGGTGCACGTCTGATGCGGTACGGCACCGAAGGGCGGTTGCAGACCCGTAAAGACGGGCAACGCGTTCGTAACCGCCGCAAACCGGACGCGGTGCCGGTGCTACGTTGCGCCAATGGGCACGTTTGGTGCGGTCGACGCAACTTGAGGAACGGATGACAACCTTCACGGAATCGATCCTCGCGCCACTGGGTCACGGTGTCGTCCGAGCGCCGGCCGAAGCGACGGTCCTCGTGATCGACGACGACCCGGCGATGCGGGACATCCTTGCCACCGTCGCCCAGCAGCACGGCTTCGGTCTGCAGTTCGCCGAGGACGGTGCCGAGGGACTGCGCCTCGCCGAACAGAGCGACGTCGACCTCATCCTGCTCGACCTGAGCCTGCCGGGGATGCCCGGCCTCGACGTCTGCCGGCGCCTCCGAGGGGCCGGCGTCGAGGTCCCGATCATCATCCTGTCGGCGAGCACGGATACCGTGGACGTGGTCGTGGCACTCGAGATCGGCGCCGATGACTACATCGCCAAACCCTTCGAGATCCGCGAGCTCGCAGCGCGCGTCAACGCCAAGCTCCGCCGCCAGCGGACCACGCAGTCGCAGGTGCGCCCGGGGCGCCTCAAGTTCCCCGGCCTCATCGTCGACATCGGCAGGCACGAGGTGCTCCGCGACGGCGAGTCCGTGAACCTGACGCCGACCGAGTTCGACCTCCTGGCGCTGCTCTCGGCGTCACCAGGACGGGTGATCTCGCGCTCCGAGATGATCCAGAAAGTCTGGGGACAGGGCGCCGACCTCGACCTGCGCAGCGTCGACGCGCACGTGTACCGCCTCCGCCGAAAGATCGAGCCCACGGGTCCGCGCCCGACGTACATTCACGCGGTGCCTGGGATCGGTTATCGGTTCGAGCGCCGTGGCCTCAACGAGCGGCTGTCGCGCAGCGTGACCGGGAGCGACGAGACCGGCCTAGCCAGCTGACCAGGGCGGTGGCGACCATGCCGATCGTGTCGCCGTGCTACGCGGCAGCGTCCGCCGCGGCCCCGCCTCCTCGACGAGCACGAGTTGACCGCGATCATTCAACGTGGCAGGGCGGGCCTCGACGATCTGCGTGCGGAGCAGCGACAGCGGTCTTCCGTGGGGTCGCTGGAACTCATAGCAGGTTGCCTCACGGCCGTCCCACAGCCGTCGTTTCGACGAGCCTGCGTACACCGCAAGGCTCCGGGTGACCCGCCGCTGTTGCGGGGTTCTCACGGTGTACGAGATTCGATACATCTCCCCCCGCCGCAACTGGAAACGTTCCACCTCTCCGTGATGCCCTGCACTCTGTGCATTCATCATCGTTTGCAAGTATTGACGCGTTTTGCGCGATCCACTCGGACCCCGCGTGACGCGCGGGTCACAGACCGCCATCGCCCTTTCGGATCCTCTGACAGCGTCGAATCGCGATGGCCACCGAGCGGCAGTGCAAACTATCGTGCAGGTTTCAGGTGACCGTATCCATTGCATGCGTTTCCGGCAAGGGCGGCGTGGGCAAGACCACGACCGTCATCAACCTCGGCGCCGCGCTCGCCGAGCAAGGTAAGCGCGTGCTCCTCGTTGATTGCGATCCGCAGTCGAACCTCACCAGTGGCGTTGGCCTCGACCCGTACGACGAGCGGCCGGGCATCGCCGCGGTGATCGGTGGACACGTCGAAGCGGCGGCGGCCATCACCGAGACCAGCTGGCCGAACCTCTTTGTCCTGCCGGCATCGCCGGACCTGTCGGCGGTGGAGGGCGAGCTGGCCTCCTCCATCGACAAGGAGCTGGCGCTCCGCGACGCGCTGCGCCGTGACGGGGTGCGCGCCACCTTTGACTACGTGCTCTTCGACACCCCACCGAGCTTCGGCTTCCAGACCATCAGCGCGCTCGCCGCCGCCGGCGATGTGCTCATCCCGGTGCAGATGTCCGGATTTGCGATTCGCGGCCTCAAGGAGGTGCTGCGGACCGTCCACCTCGTGCGCGGACGCCTCAACCCCGACCTCGCCATCCTCGGGATCGTCCCCACGTTCGTCAACCTGCGCACGCGGTTCAGCCGCCAGCTCCTCGACGGGCTCTGCGAGCTCGCCAACATCCGGGTGTTCGCCACCGTGATCACGCCGACGGTCAAGCTGCAGGAAACCTCGCTCGCGGGCATCCCGATCACCGCCTATGCGTCGTCCTCCAAAGCGGCGGCCGCGTACCGCGAGCTCGCCGGTGAGATCGCGGGAGATGAGGTGGCCGCCAGTGTCTGAGGTCGGCGAACGCGCTGCGCCACCGGTGAACGGACCGCCGCTCTCCGGCCCCATGGCTCGCTGGCTCGCGCCCACGTCGGAGTCGCGGGTCGAGCGCATCGCCATCGAAGCCGTGCACGACCGGCCCTGGTGGCCGGGTAGCGACGTCGACCCCGCGACGCTCGCAGCGCTCCGGGCAAGCATCGCGTCACGAGGGATCATCGAGCCCCTGCTCCTCCGCCGCCGCGGGAGTGATCGGTTCGAGGTTGTCTGCGGATCGCGCCGCCTTCGTGCCGCACGAGACCTGGGGCAGACCCACATCCCCGCGATCGTTCGCGAGCTGTCCGAGCGCGAGGCGCTGCTCGTCGCGGCCTGGACCACCGTCGAGCGCCGCCAGCACACGGGGGACCGCACCGCTCTGAGCGAACGCCTGCTGGCCGCCGGGTTCACGCCCGAGGAAACCCGCGTCCTCGCCGACCAGCCGTCCCTCGCCCCCGCCCAAGCTGTGGCCCAGGGGAATGCGCCGGCATTCGTGCTTCGCCCCGACCCACTCTCGCGTCCCCGCCGTTTTGCCGCCGACATCGCGTTCGATCTGCCGCATGCGGAGGTTCTCCCGCTGATGGCGCCGGAGGCGCTGACCGCCGCGCTCGCCGCCCTTGACGGGGTGAGCCTGGTCGCCTTGGTGCGGTGAGCTCTGTCCCGCGTCACTCCGAGGAAGAGCTCCGCCAGCAGTGGGCGTTCCTCGACGCTCTTGTCGATCGGCAGGCCGCCAGCTTGAAGTCGGGAGTGCAGGATCCTGAGGAAGAGGATCTGACGGTGCCGATGGTTGCCACCGATACGGCCTACCTCGAGGAGATCTCCAATCTGACCCAGCGGGTCACCACGCTCGAGGATGAGCGAGCGACGCTGCTCCGCCGGATTGATCTGTCCGAGGAGGCGCGCATGGCTGCGGAGTCAGGGCGAGCAGCGGCCGAGACTGCGCGCCTCTCCGCCGAGCGGTCGCTCGCGGCAGAACGAACTCGGGTTGCGGCCGCCCGACCGGTTCAGACGCCGACGCCTCCGAGACCGGCGCCTCCGAGACCTGCCCCTCGCGTCCCCCCGGCGCCACCCGTCGCCGGCGCCGCTCCCGGTCAGGGCCGGGTCAACCCACCCACGGCCACGAAATCGCGGCGCAAGAGCTGGTGGCAACGAATCAGGGAGTGACCGCGCCGGCCGGCTTCGGCCTTCGCCCCTGCGCCATCCCGACGAACTGACGCAGCGCCTCCGTCGGCGACGGGCGGGTTGCCACCTCGCGCAACAGCATCTTGCTTTCGGAGAGCAATTCCGCGTCGGGCAGCTCGCCACGCCCCGACGTTGCCACCACCCAGCCCGGCGAGTACCAGAGCACGGTCTCGAACGCGAGCCCGCTGAGCGTCAGGCCGTTGAGCAGCGAGTCGGTGATCCGCGAGAGCGGCCGTTTCGCGTTGGTGACCACAATGCCCCGGATCCGGTCGAGGACATCGAGCTGCTGGGCTAGTCCGACGGTCAGCGCGGCCGCTCGCAGCGAGAGGATGTCGAGCGCGGTCGGGATGACAATCCGGTCCGCGGCCCCCATCGGTCCAACCAGGGACGGTTCGTGGGGATGCGTGTCCAGCAGGATGATGTCGCAGTCGTCACGAACATCCACGAGCATCTCATCGAGCTGCTCCTTCGAGGGCGACTCGTCATTGAGGCTCCGATGCGACACCACCGTCCGGATCCCAAGCGGGTGATCGATCAGTGCTTCGCGCATGGTGACGCGACCATGGAGGACGTCGATGACGGTAACGCTGCGTTTGGCCCGCTCCAGCGCATTGCTCAATCCGCCGGTCGGATCGAGGTCGATTGCGATGACCTTGAGACCACCCGCCGCAGCGGCAGCGCACAGCGCATAGCTGCTGGTTGTCTTTCCGACACCACCTTTTAGCGACGCAATCGTGATTACTTCTGCAGGCACGTCCGTAGAATATCCGCACATGGCCACCGCGGCGCCCCATGTCAAGTTACTGCGACAGCTTGCCAGCGCCAAAGACGATTATCTGAGTGGCGCGTTCGACATTTCCTGGGACGGCGCCAAGGCGACGCTCTACCTGGTCTTCGGACGGCCGAGCCACGCTGTGTTCGAAACAGGCCAAGAACAGATCGAAGGGGAAGCGGCGATCGACGCGCTGCTCGCCGCACTGCCGAGGGTCTTCTCCGTCTCCGACTGGCGGCGCGCGATGTCACCGCACGAGACGCTTTCGATCACGATCGACGAGCTCGCCGGGCCCTTCGTCCGCCTCGCCGGCTCGTATGCGGATGACCCGGTCACCGATGAGAGTCCGGAGTGGTGGAGCGCCGTCGACGACTCGCCCGACCTCCCCTTCGGCATCGTGGACTTTCCGCTGCTTCCCGGTGGCCGTCCGCTCTGGGTCGAGGCATCACCGGACGAGGTGCACCTCTCCGACCGTCTTTCCGAGCTGCCCCCCTCGATCCTGATCCTCACCGGCGCCAAGCTGCGCGCCGCTGCCGTGGTGAGCGGCGGCGACCTCATCGACGCGGTCTGGATCGACTCCGACGACCACGCGCGTGGCGAGACAGCGGGAATGGCCCTGCTCGGAGCGACCAAGGGCTCGCTCGCGGGCTACGCGCTTGACGATCCACGCGTGGCCGAGGCGTTGACCATGTTGTGGCGGCTCCCGGTGGCAGTAAGCGGCGTGGAGCTGTCGTGGCTCGACCCGGCATCCATGCTGGCCGCGTTCCGGGCCGATGGCCTCGACCGCGTGCTCGTGGTCGACGCGCCCGTGCGTGGCATCGCGCTCTTCAGCCGGGGTGGCTTGGTGGCCGTGTATTCAGAGACTCAGCGGTCGGCCGTGGCATCACCGGAGCGCCTGCGTTCCCTGCTCTCCCAGGCACGTGGCCGGCTCACGGTGATGGAGCGCAAGCCGCGACCGATTGCGGCTGATGCGACGAACCCCGTGAGCGCACATGACTTCTTCGAGGTCGCGCCGGCCGAGCCCGTCTCCTCGGACCAGCCCGCAGCGAACGAGGAACCGGTCGCGGGCGAGCAACCGGTGGCGAGCCCCGAACCCGTGGCAACCGGCGAAGTCGAGTCCGCTCCGATCGACGCCGGTGACGGCGCTGCCGCGCCGGCGTCGACCTGGGGATTCAGAACCGGTGGCGATGAGCACACCGAGGCGGAAGCTGCCGTCGCAGTCCCGGAGGTATCGACGGAGGATTCTGAAGCCGCCTCGCGAGAGGCGCTCGCCGTCGAGCACACGGACTTCGGTACGTCCGCGGCGGCGCCGCCGCCGCCACCGGATGACGAGGTTGCTGCCACGACGGTCGAAGCGCCACCGCCTCCTCCGCCGGCACCTGAGGATTCAGAGCCCCCCCGCAAGCCAAAGCGTTCGCGCTGGGGCTTCGGCAGGTCGCGGAAGTCCCGCGCCGAAAAGCAGGCTGCCGAGGTGGCCGCTGCAGTGGCCGAGGTCGCGGCGGCGGAGGCGGAGACGGAGACCGCGACCTTCGCCGGCTGGAGCGTGCGCCAGCCCAACGAGGAGCCACAGCCGGTGTGGCAGCGGTCCCACGACGCTCCCGAAGCGTCGCCGGCTTCGAGCGCAGACCCCGGAGCCCTCAGCGATGAGCCACCGGCCCCGACGACGACGGTGGAGGCCGAGTCGGAAGCCGTCGATGCTCCCGAGAGCTCCGAAGTTCCCGCGAATGTTGAGATCAGCGCCGGAGGGACCGAGCCCGGCGACGACGATGGTTTCGCGTTTGCGTCGTTGGATGACCCGGGACTTGAACTCACGCCGCCGGCCGTCTCCGAAAGCTGGCTCTCCGACTCGTGGCTCGACGACGTCGTGCGTGGAGATGAGCCTCCGGCGCCGGACTCCGTGGCCGTGCCGGAAAACGCTGATGAGGCCGATCCCGACGCAGCCGCGGCCGACGCCGACCACGTCATCCTCGAACTCCCGAAGCCTACACCGGTCCTCCGCAAGCCGGGACCCTGGAGCTGGCCGCTCGCCGAACCCGACGACGATTCCCGAGCGGCGGAACCATCTGATGGAGGGCCCGACGAAGCGGATGCACCGGACATGGAACCGGCAGTGGTTGCGGTGCCGAGGCACGAGGAAGCCGCGGTGGCATCCGAGAACAGCGTCGACGCCGGTTTCTTTCAACGCGATGAGCCGGTCGGCTCCCAGTACGTCGATTTTGACGAGGTGCGCGGCGAGCTGGTGCAGATCGGCGTCGTGTGGCTCGGTGAGACCAACGCCGTTCAGGTGACCGCGCTGCTCAGCAGCACCCGATCGACCATCGACGACTTCGTCGCAACCATCGACACGATTCGCGGGCTCCACATCGACGGGCAGGACCCCGCGTCGATCCAGGCGATGGCTCGAGAGATGCACCAGCAGGCGGCCGAGCGGTTGTGCGGGGCATGACCCGGTGACCAACCCGCTGGTGAGCTGGATCCAGGATCACTCGGTGCTGATCCTGGCCGGTCTCGCCGTGGTCGAAGGCCTGATCTGTCTCGGTCTGCTCCGCAACGCACGCCACGCTCACCACGAGATGAAGGCGGCCCAGGCTGCCGCGCTCGAGTCAGCACGGGCTGCGGCGCTCGCAGCTCCAGGCGCTATCGATCCTGAGGCGGTGCTTGCGCTGCTGCGCCAGGGCCACGCGCCAACACTGGACAACGTCTACGCCATGATGGCCCGCCGCGAGCGTGAGGGGGCCGACAGCTCCGATGAGCAGGGTGCCACGTCGAGCCGCTCATCGTCACCATCACCGGCGACGGCGATTCCAACGCGGGGCAGACCTGAAGAGCAGACATCGCTGACCACCTCTCAGGTGGAGGAACGCCTCCGCCGGTACGAGCGCTGACGGACGGCTACCTCGGGTGGCTGCGCCGTTCGAGGGAATTCGGCCGGCCCCGGCCACACGCTTCGGCCGCGGCCAGGAACGCCATGGCCACCGCCTCCTCGCGAAGGTGCGCAATCGCGTCCTCGGTCCGGTGCAACACGGCAACGCTGTTACGAATGGTCCACCCCGACCGGCCGGAGACCTTCGGAGGGAGCAGGTGCTCACCCGGGTTTCGCACCGACCAAGTTCCGGGGGTGGTGGCCGCCGCCCTCGTACCGCTCGGCGTGGAATCAGCGCGACGGGCGCCTGCGAGGCCTCCGATGCGGGCAACCTCGACGAAGTCGGAATCACCCTCCGCGGCCCGGACGTCCTGTATCGCCGTGGGCCAGTCGCTCTCGGCCCGGGGGATCGCGTCGATGCGGGCTGTGCCGGCGAGCGCGAAGAGCGCAGCGGCGAGGTCTTCCCCGGAATCGAAGGCGCTCCCCTCTCCGAACCACTCGTCGTCCTGGACCGAGGCTGCCCCAGCTGTCCCCACGGTCCCCGTACTTATCACAGCGAGCTGATCGTACCCAGACGAGTTGACGAGTCGTGGATGTCTAGAACGCTGGCGGAATCGAACGTGTATCGAACCGGTTGCCCCCGGCGGAACGTCACGCCGTGGCGCACACAATCGGCGCGGAACCGCCTTCCGTCCGAAACCCAAGGAGCATTCTCACGTGAGCATGGCAGCCGTCTCGCAGAAGCTCGACAGCCGGTATCTCGAGGCTCTCGGTCCACTGCGTCCACTCGTCGACGACGACAGCCTGACTGAAATCATGGTCAACGGACCGGAGATGGTCTACGTGGAACGCAAGGGCAAGATCCTTCTCACCGATATCCGCTTCGACGATGAGGCGCATCTCATGCGCGTGATCGACACGATCGGTGCCGCGGTCGGCCGCCGCATCGACTCGCGGACCCCGCTCATGGACGCCCGCCTCCTCGACGGATCCCGCGTGAACGCGGCGATTCCCCCGGTCGCGCTCGACGGGCCGATTCTCACGATTCGTAAATTCAGCAAGGATCCGTACCAGGTCTCCGACCTCATCGGTTTCGGCACGCTGACCCAGGAATCCGCCGCCTTCATCCAGGCATGCGTGCTCGCGCGCGCCAACATCCTGGTGTCCGGCGGAACCGGTACCGGTAAGACGACCCTCCTCAACGTGTGCTCCGGGTTCATCCCGATCGACGAACGCATCGTGACCATCGAGGATGCAGCTGAGCTGCAGCTCCACCAGGAGCACGTCTGCCGCCTCGAGGCTCGTCCGGCGGACGTCAACGGCGAGGGCCGGATCGCCATTCGCGAACTGGTCATCAACTCGCTGCGCATGCGACCCGATCGCATCGTCGTCGGAGAGTGCCGTGGTGGCGAAGCCCTGGACATGCTCCAGGCGATGAACACCGGTCACGACGGCTCGCTGACCACCATCCATGCAAACAGCCCGCGCGAGACTCTCTCGAGGCTCGAGACCCTGGTTCTCATGGCCGGCCTGGACCTGCCGCTCAAGGCAATCCGTCAGCAGATCGCCGGCGCGATCAACCTGATCATCCAGTTGAACCGCCTCAAGGACGGCTCGCGCAAGGTCGTCTCCGTCACCGAGGTCATCGGGATGGAGGGCGACATGATCACGGTGCAGGAGATCTTCAAGTTCGAGTCGCGTGGCGCTGATCCATCGACCGGAAAGATCATCGGCGACTTCGAGCCGACGGGCATCCGGCCGCGCATCATCGACAGGCTGTTCGACATGGGTGTCCCGCTCCCGCCGCGTCTCGCACAGATCTTCCCGGATCGCCGCCAGGTCGGCGTCGCAACCGAGAAGAACGGACACCTGAGCGGGGTCGCGTAGCCGACGTCAGGCTGCTGGTGGCGGAAGGTTCACCGGCTCGTAGATCAGGCCCTCGCCGCAGCAGCGGCCGCACTCATCGCCCGCTCTGGCTCTCGAGGCCCAGACGCCGACGGTACCCTGGCGAAACTCCACCTTGCGATTCCGGTCGCCCGACCCGTTGCAGTTCGGGCACCGGATGAGACGCTCTTCTGCGGCATGCATGGGTGAAGGTTGCACGCATTCGAATGAAACATCTGTACGCCCGCGCACCTATGGCGTTGCCTCTCACACCCGCTGTGAGGACGAGATCAGGCGGAGCCGACCCCGTCCATCACGTGGATGGGCTGGAAGACGTCCTCGGACAGCTCCTCGCCCGAGGTGGTCAGGTGCTCGAGGAATGTGGGGAGCACACCGGTCGGCATGTACGAGCCGACCACCTTGCCCTCCTCATCGACGCCGGCCTGCTTGTACACGAAGATATCCTGCAGGCGCACCTCGTTGTTCTCGGTGCCGAGCACCTCGGTGATGCTGACGATCTTGCGCGTGCCGTCGCGGAGACGGGACTGCTGCACGATGACGTTGACCGCCGAGCCGATCTGCTCGCGGATGGCACGCGACGGCAATTCCGCGCCGGCCATGAGCACCAGTGTCTCGAGTCGGCTGATGCAGTCGTGCGCGTTGTTCGCATGGAGCGTTGTCAACGAACCATCATGGCCGGTGTTCATCGCCTGGAGCATGTCGAGTGCTTCACCACCACGGCACTCTCCGACGACGATGCGGTCCGGCCGCATGCGCAATGAGTTGATGACCAGGTCTCGAATCGAGACGCGGCCACGACCTTCCACGTTGGCGGGGCGCGTTTCCAGCGTGACCACATGGTCCTGACGCAGCTGAAGCTCGGCCGCATCCTCGATGGTGACGATGCGTTCGTCCTCGGGGATGAAGCTGCTCAGGATGTTGAGCGTGGTCGTCTTTCCGGAGCCGGTACCGCCGCTCACCACCACGTTCATCTTTCCGCGAACGCAGGCGCGGAGAAAACGCACCATGTCGTCGGTGATCGACCCGTACTTGACGAGGTCGTCGATGGTGAGCGCTTCCTTGGCAAACTTTCGGATGGTCATGGTCGGCCCGCGAAGCGCCAGCGGCGGAATGATCACGTTGACGCGGGATCCGTCCTTCAGGCGAGCATCGACCATCGGCGACGATTCGTCGACACGGCGGCCGATGCTGCTGACGATCCTGTCGATGACCTGCATCAACTGCTGATCACTTTCGAAGGTGACCGGGCTGAGGGTCAGCTTGCCATGCTGCTCGACGTAGATCTGCTTGTAGCTGTTGATCATGATTTCGGTGATCTCTTCGCTGGCGAGCAGTTCCTCGAGCGGACCGAGACCGAGGACGTCGTTGGTCAGTATCTCAACGAGCCGGAGCCGGTCCGGCCGGCTCATGGTGATGTTCTGCTCGGTGATCACATCATTGAGCAGCTCAGCGATGCGCTGACGGACGACCTCGGGTGGTACCGAGTCGGTGCCCTGAGCGAGCTCCTCGACGAGTCGCTGATGCACCTTGCCGCGAAGCGCGACGTGGGTGTTGACTTGGCCGCCCATCTTGCTGAGCCCGGGCCGTGACGTCACGCCACCGGTGCGGTTCAGGAGGGTCGGTGCACGCTGCGGCTCGGGCGCGGGTGCGGGTCGCTCAACCTCCAACGGGCGCGGTGCGGGCACGGGCGTCGGCGTCGGGACGACCGGCGTCGGAGCCGGGGACACGCCGCCGGGCCGGTTCTGCCAGCCTGCTGGAGGGAATCGATCGGCGCCCTCGTCAGATGCACGGTCCGGAGACCCGGAGGGTGCCGGGGACGATGGCGGGCTGGGGGTGGAGGCGAGAGGTGTCCCCTCCGCCTTCCGCTGCACTCGGTCGAGCAACGACATCTGAGCTCAAACCACCTCATGTGATCGCGTTGGAATACCTGCCCGAAGGCTGGGATCAAGCATCCCCGGGATGCGGGCCGAACGGTGCAACGATCCTGTCGAAGCAGCGTCCCAGGGGCTCTGAGGGGGGTTTCATAGGGACCGGCCGGAACCGCTCGGTCTTGTTCGAGTGCCTGTTCACCCGTTCGAGTGCCCATTCACCTGAAGGATCGCCGTATGGAACATCGGCCGCAGCCCCCGGTATGGGACGAATTGGTGCGAACAGCCGGCGCGGTCCGCGCGGACTCGCCTCCGGCCGGTGCCGCGCCCGATGGCGACCGGCATCTGCGACGCGCCATCCGTCCGGTTGCCATGACCGCTGGGATCCTCGCCGCCGCAGGGCTGGCGGCGCTGCACCTTGCGGGGACACCGGGTGTGGCCAGCGCCAGCGGCAGTGAGGACTCGCAGCTGTTCTCGTTGACGAACGGCGACCGCGCCAGCAACGGCGTGCACTCGCTGGTCTTCAGCGGCACGCTGGAGAACATCGGCGAGGGTGCTTCCTACAACTGCAACGGTATCCGGGTCTCCGGACGCTCCGATGACATGATCCGGCGAAACTATTTCGCCCACCCCATCCTCGGCTGCGGACAGCTTGTGTTCTCGATGATGCAGGCGTACGGCGTTCGTTACCGGTCGGCTGGTGAGAACATCGGGTGGGTGTCAAATGCATCGAACCCAGCCAGCTACATCAACAGCGCTTTCATGAACAGCAGCGACCACCGCTCCAACATCCTCGACGGCAACTACACAGAGATGGGCGTTGGATCAGACGAGAGTGCGACCTGGAGCGCAGCCGATGCCGGGATCGGAGCAGAACCGAACGTGTGGATGTTCAGTGAGGAATTCGCCCAGGTGGGCTTGTCCTCCCCGCCACCGCCGCGAAGGCCCCCTCCCCCGAAACCCGCCCCGCGCAACGCTCCGGCTCCGAAGCCCCCGGCTGTTGCTCCGGCCCCCACCGCTCCCGCGCCGACGCCGGCGCCGACGGCCACTCCCGTGGTCATCCCGACCGGAAGCCTCCCTCAGAGCCTTCCCGCCCCACCGGTGGCTCAGTACGAAGGCCTGTTCCCCAACACGATCGAATCCGTCCTCGAGGCGTTCCTCACGTTCTAAAGGGCCAGCACCCTGACTCAGCTCAGCACCGTCGAAGCGTCTGCGGGCGACCTCGATGGCAGCATCGTCGTCGCCACCGGCCTCCATAAGGCTTACCGGGTCAGCCGGCCGCCGCGCGAGGCGATCCGCGATGTCTCGATCACCGTCAAGGCGGGCGATTTCATCGCCATCATGGGCCCGAGCGGCTGCGGCAAGAGCACGCTCCTGCACATGCTCGGCGGCCTGGAACCGCCCGACCGTGGTTCAGTGACGATCCAGGGGATCGATGTCTACGCCCTCGAGGACGAGGAGCGTTCGGCCTTCCGCCGTGACCACATCGGCGTCGTCTTCCAGTTCTTCAACCTGCTTCCAACCCTCACGGCAGCCGAGAACGTCGCGTTGCCGCTCCGGCTCCGCAATGAGGCGCCGAGCCGCCATCGTCAGAAGCTCTCCCGGCAGGTCATCGGAGAGCGCGTCGACGCGCTCATGGAGCAGCTCAACCTCCACGGTCTCCAGGGCCACGGTCCCGAGGAGATCTCGGGCGGCGAGCAGCAGCGGGTCGCGCTCGCCCGGGCGCTCGCCGCATCGCCATCGCTGCTGCTCGCCGACGAGCCCACCGGCAACCTCGACTGGACGAGCGGCCACGAGGTGATGGCGCTGTTGACGCGGCTGTGCCGCGAGGAGCATCAGACCGCGGTCCTCGTGACCCACGATGCCCGGGTCGCGGCCTATGCCGACCGGGTTCTGATCATGCGCGACGGCGTGGTGGTCGACGATGTCGCCCTGAGCCACGCCGGGCAGGCGCCGGACGCGATGCCGGATCCCTCGATCCTTGTGGCGAGGCTCGCCAAGCTGCACCTGTGAGCGACTTCTGGTTGCTGGCGGTTCGCGCCATCCGGGCGCGTCCGCTGCGGAGCGCGCTGACCGCGAGCGCGGTCGCGCTCGGCATCGCCGTCGTCCTCGCGGTGCAGCTCGCCATCCAGGGTCTGACCGTCCAGGCAGCCGAGGCACAGATGCAGCAGGCAGGCGCCTCCTCGCTCGATGTCCGGGTCGACAGCTCCTCCGGGCTGCTCCCCGCCGAGGTCACCGCGCTTTCGGATCTCCCCGGCGTGCTCCAGGCCGTGCCCCTCTACGAGAAGCAGGTCACTGCCGGGCCGGCCGGGAGCAGTCTCCTGGGCGCCAGCGTGACACTGGTGGGCCTTCAGGACTCGAGTGCGGCGCTTCGCAGCGTCTCGGTCGTGGCCGGGCGCCTTCCGCTGCCGGGGAGCACATCGGAGGTGGCGATCGATGAGGGGCTGAGCACTGCCCTCACCGCCGGTATCGGGAGCCCGATCGCGATCGGACAGAAGATCCAGATGATCACCAGCACCGGACCCGACCTGTTCACGGTCGTTGGCTTCACCTCGGGAACCAGCGGTGGGCCCTCCTTCACCCACGATGCCGTGTTCGTCGATGACGCGGCGATGCTCGGACCCTTCGCGCTGGGTCTGCGCACGCCCCTGGTCGCGCTTCGCTTCGGCCCCGGCGCCACCGTGGCGGCCGTATCCCAGGAAGTCCACGCCCGGTTCGGCGCCGCAGTGACCACATACGACCCGCGCGCGGGCGCCGCGTCGCCGCTGGAGGATCTGCAACCACTCCTCGTGCTCGCAACCGTCCTCAGCCTGATCGTCGGTGCCGGCGTGACCGCCAACAGCGCCGCCCTCGCCGCCTACGAGCGCCGGCGGGAGATCGGCCTGCTGCGCGGAGCAGGCGCCTCGTCGAGGCAGGTGTTCCGTCTGTTCGCCGCGGAGGTCGCGACCGTCGCGCTCGCCGGCGTCCCCATCGGCATCGTCGCCGGACTGCTGCTGGGCGCAATCTTCAACAGCAGCCTCTCACCCGCCGACCTGGCGGCTCCATCCCTGATGCCACAGGCCGGCCAGGTCGTGGCGGCGATCGCCGCGGGCCTCGGTGCCGCGCTGGTCGGAGGTCTGCTGCCGCTCTTCGCGGCGGCCCGCATCCCTATCCTCGAAGCGCTGCGTCCCCACCCCATCGGCGAGCATCAGCGGCCCAGCGTCCTGCTCCGGACCGCCAGCCCGGTGCTCCTCGTCATCGCCGCCATCTGTTTCCTCAGCAACGCCAGTGGCGTGGTCGCACTCGGTGTGATCGCGCTGCTCCTTGGACTCGTGGTCGCGCTGCCGCTGATCGCTCCGCTGGTCATCCGGCTCATCGCCACGGCCATCTCCCCCCTGGTCAGCGGCGCGCAACCCGGCGCCGCCCACCTCATCCGAGCCCGCAACCGGACTGCGATGACCGTCGCCGGACTGGCGATCGCGATCGCGACCGCCGTGGGCGTGAGCGCCCTGAGCGCCGGGGCGCTCACCGCGAGCGACAGCTGGGTCTCCAATCTCTTCGCGGGTGACGTGCTCGTGACCAGCCCGGTCACGCAGAACGACCAGGTCGAGGCGGCCGTTGCCGGCAGCACGGGCGTCGCTCGCGCGACGCCGCTTCGCTTCCTGTCCGAGACGGTCGCGGGCTCCTCCCTGGGCATCGCCGCGATCGATCCCGCCGCCTATGCGGCGCTCGGCGGCCTCGACGTCGTCTCCGGTGACCGCGGAACCACGCTCAACGCCCTCGAGGACGGGCCGAGCTTTCTCGTCCCAGCCGGGCTCGCGGCGGCCACGGGCTGGACGATCGGTTCGCAACTCCCGGTGGCGACTCAGAAAGGCGTCGTGTACTTCACGATCGCGGGCGTGATCGGCCATTCGTTCCCGGCCGGTAACGGCGGTGAGAGCCTGGTCATGGCTGACGATCTGGCGCGGACGTACTTCGGTGCGACAGCGGATGGGTTCGATGACCTCGTGGTCGTGACCCGTGGCGGCGAGGCGGCGATCGGAGCCACCGCCGCGACGTACGGCATGCGCGCCGTCCCGGTCAGCGTCATCGAGGGCGACGCCCGGGACGCGCTGCAGCATTCGATCGGCCTCCTGCTCGCGGTGGCGATCATCTCGGTGATCATCGCCATGCTTGCGGTCGTCAACACCATTCTGGTCAACGTGCGCCAGGGAACTCGGGAGCTGGCACTGTTGCGTGCGGTCGGGCTCGGCAGCCGCCAGGCGATGCGCCGCGTCCTCACCGAGTCGGGCCTCCTCGCGGGCGCCGCAACCCTGATCGGGGTGGCGGCAGGCTGTCTGATCGCGGTGCCGATGCTCCAGGCGAGCGGCACGCCGACCTTCGCGCCGGGGTTCGTGTTTCCATTCGAGACGGTGATCCTGCTGGTGCTGGTCGTCGTTCTGGCCGCCATCGTTGCCGCCATCGGCCCAGCTCGCAGAGCGGTGCGAACCTCAGTGCTCAGCGCGCTGCGCCACGAGTAGCGAGGCGGTGCGCCCCATCGGCGGGCGGAGCGTTCGCCTCCTTGCCGCGCTGGTGCCGATGATCGCCGTCGCCGCGTGCGGCAGCGATTCGGCCGCGCTGTCAACGGCCGATCCGCTCCGTTCCCTGCTCACCATCGATCAGCTCGTCTCTCCGGACTTCACCGTCTCGGTCGCGGCCGCGCACGTCGGTGCCACAGCGCTTGCCGGTGGCGACCCGACACTCGCGCAGGCGCTGATGTCGGACGGCCTGCAGTCTGCGGCGAGCGTCGAGTATCAACGCGGTGTCGACTTCGGTACGAGCAACGGCCCGATCGACGTGGTGGCCACAGTCGAGCGTTTCGGCGGTATCGCGGGAGCCTCGAGCGGCTATGCCGCAACCGTGGCGCACCTCGACGCGATGCAGGGTGCGGTGCCGACGTCGACCGGTCCGCTCGGAGACCAGGCGCATGCGATCAGCGTTGTTCGATCCACGCAGGCAGGCATTGCGGCGGTCGAGATCACCGTGGTGTGGCGCTCCGGGAACCTTGTCAGCGTCATCGTCGCGCGTGGCCGGTACGGCGGGACGCGGCTCAACGATGCCCTGGTCCTGGCCGGTCTGCAGAACCAGAACTACTCCGGCTCATCGCCGGGGTAGCGGCGGGTTTCGTCAGCTCTTGCGCGGTTCCCAGCGGAAGCGGAGCACCGAGAGCACCACGGCGCCGGCACCCCACGCGGCCATCATCAGCAGGTCGGTTCCGTTGAAGCCGCTGCCGGATTGGTGTGCGGGATCGAACGCCGTGAACATCGCGTTGATGAAATGTCTGACCGGAAACCACTCGGCGATCTGGGCGAGGATCGATGTCGACGCCACCGGGAAGAACGTCCCGGAGATGAACACGATCGGCAGGAACACGCCGTTGACGATCGCCGGGGCGGCCTCTGCGTTGGGGATCACGATGGTCATCGCCATACCCAGCGCACAGAATGCCAGCGCACCGACACCGATGGTCGCGGCCGCGGCACCGATGTGCTGGGGCACGTGGACGCCGTAGACGAGGATGCCGAAAACGGTCGTGAGCAAGGCGAGAACGATGCTCACGATGATCGACGATCCGACCACGCCGGCAATGAACGCCCATGGCGGGAGTGGAGTTCCACGCAACCGCTTGAGAATGCCGTTGTCCCGGCGTAGCGAGAGCGTGATGGCGATGTTGGTGAAGCAGGCGCCCATGACGCCGAACGCGACCAGCGCTGGGATGTAGTAATCGTCGTAGCTCGTCTGCACCGAACCGATCTGCACCCTCTGGCCCTTGAACAGGGTGGCGAACACCACCAGGAAGATGATCGGGAAGAGGAACGCGAAGAAGGCGCTTGCGGGATTGCGCCAGAACGACCGCTGCTCGAAGGAGACCTGGCGCAGCGCGATGCCGGTGCTACTCATTCTTGGTCAGCTCCAGGTAGACGTCTTCCAGTGATGGACGTGCGACCTCGAGGTTGGGCAGCTCGAGCCCCTGCGCTAGCGCCCACGTGGTCAGCTCGTTGAGAGCCCGGGTCGGCGTCGCGGTCTCGATGATCGCGACCCCGCCCTCGATCCTCGCCTTGAGCGGCAGGGTGGCGACGGCAACGCCGTTCCGCAGCTCGAAGCGGATGTGCGTCACCTGATCGGTCCCGGCCCGAAGCGTCTCCGGCGTGCCCTGGGCGACGACCAGACCCGCGGCGATCACGCAGATGCGGTCGGCGAGGTACTGCGCCTCGTCCATGTAATGAGTGGTGAGCACGATGGTCTTGCCGAGGGTGCGCATGTTGCGCACCACCTCCCAGGCGGCGCGACGGGCCGAGGGGTCGAAGCCCGTGGTCGGCTCGTCGAGGAAGATCAGCTCGGGATCCCCAACCAGGCCGAGGGCGACATCGAGACGGCGCTGCTGCCCGCCTGACAACTTGCGAACCCTCTCGCCGGCCTTTTCGGTCAATCCCACCAGCTCGATGATCTCGGCCGCCGGCCGTGGCGAGGGGTAGTAGCCGCGATAGAGCTCCACCAGCTCGGTCACGGAGAGCATCGGCGGGACCGCGGCCTCCTGGAGGACCAGGCCCACGCGCTCCCGCAGCTTCCGGCCGCCGGTGCGCGGGTCGACCCCGAGCACGGTCACGTCGCCGGCGTCTCGCGTTCGGTAGCCCTCGAGGATCTCGATGATTGTCGTCTTGCCGGCACCGTTGGGGCCGAGCAGCCCGAAGACCTCGCCCTCGTCCACATGGAAGCTCACCCCGCGGACGGCTTCGACGGCGCCGTAGGACTTACGCAAACCGTCGACCACGATGGCTGTCACCGAAAGTGTCTCCCCTGTATGACGAGCGGTCACAGAGTCGTTGCGCCATGGTGCCAGAGACCGGGGTCGGGGCCGACCACAATTGGCCGCAGCGCATGACCATGACCACCACCAACGTCGAGATCCTGCGCCAGGGCTGGCTCGACGCTGCCTCCGCCCTGGCCCCGGGCCTCGACACACTGCCTGAAGTCCTCGAGGACGGCCTCGAAGCCGCCGTCATCGACGAACGCCTCGACGAGCAGTCGCTGCTGCGCGTGGTCACCGAGGTGACCACTGCTGCGGCGGATTCGCTGCCCGCCGAGGAGCTCTACTTCCTGACACGGCGCCTGCAACGAGCCGTGTACGAGTATCTGCTCTCACTCGACGCACTGCCCGAACCTCCGCCCCGACGCGACAGCTCGAACGGTCACGCGACCGCCGACGCCACGCTCATCGGAGCCGAGGAGGTCGCCGCGCTCGGCCGTAACGGCCACGCCAAGACCGTGGTGGAGCCGCACGTCGCCAGGGCTGCACCCGCACCGGAGCCCGAATCCGAGCCGAAGCCCGAGGCGGTCGCCCAGGCACAGCTCGATCCGTCCGCGGCCGCGGCGGAAGCCGATCGCGTCGAGGCCGGCCTCGCCGAGCTCGACGCCCAGCTGTCGCCCGACGAGCCCGCTGATATCGAGTCCGAGGCAGCCGGCGAGCCTGAGGTCGAGACCGCCCCTGACGAGCCCGAAACGGCGCCCGCGTACGAGGCGGCGACCCGGCCCCCATTCACGCTCTTCCGGCGGACCGGTTCGTCCGCATCCAAGGCGGACAAGGCAGCGTCGGCGTCATCCGACACCGAGGCGGTGGAACCCGACCCGGCTGCAACCAACGGCGCTGCGCACCCCGAGGTGGCCGGCGACGATGCCGAGCCGTTCGTCAAACCCAAGAGTGGCTTTCATCTCTCTGACCTCGCGGATTTCGCCGTGGTCCAGCGATCGGCAGCGACCGACGCGCCGGACGATCACGCGGCCGCCGAGCCTGCAGCTGAGGCCGCCCAATCCGAGCCCGTCCAGGAATTCACCGAGTCCGAACCCGAGGCCGAGGTCATCCCGGCACAACTGGCACAGGAGGCTGCGAGCGGCGCCGCGGCCAGAGGCTGGCGCCTCCGCGACGACGATACGGACCAGGCGCACGACCTGACCTCGGAGACCGACTCCGACGACAGTCGATTCGAGACCGACCCTGAGGTCGTCGAAGCCAGGCTCGAGATCAACGACCGCCTGCGCCGCCGGCGCTGCGATGAGGCGGCCGCGCTGCTGCAGCGACTCGCAAACGACGTCGGTGGCCGGGCGCTCGCGGAGCTCGCCCTCGACGCGGGCGATCGATGCCGCGCACTCGGGAAGGGAAACGCAGCGCTCAGCTGCTATCTCGCCGCGTCACGCGCGGACCCGGTGCACGAGACGCCGTTGCTGCGACTCGCCGACATCTGCATCGACGACCACGATATCGACCTTGCCGTCTCCTACCTGGAACGCGTGACCAGGCTTCGCAGATTGCGCAATGACGACAAGGGCGCATTGAAGCTGTACCGCAAGATCGTCACCATCGCGCCGTATCGCGATGACATTCTCGCCATGCTGATGCGAGCCCAGGCCAACGGCCGCTTCGACGAATAACCGCGCTCATGAACCACGTCCGGTCACCCGTCGCGTGGCCTAGCTCGTCCGCTGTGCGATGCGTTTGTTACCGAAAGGCGATGAACGGCAGGGTGGATTCGATCCACACTCGGGTGCGGCCGTCATCCAAGCCAGCGAGTGGCTGGGCTGGATGCAGCGTCGCCGCAACCGCGTGACCGACACCAACTAAGACAACCGAGGAGAACAGGTGGCCATCCAGGCGAACAAACCGAACAGCCGGATCTTCTTGCTTCTTGGAGTCGTGCTGGCTGCGGCGGCGGCGGTTGCCGTGCTGCTCCTGGTGCGCTCCAATGCACCAGCGAATGAAGTCAACGTTGTCGTGTCCGACACGTCCATTCCCGCCGGTACCACGCTGACACCTGCAATGGTTGTCGTCGCTCAGGTCCCGCTGACCGCGAAGCCTGGTGACGCGTACACCGACCCGGTCGCAGTGGTCGGCAAGGTGACACAGGTTGCCCTTGCAAACAACACGCCGCTGGTTCCTGGATTCTTCAGCACGCCGGCGTTGTCGATCACGTCGACCGGTACCGGAAGTGCCGTGACCGACGTGGAGACGCAGATCACCAAGGGTTATGTCGCGATTGCCATACCGACGAACACGACACTCCCGCAGAACGTGCCGAGTCTGGTGCAGAACAACTTCACCGCTCCGCTCGTCTCCGATGCGGGCTACATCCTACCGGGTGACCACATCGACATGCTCGTGCAATCGCTCAACGGCTCCCTGGGGATTCGCTACACCTTCCAGGACGTCATCGTCCTTCGTGCCGGTTCGTCGGGGAGCGCATCGACGGGCACGCCGGACGTTCTCCTCGTGGAGGTGCCGCGCGCAGAGGCGCCACTGCTCTCCGGTCTGATCATCGGTGACGGGAAAGAGTTCGTGGTCAAGTACGTCCTCCGACCCGAGTCCGAATGGGGCAAGCTCACCGCGACCGGCTACGTCCCGAACTACGAGTCGACGACCGCCCCCAACGTCCCAGCGGTGAAGCAGACCATCGTGACGCCAAGCACGCTGGACAGTCTCTTCGGCGGCTGACGGTAATGACGCCAGCCGCAGTTGTCGCCGCGGCCCTGGCCGCGTCTGCAGTCCTCTCGATCTTCGCCTTCCTCCTCAGCCGTGGGCAAAGCCAGGCTGGGGAGATGGCACGTCGACTCAACCAGTACGGCGGCGACACGGTGGCGGCCACCGCGCCGCCCCGCGTCAAGACGGGCAACGCGATCCGGGATCTGCTCGACGGGCTCACCAGCGGCCTCAACCCGCTGCTGTCGCGCACATCGCACACGGGCAAGCTTGCCGACGATCTCCAGAAGGCCGACCTCAAGCTCAAATCCTCGGAATGGCTCCTCGCCGTCGTCGGCCTGGGCATCCTCGTCGGCCTGCTGGTCGCGTTCCGCTATGGATCGCCCATCGCGTTCCTCCCCTGCCCGATCGTCGTCTACTTCCTGAGTGGCTTCTTCCTGAAGTTCCGCCAGAAGCGGCGCACCCGTGCGTTCAACAATCAGCTCGGCGACACGCTGATGCTGTTGAGCAACGCGCTCAAAGCCGGCCACTCCTTCGCACAGGCGCTTGCGTCGGTCGCGAAGAATGCCAACCCGCCCATCTCGGAAGAGTTCGCACGCGCCACCCGTGAGATCGCGCTCGGCATCAACGTCGACGAGGCCCTGAACCACATGGTGGTTCGCAACAAGTCCGAGGACTTCGACCTGATGGTGACTGCCGTGCAGATCCAGCGCGTGGTCGGCGGCAACCTTGCTGAGATCCTCGACACCATCGCGTTCACCATTCGTGAACGGGTGCGCATCCAGGGTGAGATCCGGACCCTCACCGCTCAGGCTCGTGCGTCGGGCTGGATCATCACGATCCTGCCGGTCGGCCTCGCCGGCTTCCTCGCCCTGATCTCTCCCACCTATTTCGATCCGATGATCACCGACCCGCTCGGACACATCATGCTCGGTGTAGCGATCTTCTCGATCGCAGTGGGCGCGGTCGCGATCCAGAAGATCGTGAAGATCGAGGTCTGACGTGAGCATTCTCGCTATCGCGCTCGCCGCCGCTCTCGGCGGCGGCATCCTGCTCATCGCATTCGGTCTTGCCATGTCGGTCTCACCGCGTCATGGGGACCTGCTCGAGGCACGTCTCGCTCAGTTCGCTGAAGCCGGCCATGCGCCGGCGACGCTCGCCGAGGTCGAGATGTCGCTGCCGCTCTTCGACCGCGTGGTTCGCCCCTTCCTCGACAAGGTCGGCAATCGCCTCAACAGGAACGCGGGCCAGGGCAGCACCGACGCACTCCAGGAGAAGCTGAACCTCGCGGGGCGCCCGATGGGTCTCAACGCGTCGGGATTCCTCGCGCTGCGACTCCTCTCCATGCTGCTCTTCACCGCGATCGGTCTCGCGCTCGCGCTCCTCGGCGCGCTGGCGATGCCGCTGTTCGCGGTCGTCCCCGTCGGCGGTCTGATCCTCGGTTACCTCGCACCCCAGATGGTGGTTGCGCGCCGGATCAAGAAGCGGCAGAAGGAGATCCTCCTCGCGCTTCCAAGCGCACTCGACCTGCTCACCATCTCGGTGGAGGCCGGGCTCAGCTTCGACGCGGCTCTCACCCGGGTCGTCGACAAGTACAACAACGAGTTCTCGCGCGAGCTCACGATCATGCTCAACGAGGTTCGCCTCGGCCGCCCGCGTCTCGAGGCGCTCGACGATGTCGGCAGGCGCTGCAAGGTCGAGGAGCTGAGCAACTTCATCCAGGCGATCATCCAGTCGGAACAGCTCGGTGTCGGCGTCGCCAACGTTCTCCGCATCCAGTCGGAGGAGATCCGGCGCAAGCGCCGTCAGCGCGCCGAGGAACAGGGCCAGAAGGCGCCACTGAAGATGCTCTTCCCCATGGTCGGATGCATCTTCCCGACGCTCTTCATCGTCCTGCTCGGTCCCGCGGTCATCGAGGTCGCCCACCAGTTCGGCTCCGGCGGCTGAACCTCCGCACGATTACCCCGGCGCCGCGCCGCACACGGACGGAGGAGCCCCGGCTCAGTGCCGCACACGGACGGAGGAGACCCCGGCTCCGGCNNCTATTCAGCCTCCGCCGGGGTCTCCTCCCTCCGCCCGCTTAGGACAGCTGGCGCAACACCCGCTCGAGCTGGCGCCGCCTGGCGATCCGCCATCGAGCGCGGAGCGCGGGGACGGAGCGATACACCTCGGGAACGGCGGCGTCCTCACGCATCGACGCGCGCAGCAACGACGCCACGGTGTCGCGCAGCTCCACGAGCCGCAGATCGCGCGCAACCTCGAGGGATGCCGAGATCCGCGCCTCCTCACCGGAGCGCATCCAGTCCTCGAGCGCGTCGACGAGACCCTCACGGCCGTCGCCGATGACGATGCGCGCGTAGTCGGAGAGCTGTTCGGTGAGCAATGCCACGTTGGATTCGAAGCGCCGCTCCATGTACGCGAGGATCGCGTCACGCGCGCTCTGGTGCGCGAGCACAGCGATGAGCCCGGGTGCGGTCCGGCCGATCAGCAGCTTCTCGAAGGGGGAAACCTCGAGATACCCGATATGGGCGCCGGCGCTCGACACCAGCCAGGGGCTGCCGTCACCGCGATAGAGACAGAGGTTGTCCGGCAGCGCCGGATGCTGCCACCCGTACAGACCGCCGGTCGCCTCCTGGAGCACCGTGACGCTCTCCCGGCTCAGGGCATAGCGAACCAGGCTTCCGGCTGCGGTGATGCTCTTCGCCTGCTGGAATCGCGCCAGGCTCTCGACCGTGGCCTGCCCCTCCGGGTCCATCTCGCTGGTCGGCACCGTGAGCACGGCGGTGGTGCACTGGACCAGGGCACACTCGAGCAATCCGGCATAGTCGGGCCCGGTCGGCTCGTCGAGGAGATCGTAGGTCTTGCGCGCCGAGACGTCGCTCCGGGACGTACGCAGGAGAGGTTGCACAGAGCAATTCTGTAACGAAATCTCCGGTTCCAGTGTGGCAAACGCGTGTTACGGTCACTTTGTGGGCGCGATAGCCACATCCATCGACAGTACTCCCGGCCAGGTTTTCGCAGACGCGCTGCTCGTCATCGCCGTGGCGATCAACGCATACCTGGGTTGGAGTCACGGACTCATCCGGCGCGTCTTCAGCGCGGTGGGCGTCTTCCTGGCGTGCTTCGCCGCCTCCAACCTGGGCAACGCGATCGCCGCGTTGATCCATTCGCACAACGTCCAGGCAAATGCCTGGGCCTTCGTCGCGGTGTTCCTGTTTGTGATCATCGTCTTCGAGGTCCTCGGCGCGCTCCTGAACGAGCGTCTCGAGAAGATCGTGGTCGCCGCGTTCGACCGGATCGCCGGTGTGCTGGTGGGCGCGCTCGTCGGGGTCGCGGAGGTGCTCATCCTCTTCCTCGTGGCCATCTCCGTGAGCGGACCGAGCTCAACCACGCATACGTCCATGTCGCAGGACATTCACGCCGCGACGCTGAGCGGCGCGGCGATCCGGCTCGAGCCGCAGGTGAAGACGCTGTTCTCGCCGGCTCTCCCATCCAACCTGAGCGACCATTTCGCTCAGAACGCCGTGGTCATCACCCCGCCGGTCTGACCGGCGGGACCTCAACNNTGAACGGCTTGGTGATCAGGTGATTCGCGCCCGCCACGCGAGCACGCTCGATGTCGTCGTCGCTCGAGAGTGCGCTGAACATCACGATCGGGACGTCGGCGGTCGGCGTGTTGCTGCGAATGCGCTTGCAGGTCTCGATGCCGTCCATGCCGGGCAT
>PKWB01000009.1 GCA_003131685.1 Candidatus Dormiibacterota bacterium
TGGCGCTCGCCGCCAGCTTGCACACCTCGATCACCCCGAGGCCGGCGAGGCCGATGCCCACCGGGCGGAGGATGGCGTGGCCCCAGTGCTCGTCCTGCTGGACCAGGCCGCGCTGCAGCGCCGTGGCGATCATGGCCACGAACACCAGCACCTGGGCCACGTCGGCGAAGGGCAGGAGGAAGTGCGTATAGAAGAGTTGGGCAAGGCCGGAGCTGCTGTCGGCGAGCACCGCCCGCATGGATGCGCTCACGACGGCATATGCAGATCGCCGGGCCCGCTGGTGCGCATCGTGGGCCCACCGCCGGGAGGGGTCGGGTCACCCGGAGGCGGCTGCTGCGGCGTAGTGGTCAGGTGTGCAGCCTGGAGGGGTTGCCGGTGCCGCAACTGCCGGATGGCCGAGACGTCGACGGTGAACCGCACGATGCGCATGCCGGAAACCCTAGAGACTTTTCGCTCACAGAGCGCTTACAGTTTTTGCTACGACACGTCCCCGTACAACATGGGTCGCCACGCAGGTGCAATTGTCGGTGCGTGATGGCATGCGAGGCTACGCGAGACGCGTGGCGCGGGCGCGAGACGTGTGGTGACCGGAGCCGTTTCGTGCGGAATTGGGGCCCGCGGCTATGCGTTGACGGGATCTGACGGAGGCGCGCAGGGAGCGGGCGCTACCGCCGGAGCTATGTGAAAGCTATCGCGTCCAGTGCTCCAGCGCACCACTAGGTTGCGAGACAATTCCTGGCGCCGACACCCTAAACCACGTGCCCATAGCTTGGCAGCATGGCTGACCGCGCGGCTGGTCAAGACCTGCTCCAGGGCGGTCATCGCGACGCACTCTTCCACGAGGCGCGGCGGCCACGCAAGCGACGACCCTGAGGGAGTCTCGGTAGCCCCCCAGACGCCCCTGAGAGATCTATGCAACGCTCGGCACGCGCCATCAACTCCGCGTCGAACCGCATCGATCCCGTTTGCCCTGGTCGGTGGCACACGTCTCTTTGAGATCCACGAGCCATGTAGCCGGCCCACAACACAACCTTCAAGAGATGTCAGATCGTCGGCCTTTGATCAGTCTCGAGGTCGCGCCTGATCGACGCAGGACCCACGAGAGCAGTTGCGTAGCGCTCACCCGCGGTGTCCCGCCGCGTTACCGTTCGATCATGACGGAATCAAGTCCGGCAATCGAGACGCTCTCGCTAACCAAGAGGTACGTGGCCGTGTCGCGCTCCGCGACGTTTCGATGCACGTCCCAAGAGGCGTGATCGCCGGTTTCGTGGACCAAAATAGTGCAGGCACGACAACACTCATCCGCATAAATCTCGGTTTGGTGTCGCGTGCTGGGACGTGCTGGAACCTCCGCGATGAGAAGGCCCCGGCAGCAGGCAACTCACCGCCTCGGAAGAGTCCTTCCAATCACCCAATCCGGATTTCTGGCCGAAATCCGACAGGCGGAGGCAGGATTGGTACAACTGCCCGCGGTCGGCCTTGGCTGCTGGTGACTCGTCGGCAGGGAATCGAGCCGTTGTTCCTGCCAGTGAGAAAACGGCCGATGACGGCAATCATGGCGGGCACGCTGCGAAAGACGCCGCGCGGGATGGCCTGCGCTCCACGATGGAGAACCAGGTCTCCACCTGGTTCGTCCAGCTGCCTCCGATCGACGTGAAGTGGAGGTAGATGCGGGGATTGTCTGCCAGCCACGCGCGGACAACCGGGTGCTTAGGAGGCCTCGAGGAAGCCGGCGGACGCGACCGGGAGCCGCACCTATCGCGCGACTTCATCAACCGCGTGGTGGCGGCAACGATGGAAGCGCCCAGGAGAGGCAGCACCCACTGGAGCGCGCGTCGGCGCGGTGCGCCAATTCGGTCAACCACTGCACCATGCTCCGGATCTGGAAGGATCATCGCCTCCAGCCCATTAGAGCGGCTCCTGCCCAATGCGCCCCGGGCAGATCGAACGGCGTTGCCATGACTACGTCTGCCACGGCACGACGATGCTGTTCGCGGCTCTCGACGTCGCTACGGGCGAGGTGACGGGGCGCAGCTACGCACGCCGCCGCCATGAGGAGTTCCTGCGGGTTCGCCAGCGGCTGGCCCGGGTGTACTTCCACCCCGGAACTCCACCTCGTCCTTGACAACTATGGGGCCCACAAGTCTCCAGCGACGCGAGACTTGCGAATCCCAGGTCGATGCAGTACTCGCAGTGCATGAGCGTCGCCGCTTTCAGCTCGGCTAGCGCATGAAGGCGCTTGAGAATGCGATGCAGCTTGGCTGTGGCAATTACCAGTCCTGGGTCAAACTCCCAGCGATCTGCTCTAGCTGTGCGCGTGAGTCGACACCTTGCACGATCAAAAACATGTTTCCGCGGACGGCGTTGAGCTCCCAAGAGCCTGGCCACGGACTACTCTCGCCTAGTTGCAACTCATACCACGTTCCGTTAGCGAGCTTGACGGCCTGCAACGCCGAGCGAGAGGCGTTAAGCGGGTTCCGCGGGTTGGCGAGATCGGCTGGAGTCACGATCGATTCATCGATGTAAACACCTCTGCCCGCATCGGCAAGGTCGAGCGGGCTTGAGGTAATGAAGATCTGGAGGTTTGGCTCAGGCGTACCGGGCAGCGCAAAAATCTTGAAGTATGAGTCGCCGGCGGGAAGCGCAAGATGCGGCAGCATATACGGACGGAAGGTGCGACTAGTGAGCAGGATCTGGTGGAACTGCTCCAAAGCCGTATCCTGCGCCTGCTGAGCGCATACGGCGCATCGGCTACCAGATGGGCTAGGGCTCATGGTCGGGCGAATCGCTCCTCCCGCCGACACTCGCGCTCTCGCCGGTCCCGGCAGCCGACTGGCTACCACGCCAAGCGCCAAGAGCCCTCCGGCGGCTACAGCGAGTGTTCCTACTAGCCAGATCTTCGTGGTTCCATCCTTGCGCTATGAAACACAGCCGGTACCGCAATACTGCCAAAGGTTGTTGTCGAACCCAATCAGTTTTGATCCGTTGGGTTCACCGGTTCCATCGTTGAGAACGACATCACCGCTTGAATTCATGTCAAACAGGCCCGCGCCGCACAACCCGACCCACACATTGTAGTACGGAGATTGTGCGAGTGGGCACTTAACAAGGGTGGGGCTTCCGCCGTAGTCGACTTGATAGACGGCATTATTCGTCGTGGTGTCAATCTTTGGGATGAACATCGACAGGACGTAATTAACCGTGAGGCAGCTCGAGCATGGATTGAACCATATGGCTGCATTTCCGTCAGCGGAACCGGAATACACCTTCTCGTTATACGTGGTCATCAGACATTGGCTACCAGAGTTGCCGCCGGAGAAGCTAGCATCTATCCAATACTGGTCGGGTCCCGTTGAGAAGTACGTGGTGGCGGCGTTCCAACCACCATGGTTGCACGCATTTATGATCACCTGGCTGGGCGGTGGATAACCTGTCGAATTGCTTGTGATACGTGCATCCGAAGCGGCCAGATCTGGCCGAAGGCAAGTGCCGTTGCTCACACATCGGGGGAGCTTGGGTACTGCTGGAGTGCCTTTGTACAGATCGGGGCAGTTCAA
Source organism: Candidatus Dormiibacterota bacterium (assembly GCA_003131685.1). Classification (GTDB taxonomy): domain Bacteria; phylum Chloroflexota; class Dormibacteria; order Aeolococcales; family Aeolococcaceae; genus Palsa-851. The sequence goes on from PKWB01000009.1 coordinate 3,558, forward strand.
CGAACTACCGGTGGTCTGTGCTGCCACTTGGCACGCCTGACTGATATTGGCGCCCGGCGCACCGGCTAGTGCGGTCAGCGCTGTTGCCGGGAGGGTCACAGAGACAATCACGCAGGCCCAAAACGTGCAAATCCATGGTCTGAGAAAGCGATGAACGGGCGGGCGAAAAGATGGCATTCGATGCCGCTCGCCAATTTTGGGTCGCTCGCTCCCCTGGTGGGCCACTAACGTCGCGATAGGGAGGAGGAAGCGAGCGGTAAGTTTCGAAGCCATGGAATACCTCCCAGCGTCATGCCATATGCCCCCAGGGTATGTCGAGGCAGATTCGATGTCAAGGACGGGAACTTCGATGTGAATGTTTCAGAGAAAACGTCGCAGCGCAGCAAGCGGACGACCGCGCCAATCGCTAGGGCTGAACCACGCCGCCTCCCCAGCGGGAAGAAGACGGCCCCGGGGAAGGCCAACCCAACGGCGACCGCGAGGGCGATGGCGGCGAGAGTCGCAGCTCCCCCGGCGTGGAACCTGAAACCGATAGCGCTTGCAACACCAATCATCAAATCAACCACAAAGAGATTGCGCACGGCATCAGATGCGACGCGGCCAGCGAGGAACGCCGCGCCGGCGATTGGAAAGGAACGGACGCGGTCGACCATTCCGGTGGCCAGATCGTCCGAGACGGCCACGCCGGTCTGCGAGGCACCGAACGCGATTGCCGGCACCATCAGACCGGGGAGCAGGTAGTCGATGTAGTGGGCGACGCCGGGCGGATGGACCGCTCATGGATCACCGCACTGCTCGGTTTACTCGACAAGGACTCCGAGTCGGCAGGCCTAACAGGGCTCTTTCCGGTGATCATTCTCGTGTTCACAAGCTCCACTTTGGTGCCGGTGTCAACTATGCCTGGTTGGCTTCAGACCTTCGCCAAAGTCAACCCCGTGACCGTCGTCGATGCTCTCCGTGCGCTCTGCCTCGGTGGACTCACTGCGATCCACGTCCTTGCAGCTATCGGCTGGATCGCGGGCCTTCTCCTCGTGACCATCCCCGCCACTGCGATGGCTTATCGGAACGCCACCAACTGACCGCCGGTCCACCCTCGTGCGCGAGGAGCATGCTGTCGTCCACAGCCGCCGTCGGGCGCGCTTCGCTATCCGGCGGCGTCGGCAAGAGTATCCGACAAGATCGCGTACGCAATGCGGGCGTCGTTCTGGCGCAGCCGACGCCAGCTTCGAGGGACGTCCACGAGGGCTTGACCACCGTACGGAGCGCCGAGAATCGCTGGGGAGGAAGGATTCGAAACTCGACGGGATCGGATATCAGCGAGCCGCCTCCCGCAGTGAACATACGCCCTTTCAACTCGGCCAAGTTCGAACAAGCTCCAGTCAAGTTCGAACAAGCTCCAGTATGGAGCTCCCGGCGCCTCTCTAGGCGCCGGCTCGAATTCAGTTCGACCCTCGTAGGCCACCGATCCAACTGCTCACCGACAACGGGAGGGTGTTCACCGGCGCCTCACGAGGCCCCCCCGGCGGTCGTGCTCTTCGACCGCATATGCCAGTAGCTGGGCATCCGCCAGCTGCTCACCAAGCCCGCGCATCCGACCATTACGGGCAAGGTCGAGCGTTTTCATGGGACCCTGCGCGTGGAGCTGCTCGACATTGCTGGGCTTCACCGGCTTGGAGGCTGCGCAACAGGGCATCGGTGCCTACGTCGTCCACTGCAACACCGAGCGGCCGCACCAGGCCCTGGGTGGCGCGACGCCCGCGGAGCGCTTCACCTACGAGGAGGCAGCTCGTGCGGTGGCCCCGCCCGTGACGGATGCCGAGTTGCTCGCGCTGCTGCCATCCGCGCCGCCGGACGTGCCCAGCAGCGTCCAGCTGAGTCCGGACGACGATCCCAACGCGATCCGCCGAGCCATCTCCAGCGTCGGCTACGTCCGCTTTGCCGGCGCTCAAGACCACCTCGGCCGGAGGCTGGGCAGGCGCATCGCCGCCGTGGTCCCCGACAAGGATCTGGTTCGTTTCTACGTCGACGGCAACCTCGTGCGCACGACCCCGCGGGCCGTTCGCGGGACTCGCATGCACGGCGATGCAAAGGAGGTGGTCATCTACCGCAACAGCAGGTCACTCGAT
>PKWB01000183.1 GCA_003131685.1 Candidatus Dormiibacterota bacterium
TCGTGCTCATCCCGGTGCTGCTCTTTCAGCTGATTCGCTTCGTGCTCCTGATGGTGATCCGCTTCATCGTCATCAGCTTCGGCATCGCCGCCGCTCCGCTGTTCTTCGCCCTTGCCGTCTTCGACCACCAGGCCCAGGTGGTCCAGTGGTGGTGGCGGTTGATGCTCGGCGCCCTGGTGGCCCCGGTGGTCGCGCTCGGGATGCTCGGTCTGACCATCGGGCTCGCGCTGCGCACAGCGGTCGAGGGCCAGTCGCTCTCGAGCTCCTTCTTCGGCCCCCTGGTCTCGGTCATCCTGGTGATCGGTGGGCTCTGGCTCACCGGCAAGGCGATGCGAGCGCTGCTCTTCGGGCTCGGTGGCCAGCACGGCTCCATCGTGGCCACCGTCCGCCACGCCGCCGAAGCGCTGCTCTTCGTGCCAGCCGCTGTGGCCAGCGTGGCCGCCGGAGGCGCCCTGCTCGCCGCGGGTGCCGGCGGTGGGGGTGCGCTGCTCAGGGGGCTCAGCTCGGGACGCTTCGGGTCGGGCGTCGTCGGCAGCGCCATGGCCACCGATAACGCGCTGTCGCGCGCGGCGGGGCTCCGGTTCTTCAGCACCCCGACCCAGGCGTTCTCGGCATTCAAGGCAAGCCCGGCTGGGGATCGATTCATCGGCGAGGTGACCTCGGGACTGATGCCGCCCGCGGCGCCGGCGGCGGCGCGCTGGGCGGCGGTGGAGCAGCTCCCCGGGATGGATTCGGCCATGCGCCGGCTGCGCCTGTCCGTCCACGGTCAGTCCACAAGCGCGGGCCGTCTCGAGGTGCCCCCGGTCGCCTGGGCCGCCTTCGATCACGCCGTCACGAGCGCGTGGCCACAGCGATCGAGCCGTTCGACCGAGCGCGGCCCCGAGCCGCCGCCGGCGAATCCGGGACGGAGCGCCCAGCCCGCCCCCGAGGTGCGCGAGTGAGCCGGATCCGTGTGCCCCTGGCCGTCGACGCCAACCTCGGCGTTGACGTCGGTCCGTTCCGGCTGCCGATTCGCGCCGTAGCGCTGATGGGGGTGTGCGTGCTCCCGGTGATGCTCTGCCTGCACGCACCACTGCCCTTTGGGCTTCGCCTCGGGCTGGCGAGCGCGCTCCTCTGCGGGGCGCTGGTGGTGACCGTGCCGACCCGGCAGGGCGTCTGGATCGTCACGTACTGGACCTTTCTGGTGCTTGGCCGGGTGGTCCCGAGCCAGGTGCACCGGAATCAGCCGGCGCGCGGCACGGTGCGCTTTCTCGAGGACGGTGTCGTCACCGGTGATCCGCGCCCATCGCTGCATCTGCGCGGCCCGCTGGCCGGTCGCCTGTCCCTGCCACGGGTCGCCGAAATGGCGGATGGGTTGTTCCACGTCGAGGGCGTGGGCTGGCGCGCGGTGGCGCGTGTGGAGGCTCCGCCGGTCGCGGTCGGGTCTGTCTCCCATGCTCGGTTCTGCGAAACCCTCATGCGCTGGCTGGTCGGCGTGGAGTGTCCGGCGCAGGTGATCACCACCACCGCGCACCTCGACCGCGGTGAGGCGGAGCGCCTTTGGGAGGAGGGCGTCGATCGCGGACGCGTCGGGGGACCGCTCCTCGAGCTGGAGCGCGAGTTCGCCGGGGAGATGGCGGCCGCCAGCATTCGCCTGACCCAGTACGTGGTCTGGGCGCCGCGCTCCGCGCGCGCCGATGGCATCCCGTTGGGATCCGGGCTGCTTGGGACGGCGGTGCGCGCCAGCCGTGCCGACGCGGAGCGAGTGCTCGACGCCGCGCTTCGACTCGCGCGCGACAGCGGGCTGGAGATCACTGCGCTCGAACCCGCGGAGATACGTGAGCAGCTGCTGCAGGGATCGTTGCTGGGCTGCGCCGAGGCGGCCGCGTCGTCTCGCGGTCTCTGGATTGGGGATCACGTCGCGGTCCTGGCGGTGACCGCGCTCCCACCCGATGTCGATCACGGCGATGCCGTCGACGTGCTCCAGCGCGCCCGGGCGTCCGGGACGTGCTCACTCCACCTGGTGCCCGCACGCCAGGAGGTGGTGCGGCGATCCCTGCGCCGGCACCGGTCATCGCTGCGCACCTCGCTGCGCGAGGGCCGCGGCGACGTCGACGCCGAGGTGGCCCTCGTCGACGCCGACCGCCTCCAGGCGGAGCTTGCCGCGGGCAACGCCACCGGCCTGCAGCTCGCCCTGACCCTGGCGCTGCGGGCGAGGACACGGACTCATTGCGAGGAGAGCGCCGAGCGCGTCGGTGCCCTCCTTACCGGCCGCGGCTTCGCGGTGGTCCGGGCCACCGTTCCCGGGCTGCTCCCCGCGCTCGCCGCGTCGCCCGGGATGGCGCCGCTGCGGCGCAGTCTCCAGCTCACCACCGACGCGGTCGCTGCACGCCTGCTGCCCGTGCTCGGGACGCCCTTCAGTGACGCCGCCCAGCCGATCCTCGGCACCAACCTGCGCACCGGGGCGACCGCGTACCTCTCGGTCTGGACCCGGAGCAACCACAACGCACTGCTGGTGGGCAGCTCCGGGGCGGGGAAGTCGACCGCGGCGAAGACGATGCTCGCCCGCCATTGCATGGCCGGCGCCACCGCCGTGGTGCTCGACCCCGACAGCGAGTACGAGCCACTCATCACGCTCCTCGGCGGGAGCTACGTCGACCTGGCCGACACCTCCATCAATCCGCTCGCGGTGGGACGAGACCTCCCCGTCGATGAGGCGGCCGAGGTGGTGGTCACCGTCCTGTCCATCCTCGGCGGCGACACCGTCGCCTATGTCGGTGGCCGTCCGGTGCGACGCCTTCCCGGTGAGGACAAGGCGTGGCTGCATGGCCAGGTCGCGTCCTTCCTCACCGCTCATGGCGCCGGCGACGCCGAGCCGCTGCTCGGCGATCTGGTCGATGGTCTGCGCATCTCGCTCGGCGAGGACGCTTCGCTCTCCGACGTTGAGCGCGACCGCTATCGCCGTATCGCGTTGCGCCTCTCCGGCTACACGAGGGGCTCGCTGGGGCGCATCTTCAACCGTCCCAGCCGGTTGCACATCGACGGTCAGGCGCCGGTTGGGATCGGCTTTCGCAGCCTCTCGCTCCGCTATGCCGCCGACCTCACCCCGGCGCTGGCCGTGGTCCTCGCCCATGTGCTCGGCGTCCTGAATCGGCCGCACCGCCCCCTGATCGTGCTGGTCGACGAGGCCCACGTCCTCACCGCTGATCCGGACGCCGGCCAGGTCCTCGAGCAGCTGGTCCGCCGAGCGCGCAAGAGCGGCGCTGGCGTGTGGATGGCGTCGCAGCGCATCGAGGAGTTCGTCTCCAGCGACCTGGGTCGCACCCTCGCCTCGACGGCGGCGACCAAGCTGGTGCTCGGCCACGAGGAGACCGTCGCAGCACAGGTGCGTGAGCTCTTCGATCTCGCCGAGGACGAGGCGACGGCACTCACGCCGCCGGTTGCCGGCCGCGGCGTGCTCATCGCAGGCGGCGAGCGGACGGTGGTGCAGGTGACTCCGAGCCCGGTACTCTGGCCCTGGGTGCGCTCCGACCCCGAGGCTCTGGAGGCATCGGTGGCGTGACCCGCACCCTGACCTGCGGCTGTCTGATCGCGGTGCTCGCGCTCGCCATGCTCCTGATCGGGGTCGTTGGGGCATTGGGAGCGCTGCTGCCATCGCTGCCGAACCAGCCGACCCCGACCCAGGTGGCCGCCGGTCGTCCGTGTGCCGACCCGATCGAGACCCAGGGGTACATGCCCGGGCCGGGCGCCTTCGAACCCCACCACACCGGGATCGACTTCGCCTGCGAGGGCAACCTCACCCTCACCGCCGTTCTGGCCGGCACGGTGGTGATCGCCGACGACGGGCCCTGCCCCAACACCTACTACTCGTCGGGTGCTCGGACCTTCGGGTGCAACGTCGACATCGAGACGCACTTAGACGGTCGCGATCTCTTCGCCCGCTACGGACACATAGCGCAGGGGTCGCTCGACGTTCTGGTGGGGGAGCAGGTGGTGGCGGGGGATGCGTTGGGCACCGAGGGCGAGAGCGGCTACGCGACCGGCCGCCACGTGCACTTCGAGATCGACCTGGGAGCAGCCTCGACGGCGGACTGCATCAACCCGGTCCGGTATCTGGACCCATCGATCATCCAGTGCCCATGCCACAACTGATGCGCCCGCGGAACTATCCGCGAGGAGGGTCTGGTTGGATTGATACGATGCGGGCGAGCAGGCGCGACCCATCGCGCCGACAGGAGGCGGGAGTGCGCGCAGATAACGGCGATCTCCCGCGTGTGGCCGTCGTGCCAGTGGCGCTGCTGCTCCTGATCGCCCTCATGGCGGCGTGCGGCTCGTCCCAGTCTGGTTCGTCTGCAAGCGCCCACGTGGAAACGCCGACCGCAGGGACGTCTGCAACGCCGATCGTGACCGCGGATCCCGGCGACCCGACGCTCCTCCCAGTGCCGACCGACGTGGCATTCCTCCAGGCACCCATCGCCATCCAGAACGAATGGCGCACGTACTACGCGACCGGTGCGATCACGGTGGTTCCCAACAGCACGGTGCCTTTCACGCGTCCGGCGACTCCGCCGGTCGTTGACGCGACCAACGGTGCGGTGAGCAGCACTACAGCCCAGCAGTGGGGTGATGCGCTGATGCGCGAGAACGCCTGGGAGAACTGGGCGATCACGGCAGACCAGACCGGCCTCTTTGACAACGGTGTGATCAGCGCGCCCGCGGCCGAACCTGGGTTGGTGCTGCCTCAGGGTGCGACATCCTTTCGCATTGTTGGAGAGCGATGGCCCGCGTCACTACGGCTCGTGTCCGTGTCCGTATCTGCTAAAGGATTTCTCAAGGACACCGACGGCTTCGCCTACATCCTGGAATTCAGTCAAGCCTGGTCAGTCGACGCCGTGCTCGCCAACGGTACGACGCAGCCAGTGAGCGATCAGAGCGTCAGCGCCGGCCAACGCTTCGTAGTCATCGGCAAGCTCGAGCAGCCGGCGAACTTCGGCGAGGTGTGGTATGCGAGCGCGTCTTTTGCGTGCGATAGCAGCGAGCCGCAGCCTGTTCTTGCGCTGTGCGCCGAGTGACGTGAGATGCGCCACATTCGCTCTACTCTGCAGATCGCGGTAGCGGTGGGGGTGGCATCTCTCGCGCTCACTCCATCGTCCCAGCTTGTCGAGGCGTATGGAGGCGGGCACGCGTGTCCCGGTGGAACGGCAGAGTGGGGTGGTACGCAGCTAGGCCCGAGTGCGCCTGTTGTCGTCACCGGTGATGCGCAGATCACCTGCCCAACGCCCCAGGTCACCATCACTGCAGGATCGACACGTCATCGACAGACGTCGACGACGCAGCCGCAGAACGGTCAACCCTGCTACGAGTACGAGCACTCCATGGTCGCCATCGGGCCCGTCTCGGGCGGACAGCGACCGATCTCGTGGTACGACCCGGGTCGAGGGGCTGTCTGGACGCAGGACACCCCGGACAAGCCATCGAGTGGCATCACCGGATTCATTCCGTCGGACGCGAGCGTCCTCTATGCCTCGTTGATCATGGGCAGCGCCGACATGACGCTCCACTTCGAATTGGACGGGACGTGGTCGACCGCCACGAAGAGCTGCAACGGCGTCTGGTTCATTCCTGCGGACGGCGGCAAGGACTATTTCTATCCGATCGCGTCGGTAACGCGCCTAGCACCCCTGATCTATCAGACCCCGCCGTCGATCAACGTCGAACAGCTCGTGGCTAACGCCACGGCGACCTTCCGACAGGTCTACACGGCCGGCCACGTGGCGTCCTCACCTCCGGCCGACAGCCAGATCGTCCATTACGCATCGTGCTTCAGCGAGGTCGGGGCTAATGTGCCGCCCGCGGTGGGTTTCAGCATTCGCGACCCGCAGCCGGGAACCGGGCGGGTGCTCGTCGTGAACTACATCGTGCAGGCGACGGTCGACGAGACCTGGTGGGACTTCGGGGAGCCCGAGAACCCGGTGACCGTTCAACATGGGGTAAACCCGGCGGCGCCGTGCTCGGTACAGCACACCTACGCGCACGTGAGCGCCGACGCATATAGCAGTAGCAGCGACCATCACCCACCTCTTGGTGTCATGTGGACGTTCGGAAACGCCGAGCCGGCGCCGGATATGGAGGCGGTTGAGGCGTGGGAGCATGTTCACTTCAGCGTGATCGCCTACTACCAGGAGCCCGACGGGACGCAGTTCGCAGTGCCGCTCCCGGTCAACAACGGTGCGGACGACTTCTGGCTCGCGGCGAGTCCGGAGTGGGTGCGCGTATATCAGATTGAGGGCGTGCCTGACAGTCGCTAGCCGCGCAAGGGTCGCTGATACCCAGCTTGGAAGGCTAGACGTCGTTTGGCAAGGAGAAACTGACTTGGCGAAGGCCGTGTGACGCCCTATTGGCGCACTTTCTGCGGGTCTGAATTGTGCTTATTAATCCTCCTCAGCCGTGCCATGTTGGCTCAATCTTCCACTGAATCTTCCATTCACGCGAGATCGGAGGGTCGCGCGATCCGGCGTAGGTCGTTACAAATGTACCGAATCCTGAAGACGAAGCAGTGAGGGCGGCGCTTAGCCGGCGCGATAGTACCCCACACGCTGGGGCGACCCAAGCAATGGAATCGCCAGTCCCCGAAGACTGCGTTCGGGGTGGGGAAGGCTAGCAGTGCGTAGGTTTCGTATGTCCGCGGGTACGGCACGGTTGCGGGAGTTATCCGCGAACAGGCGCGGAAGTGGCGACAGGTGCTCACCAGCGTTCTTCGGGAGGCATTCGACGGTAGCCCGCGGGGCGGTATGGTCGCCTTTCGTCCGGTTCGACAAGGAGGTGACCATCATGGGGACCCTAGAGTGCCATCTGCCAGGTGTTAGTCAAGCGGATGAGCTTGAGGATGTTGGGGCGTTTTGGTTTATCAGTACCAGGAAGGGAACTTTGCTGAACTACCGATCGCGAAAGCATCCGAGCCTGCTCCGTAGCCTGGAGGGCGCGGACTATGTGGTGCCGAAAAACCGTCAAGGGTGGACACTTTTCGGCCCCGCCGGGGCGCCGTGGTGCGGCATTGATCAGACCAACGTGCTCGAGGACCTTGAACTCCAAGCGAAACGCCCTAGGCAGCACCGGCAACTGAGCTCTCGTGGGATGGTCGACTGAGCGCCACCATCGACTCCGGTAAGACTACGTCATCAATCGCCCAGAGCTCGGTGCCGTCCCGCCAGCGAATCGCGGGTGCTGCGAGACGATGAAGGAGATAGCGGTCTTTCCCTCGCACCCGATGTTTTGCTGTGTGGATCTCGAGTGGGCGATCGCAGACCATAACGAAGTGACGGTGTGGCCACCACCATCCTGCGCTCATGGCGCACTCTTCCAGCGCTTTGGCCCAGGATGCTGCATTCGGTGGAGGCGCGATGCCGAGCACGTCGCGGGAGAATGACCACTGGGGCGGACCCCAGGGGATCGTGAACCAGTCGCCGACTAGATGCTGCCAGCGCCAAAGACACCAATGTCCGAGATCTCCAACGCAGCTGCTGAGCGCTTCACGGATACAGCCATCGACAGACCCTACCTTCGCGGCTAGCACCTGAAAGAGCGCTGCCTCAAAGACGCGGGCATTACGCTCGTCGGAGAAGATTTCTTGGTCAGCCACGCGCGCGTCGCCCAGAGCCTGGAGGAGTCCGCCGGCGATGCGGTCGCTCAGTCCGCGGCCCTGCTTTGCACGGAATGCGGTCAGTGATTTCAGGCATGCTGGCCAGGGCCTGGGCCACCGCGAGGTGGACGCTTCGGTCGTCCACGTCGCGGAGAGCTTGGACGGCGTCAACATCGCCATCCCATAAGGACGCCGCCAGGGCGCCGGCAAGCCCGAGGACGAACGGATTCGCGACGTGGATCACCGTCGGAGGAAAATCAACCCCGATAGCGCTGTAGACCTGTCGTGCGGCGAGCTCCCAGCGATGCCAGTCTGCGGGCTCCGTGGAGAGTCCGATCGCTGTCCACCGGTCCGCGGAGACGGCCAGTTGGGCGATCGAATGTGCGGTGAGTCGAGTGCGGGTTGGTTTCATTGGTCCTTGACGTTGATCGGCACGCAGAGCGCGTGCATCGAGCGTATCCCGTGGTCTGGGTAGACAGTACCGAGCCACGCAAGGTTTGCCAGATCGTGACACCACACCAAGTTGCAGCTACGCGAGCGGACCTTTTCGACGACGATGTGGAGGCACGACCCAGACGTGGTCAATCCTTAGACAACGACCTCACTCCGCCGCTGCTAGCGCGGCATAGTCCATGCGAGCCGCGTCAAGACCGGACTACGCGCGGGCGGGACTCGTCGCACTCCTAACACTCGCCCTCGTGATCGTGCCGATCTGGCTCAGGCGACGCTAGCCGCTTTGATGTCAAACAATTCGATGGCCCATCAGTGCGCGGGAAGGCTCGCGTTCGAAGTTCGGAAGGCGGAGCGAGCAACTCTAACCCGTTGTCAAGGTGCGAGGTGACGGCAAGATGCTCGAAGTGAGCACGGTCCTCTCGCGACCCGGTCGGTCGCTTCCGTTCGCAACGTACGGGTCGCCCTTGATCTGGAAGTGCCTGCGCCCTCTACTCACAGTGACTTCCGCCAACCCGGAGCATGTGAGCGCTCTTGCCGTTGGTCAGTCGCACAGTGACGATTTCAGGCCTCCCGAAACGCTTCAGGGGCTCTCCAGGCCCGCGACCAAGTTGCGCACGCCCTCGGGCTGGGCCGGATCGGGGGTGGCGGGCTCACCCGCAAGAAATCGGGCGACGGCGGCCTTGACAATCACCTAACCTCGGTACTACGTTACCTGTGCTGTAGCTTCGTCTGACCCACCGCCACGTGATCCTTTGCGAAGCGTTGTTTCAGGAGGATCGACCATGGCGCGCTACGAGTTCAAGTTCGTGATTTCGGATGTCGAGCTCTCTGACGAGCACCGCGAGAGAGTCGGCGAGGCAATCGCTCAGGCAGGCGCGCTGGCCGTTGCGGATCTGACCCCCGCCGGCGCAATCAGCATCCGCTTCGCCCCCGGTTGGTGGTGGCGGGGCTACCCGCCGATCGAGATCCTCCGCCCCGTCCAGGAGTATGCGGAGGGTCAGGCCGACGAAGGTCCCGGTGAGATCGAGTCATAAGCGCGAGCGTCCCCGTGGACGACCAGCCACCTGATCAGCCCGGACCCGCCAGCGACCAAGGCCGCCAAGCCAAAGCCTGCCCCAGCGCCCTCTGCCAAGAAGGCGCCGTGCTCCTGGGAGTGGTCGCTCCCGATGGACGTGTCGCGTTTATTCAGCCACCGACCCGAATCGATGCTGCATTTGTCGAGCGGGCGCGCTCTCTCGGCCGGCCAGAGCGACGCTTTCGTTTCTCGAGCCCGTGCGTCGAGACCGCCTGCCCCCAGTGGACCGGAGCAGGGTGCGGCGTCGTCGACCACGTCCTCGAGGAGATCACTCCAACTTCATTCGCGGCAACGGCGCTCCCAGCGTGCGCGATTCGTCGGTGGTGTCGGTGGCACGCGCAACGGGGCGCGGCGGCCTGCGCCGTGTGCCCCCGTGTCATCGCCGACACCGGCGGGACCATGACCTACGTGGACTCCATTCGCGACGCCGAGTCCGCCAGCGCCACCATGGCGCCCGGAACGTAAAGACTGATGAACGGCTGAGGGGAACCACTGTGAGCAACATCGTGATCGAGGTCAGCGGAAGCGGCACGGGCGACGGCTTCCTGATCGCGCCGGACAACGGCATCACCTTTTCTGTACCGCTGTCCCTGAGCACCAACGACGGGAGCACGGTGAGTGCGACGATCGATGCGACCCCGAACGGCGGGGGGATCGCGGTCCCGGGCGGGAGCATCAGCATCGGCCCATCGCCGACAGTCCTTCACATCTTCGCGACCGCGGCGAGCGCCTCGCGGGGCGACACGGTGATCAACGTGCACGTCGGCGCGGTAGAGACTTCGTTCAGCCTGACCGCCATCAGCAGCCCCCAGATCGGGTTCCAAGGGCGCTTCGAGGCACGTTTCGCGACGGACGGGGATTACTACAACGATGCCAGGGGGAGCCACGGCACGGGCACGGCGTCAGGCGGGACCACGGGCTCGGATCCAGGCTTCGGCGGCGCCGGCTGGACCTGGGCGCTCGAAGGCGAGCCTGACTTCGTCCCGGCGGGTTCCGTCGCGGCCAGTGTCCCGAACCCGATTACGCAGCCCGTTGGACGGGTCGTTCGGTTCAACCACCCAGTCGCGTTGCGCCAGTTCGCCGCACCTGTGGCGACCACGGTCAACGAGATATCCGGCTCCACGACCGGCGGCACCGAGACGTTCACGACCGGGGACCCGGTGTTCGGAGCCACCGTCGATCTAGGTCCCGACACGTATCTCGCGGCCAATCAGCCGACCAATCCGGCGGATCCGCAGCCCGCCGAGCAGAACGTGGAGGGGTTCGAGCCGATGAACCTCTTCGAGTTTCACATCAACGGGTTCTTTTCGGGGGAGTCCGCGAACCTGACCGATCGTCCGACGGCGAACAACGTCGTCGATCTCGACGCCGCCGAGAAGGCCATTGCCCAGTTCATCGATCCGGCCACCGGGACGGCGAAGCCATACTTCGACCAGGCCACGTTCGAGGCCGCGCGCCTAATGCAGCTGCAGAACGCCTACAACGCGTTGACGCCCGCGGATCGGACGGGGACGGTCGCCGGCCGGAACCTCAAGACGCGGATCGACATGATCTCGGCGAGCACGACGCTGCCGCAGGGGTGGTCGGGCAAGGAGGAATACACCGGCAAGGTCAACGCGGGGATCGCCTGGCAGCCGAACGCGTGGGCGGTAATGGAGTACTTCGCGGGCTACACCGACTTCACGTTCTTCGGCAAGCTCTTCACGTTTCACTCCGACGAGCTGTGCGGCTACGTCCACGGGAACCTCACCGTCGATTCCGCTGCCCGCCTGACCAAGACGTGCTCGTTCCAGATCCAGAACAGCACGTTCGGCAAGGACGAGCTGATCTCCAAGGGGTTGCCGGCGACGTTCCCGTCGGCCTTCTGGGTGGTGATGGACGGATTCTTCCCGCCCGAGCTCGGGATCGACGCGACCGGCAATCTCACCAACCCGGCGAACCCGCCCGTCGTCACCCTAACCGTCGACCCGACGAACGCGAACGCCGCGGCGATCACCAACGCATTGGTGACCATGGGTGAGATGCAGATAGAGCCGTTCACCGGTCCGCTGCTGGCTGCGACGCTCCCGCCGGCGGACGCTCCGCAACGGTTCCTGTACCCCTTCACCGTCGCCTTCACGGGAACGGACGGCTTCATCGATCAGACCGAGACGCTGACTGTGACCGCCAGCATCACCGTGAATGGCAAGACCTACGGCTCGTCGGCGCCGCTGATCCTGACGACCGCCGCCAATCCGTATGTGACCGATGCGGATGCGGGGAACCAGTACACGAGCTGGCTGAGCACTGACCTNNGCCGATGTTCGGCAAGCGGGTGAGCGATTTCTACCCGGCGGGTGCCGTCGCAGCTCAGTACCCGGTCACGGCAGCTGCGGCCTCCGCCGCTGCCACCGCGTACATCGCCGACGTGATTGCGCGTCTGACGCCGACGGGCACGGCCGGCGCCGACAGCTTCGACACGAGCCTGACCGAGGCCGAAGATGCGACCGGCGGTGTGCTCGAGTATCTCCAGGTCAATCCCCGCACCCACAAGGCGGCGTTCAACTTCGCGATCTGCCGGGTGCGGATCCGGGGAACGACGCCACCATATCCGCCGCCGCCGTTCACGACCCAGGCGTCCAACTGCCGCGTGTTCTTCCGGGCCTTCCAGGCGCAGAACACGGATTCGACCTTCGACCCGAGCACGACGTATCGCTCGACGCCGATCGGCGTGCCGGACGTGACGCCGCGGGTCCCGCTCCTGGGCGTACAGGCCGATTCCATGGGCCAGGACGAAGTCGTGACGATCCCGTTCCTCGCCGTTGCTCGCGTCAACCTCATGGGGGTGGCGGACCTCACGACGCAGCCGCCAGACGCGCCGAACGTGCAGACCATCTCGCCGCAAAGCGGGAGCGAGATCGACACCTACTACGGCTGCTGGCTGGACATGAACCAGCCGACGCCGCTGCTTCCGCAGTTCGTCAAGGCGAACGACTTCGACAACGCGACCGGGTACTTCGGCACCGCCGGATTCGACATCCAATCGATCAACGCCGCGTTCACGCGGGCGCCCCATCAGTGCCTGATCGCCGAGATCGCGTTCGATGACGTCCCGATTCCGCACAACGCGGACAGCTCGACCTCGGACAAGCTCGCGCAGCGAAATCTCGCGTACATCGATGGCCCCAACCCGGGCGTGCCGGGCTCGCGGCGGATGCCGCACCCGTTCCAGATCCGCGCGAGCTCGGCGGCCACCAGGCACGTTGATGAATTGATGATCACGTGGGGAACGACTCCGCCTGGTAGCACGGCGTCGATCTACCTGCCGGGGGCGAGCGCATCGGACATCCTCGGGCTCGCCGATGCCATGTATCCGTACCACACGCTGACCGTCCAGGACCCGTACACGATCACGACGCCGACCGGGACGATGACATTTGTCCCGATCCCGAGAAGCACTGGCTTCATCGCCGGATTGCTGACGGTCGATCTCTCGACCGCCGTCCGTCACGGGGACGTGCACACGGTCGTCGTGCGGCAGCTGACCGACGTCAGGCAGTTTCCGGGGATAGCGGGCTTCAACCCTAAGCGGAGCAAGCTGAGCGCGCAGACCACCCGCCGGACCAGCTCCGCGAGACAGCCATCGGCGATCCTCGAGTGGCGTCGCGTCCTCGGGACTTTCCAGATCAATCTCACCATCACGCAGAAGGAGAAGCTCCTTGTACCCGAGGAGCATCGTCTGGCGCTGTTCAAGTGGATCGCGGACGGTGTCCTACCCGAGAGCCGGTGGTATCCGGTGATGCAACGCTACGTCCTGCAGCTCGGGAGCCGGGTCACCGGGTTCGGCGGAAACCCGACAGAGATACCTCCCTCGCCAACGGGACATATCCCCGGGGCGGGCGACCGCGACGGGCGCGATCCCGACGAACATGACCGCGTGACGGGCAAGGTGGTCGGACTGGTGTTCGATCGCTTCGGGGACTTCGAGGGCTTCGTCGTCGAGACCAAAGAGGGCGAGGTCCGTACGTTCCGAAGCCGCGAGCGGCGGGTGCTCGAGCTCGTCACGCGTGCGCTCGAAGAGCGAATCCTGATAACCGTGGTCCATGGTCGAGAACCCCACGGCCAGATGCGATCGATCATCCTGCGCCGCGCCCGCGGCCGCGGGACTGAATGAGGGTGGATGCATGCAAGCAGAGCTGGAGGCGATCATCGGCCGATTCGAAGCCGACACCGGGACCATCCACCTGATCGAAGATGGGGTCCTCATCCTCAAAGCGCATGTCGGCGTGCCGCCGCCCGTGGTCGAGATCGTCGCCAGGGTGCCGATCGGCAAGGGGATGGCGGGGATGGCCGCTGAGCGCAACGAGGTCGTTACCTCTTGCAATCTCCAGGTCGACGAGATAGGAAGAGTTCCGGCGGGCGCGAGACAGACCGGCGTGAACGGCGCGGTCGTAGTGCCCATCCGCGACGACGCGGGCACGGCGGTCGGGGCGCTCGGCATCGGCGTCCACCACGAGCACGAGTACTCCGCCGACGAGGTTGCGACGCTCCTCGACGAAGCAGGCCGGTTGGCCTTCCGGGTGGCTTGAAGACCACACTGACGCTCGGCCGAGCCTATATTCGCTTCAATGGGCTGGACGCCCTCGGTCGGTCTTCCGAAATGAGGTGATCTAAGTCCACGACACTAGATGGGCGTATGGTCACTGTCGATGGGTGTGTGGAAGCGCTCGAAGAGGCGCGTGGATAGACATCTAGAGGCGGTTATCGCTAGCGCCTGAATACAAAAGAGGACCGTCACCTTCTCAAGGTTGACGTTGAGGTTTCGAGCCGTCTCCCCTGAGGGTCCTGGCGAGGCCTGATTTGGTGGTCCTATGCGAGCCAGCACCCGCATCATGTCCACGCGCTTCCAAGTGCGGGCCCCTTAGATCGGTCCCCAACCGCAATGTCGTGCGCGCCGGCAGTGTCAGGATCAATGCACGTGATTGATGCCAGTGCAGCACCAAGTTGGGAGATGGAGTACGTTCAATTGGCCTCGGTGGACGCCGACGCGGAGCTCTTGTCAACTCCTGTGGAAATTCTTCCAGGCGAGTCGGTGAGTTGAACTATGCGGCAGCACCCTCCGTGTTCGGTTGACGTTGCAGCTTGCCGTCGACGAAGCCTTCGCCGGCGATCAGGAGGAGCAGCTGGTTGGGGCCGTTGATGGCGCGCCAATTCAAGCTCAGTCGGGTCACCAGCTTGAAGACCAGGTAGAGCGCGTTCTCGCGCACCCGCATGCGCTTGGCCGCGTCGGTGCGCAGGCGCACGCCGGCGAAGATGCTCTCGATGGGGTTGCTGGTGCGCAGATGCGTCCAGTGCTCTTCGGGGAAGTCGTAGAAGGCGACGAAGTCCTCCCAGTCGCGCTCCAGACAGGCGGCCGCATCCGCTTGCCCTTGCAAGCGCAGCTGCTGACAGAGCGCAGCCCGAAGCTGTGTGCACTCGGCCCGGGTCGGCGCCGTGTACAGCGCATGCAGCTGCTTGCTCGTCGCCGCGTGCAGGCGCCGGGGCAGCTTGTCGAGCACGTTGAGACGGCGATGGTTCCAACAGCGCTGATGCCGGGTGCTGGGAAACACCTGATCGAGCGCAGCCCACAAGCCGAGCGCGCCGTCAGCGACTGCGAGCAGGGGCGCTTCCTCCAGCCCGCGATCGCGGAGCCCGCGGAGCACACCCGTCCACGAGGCGGTGCTCTCGCGGTAGCCCTCGTCCATGGCCAGCAACTCCTTGCGCCCGTCGGCAGTCACGCCGATGACGATCAGCATCGCGGTCTTCTCGGCCTCAAGCCCCGCCTTGAGATAGAGACCGTCGGCGAACAGGTACACGTAGCGCTCGGTGAGCGGCCGGCAGCGCCAGAGCTGATACTCGTCCCCCCACTCCTGCTTGAGCCGCAGGATGCTGCTCGGCGAGAGCGCCGCGCTGCCACCCACCAGCTCGCGGAACACCGGCTCGAAGTCACCGGTGGCCAAGCCCTCGAGGTACAAGCGGGCGAGCAGCCGCGCCTGGGTCGCGGAGCGACGCTCATAGCGGCCGACGATTGCCGACGCGAAGGGCTCCGCACCGACCGGAACATCGCGCACTCGCGGCTGCCGGATCGCCACCGCACCCATGCCAGTGCCCACGGTCCGCTCGGGCGCGTAGCCGTTGCGGTAGCCACGGAACTCGGCGCCGCGCTGATAGTGGACGCGGCCGAGGAACTCCTCGCGTTCGATCTCGAGAGCACGGGCCAACATCTGGCGCGCTCCCTCTCGCGCCACCGCTTCGAGGGTGTCGTCGGGCGCCGGAACCGGCGCAGTCGGGGGCAGAACTTGATACCTTGCAGACACGGCGTACCTCCAGGACGACCCGTTGGCGCGGGCCGGTTTGTTTGTTGAGATTCCTGGAAGGCTACGCCGTCTTCATGCCCGGCTCGGCCGAGCTGTCAGTGGCGATTTCCACAAGTTCTGAAATTAGCTCCCGACGCGATTCAAAGAGATTCCATCACGCGCGCTCTAGTCGTCATTCGAACCACTTTCCGAGGGAAACGACTCCAAATCGAACTCGGCACTCATCGGGAGATCAGTACTAGTCTGGGGGACCAGGGGTCGCAGGTTCGAGTCCTGTCTCCCCGACGGGGCCTCTTGCATGGGGAGTTGCAAGATGGTCCGAAAAGCCGAAATTCCTTGAGAAATATAGGTTTTTGAGCTGACAGTCGGCGCCCCCAGGGACCTGCTTGGGTCCGATTTGGGCCAAAGGAGGCCCCGCGGGAACCGGGGGCAGCCTCATGGGCACGCTGAAGAGGAATGGAGGCAATGGGAAGGCCGACCCCGGGACGTGGTTCCCGAAGGATCGAGTTTTAAATAGGCCCCGGAGGGGACTTTGAGCGCCTGTGGATGCGCGCATCCTGGCGCTCGGCACGGAGCCGGCGCATCCGCAGGTTGTAGCCGTTATCGCTGGTCGTAGTGACGTTGGCAACACCGGCAAGACTTCCCCAGCGGAGCAGAACACGCAGCCACTCGATGATCAGCGCTGCGTTGGCACGAAGCCGTTGGCATCCAATCCCGACGCGCTTGGGGCGGAGTGCCAGTCCGGGCCCACCAGGTACTGGATCCGCAGGTCACGGTGCTTGTGCTCGTAGTTCTGGTGCGAGACACGCAGCGCTGTGTAGGCCTCCTCATCGCGCCAAAGCGGAAGCAGGACGCGATAGTTGTCGCTGCAACTCAGGGTTTGACGCTTCTGGCAATTGGGGGTCTTCGGCAGCTTGCACCGGACCCAAAGCCGTCCCTTGCCGCGCTGCACGGCGAACGAATCCTTATGGGTTTCACCCTTGCAGTAGCGGCATCGGGGGATGCCTCCCTCGTCATAGAGGCTCGTGGCCGGACGCTTCTTGGGCTCGGTGCCGTTCATCTGGCGCTATGGGAAGACGCTAGCGACGCCGCGATCGGTGTTGAAGGCGAAGATCTTGGAGAGCGAGAAGCCACGGTCGCCGGCAACCGCAAGCGGCTTGATGTCGCCCAGGTTGGCGGTGCTGCGTTCGAAAACCTCGGGATAGGCGTCCGATTCTTGGCGGCTGGCGTTGATAAACAGAGTGGCGATCGGCGCATGCGTGAAGTGGTCGACGACCTGGACCACGTAGTAGCCGTGCCATACCGTTTTGATCTTGTCGCCCGCGGGTATATGCCCGCGTGCCAGCGTCGAGATCGCGTGAAAACCACCAATGCTGACCGAGGCGGAATCGTCTGCCGTGGCGGTCCTCGTCAACCTCCTCGGCTTCGATCTTGGCCTCCGTGTATCCCTCGATCTTGAACTCGACGTTCTCCTCGTCGACTGGCGCGGCCGCATGCTTGTGGCGGAATGACCGTTCCACCTGGGTACTTAGCCGGCCTAAACCACCACGGGTGTTTTCCGTCGCGCAACTGTCACCAGGTCGGCAATCATGCTGGGGTGAGGCGATTTGTACGCGAGCCGATCGTGGTTTCGCCTCGCACGTCGAGCCGTGCGATGACGTGCGCTACTCGGTTCTCGTGGCCAGTGACGGCGGTGTTATCGCAGCGCTCACGCGCTCAACGAAAGTCTGCATCCTGTCGTGGCCACGGCGAAGCAGACGAAGCTCCAATCATTTCACGACGCCGACTATGCAAGCGCACGACGCGTAGCAGCGGATCCTCGTAATATCGGACCTCGTCATCTGCGAGTGATCGCCAGTCGACCGAACCTAACGTGCCGGTCTCCAGCTCCGCCCAATTCCGTTGATTTGCCTCCTGCACACGGTCGAAGTCTGTTGGCGCATCTCCAACGAACCACAGATACGAGATCGCGGATCGCGCTGCCGTCAGGCTCTCGCGAAGCTCGAGCGCGTCCCGGATCGCAAACGTCGGTGGCCGCTCGCTCACCTGAAGCAACGTTTCGAGCTCATACCCCGCAAACGCGATGACATACAGGAGCACAAGCTCAGAGCTGAAGTGGTCATAGCGCGGGGCTCGGTCGAAGTCCATGTGCCGCCCGTACAGCGTTCGATAGTGATCGTTGAGTGGGTGGACGAAAGCGCTCAGGAAGCGATAGTGCACCTTGAGACGGAGCAGATCCTCAGTGGTCGCAAGCTCATTCATCCGCAAGTTGGCAAGGAGCGCATCCCAGCGAAGCGCGGTGCGATACATAGCGTGCTGTTCCTTCGCGTGCCGCTCGCGGTCTCGCCTCCCTGATCCCGTAGGAAGAAGTCGCTCCTGGTCCTTCGAAGGCATGACGAACGGCTGGAATTGCTGAAGCAGAAAGTAGTAGACCGAAAGGACCTGACTCTCATTGCCGGACGTCGATGAGACGAGGCCGTGCAACTCGAGTCGCACCATCCCCGTCGTTGGATTTCGTTCCATTCGATGAATGTGCCTAGTACCCTCGGCCTTCGCGCGCCAATCCCGCCTCCAATCTTCGAATGTCTCGAGAGGGACCTCAGCGATCTGCCGAACGTACTTGGACGCGAGGCACAGGAGCCGATCGAAGACGATCTGCTCAAGCGCAGGTCGCAGGAGGCAGAAGGACTGCCCGTACGCATCGCGACCCGCGAGTTCGATCGCTGCACCCAGTTGCTCGGCCAGCGTTGACACGCGCTCAACGTAGGTCCGATGTTGGCCATAGGCGATCTCGCCGGTCTCAATTCTCTGAGCGAAGGCGCTGAGGTCTAGAACGAACTCTCGCGCGTGTAGCAAGAGCGCCTGGTGCTCCGCCTCGAAGGGTGTATTGCTCACCTATTCGCTCCCACAAGAGGCCACAGAGTTGATGTCTCTGGATCCACAGTCCCTAGCTCGCCGCCACCAGCCGAGATTGATCGACCGGCCCATGAGTGCTCGCTCGAAAACCAGTCAGTACCTCGGGAGGTAGAGCAAGTTGTCGGTGTAACTACCGTCAGCGACCGTACGCACGTATGGCGGCGTCGCATTGACAACCCTGACCTCGACGGCGCCGTTGTCCCCCGCTACGTTGAGCTTGTTCTGCTTGAGCAGCGAATCGATCGCCTCGGCGGTCGACATTGTCTTCGAAATCGACTTGTCAGAATCGAGCCAGCGAACCCCGGCGATGTGGGGATGCTGCTGGGCTGACGCGGGCGTGATTGCGGTGACATATACGGTCATTGCCAGTTCCTTTGAGGAAGTCGATGGAGTTGGATTTGAGGTGTGCGTGTTGCCATGTCGTGCAAGGGGAGACGCGTCGTCGGGTCTCTCCTCACGACTACCTGAGTACCTTCTGAACGCCCCATCCCACTAGGACGGTGGCTCCCAGGCTCAGCACGGTCGCGAGGGCGGGCTCATGACGAAAGACGCGGTGAATGACCAAGCTCACCTCTTTGTTGATGATCTCGTCAGCGATCCATTCGCCACAGACAGGACAGAACATGTTGAGGCTCCTCACTCCGCTCCGAACCCCGGAGCCGTCTTCGTTATAGGCCAAGTTTAGCCATACCTAAACTTCGTGTCAAGCTGACACTCGGGTTTAGGGAAAGGTAAACTCTGGCACGTGGAGACGATGTGGGCCTACGAGCTCCCGAGCTGTCCTCCTGAGCAGTTGATCTTCGGCGGCACCTACCTTCGGGTTCAGGCAATGGTCGATCGGCTAGGGAACGCATCGGCAGCAGCCTGGGTAGCCGCTCTGGACGTCTTGAATCACGTCCGGCTCGATGCCGTCTGCGCTCTCGTGGAGCGGCGTCTCGTTGCCGGCAGGTCACTCATCAGCCTCGCCGTCGCCTTACCAGCTTCAGCCCTCGGATTGTGGCAACTCCTCCTCTCACTCCCCGGCTATGCCGTGCAGGCTTCGCTGATCTTCTGGCCCGCTGGCGCCGTGTGGTGGGCTGTCGCCGGCATTTCGTCGACCCAGGTGAGTGATCGCCAGGTCTCAATGTGGGATGACGCCGTCAGCGACTGGTTACGGAGGTAATACATGGCCGGGGATTCGGCGACAAGCGAATATACGCGCCTGGTAGCTGAAGAAACGCTCTGTAGAGAAGCGCACGTGGTCTTACAAGAGGCGGTGTCACAAGCCGGCGTATCCCAGAAGCAGATTGCGCATCGTTTAGGCCTTTCGGCTGGTCGAGTGAGTCAGATCATGTCTGGATCCGAAAACCTGACATTGCGATCATTCGCGGCGGTGGCATGGGCCATCGGCCTTGCCTTAACGATCGATTGGCATTTGATATCAGCACCTCAGGACCTCGGACAGCCTTCAGCAGATCTACTTGATCTCACCAAGCACGGACGTATTGAAATGCCAACCTCGACCCTCCCAGATATCGACACTGTGTTTGAGCAGGCACCGGCCGCTGAGCAAAGCGCACTCGCGGCCTAGGCGCAATGACGTCCGTCCCGCAAAACACAAATTCCGCCGACGTGCCGTCGCTCGCGTCGGCGGCTCGGGCGAGTGCACGGGCGTCAAGCGCACCTGAATACGATCCTGAGTCAGTCAGTCGGGTCGCTGGTGGGGTTCGTATCCGTGTCATCGACTTGGTCGCCGCGCACTTCTCGAGGAAGGACGAAACGGCGCTCCCAGTTTCGGCGATCGATGTGCCCGATCCCGAGCTGGGAATCGATGTGAAGTGGACGCTAGCGGACGACGCCAAACAGCTCGGATGCCTCATCACGTTCGCGACCATATTCAGAGAGGCGGAACCGTATCGGCTCACTGCTCAGTTTCGCCTGGTGTACGACCTCGAGCTAACTCAGCCTCCAGAGCGCGAGGACCTAAACCAATTCGCTAACTGGAACGCGGTCTTTAATGCTTGGCCATACTGGCGCGAGTACCTGTCTAGCACGCTCAACCGTGCGCGCCTTCCGTACTATTTGGTTCCTGTGATGGGCGTGCCGCTCCTGAAGAAATCGGAATAGATCAGAGAGCTTCGCGAAGTGGCAGGTCTAACTACGCCCCAAGTGGCACCAAGACAAGGATGGTCACGGCCCCTCACCGTCAAGGCAATCGACTGGGCCCGCGTCGCCTGACAGAAATTTGAGCGTCACCGACGTGATTGCGGCGCCCTCGTTGACAACCCCTTGCAGCCCCTCTAAGATGCGCGTCGAGTGTGATTGCGCTGACCCGCGCGAGCGGATTTCCACTCACTTTCGGTTTCGCTATGTCCCCCCTGGCGAACCGGATCAGGAAGGGGGCGCGGAGGTCGGCGCGATGCATGACGGGCTTGATCGCAGTGCGCTTCGTTCATTGGTTCCCGAACATGCGGCGAGCGCTGATCGCACCGACCGTGATGGAGCCAAACGGGCCGTTGGCATGTCTCCGCTACGTCGATTGGGAATGCTGCTCGCAGCGTGCCTTGTTGTTGTCGCCAGTCAATTCGGCGGAGCGAGCGTCGCGGATGCGTCAGGCGCACCTCCGTCGCATTCTCTTGCAACACCTCGCGGTGGTGTGGGTCCATCGAATCCCATGGCCGCACCTCGTGTTGCCGGCGCCCACTCCACGGTTAAGGTGCACGAACCGCGTTCCAAGCTTGGCGGGCGCGTCGTCCCAGATTTGTCCGGCGGCCCGAAAGCAGGCGGCAGGCTCGGGAGCATCGCGTGCGTGACTTCGAGTGACTGCTGGGCCGTCGGCGACTACAATGCCGGCCCTGTAACGGCGACTCTCATCGAGCAATACAACGGCAGCGCATGGAATCTTGTCGCGAGCGCCAACGCGGCGAGCTCTTGGAATTCACTGAATGCGGTAACGTGTGTCAGCGCAAGTGACTGCTGGGCGGTCGGCGAATACGATGTGCCTGGCGTGAACCAGCAGGCCTCCCTGATCGAGCAGTACAACGGCACGGCTTGGAGCGTCGTGCCCAGTCCCAATCCTGGCCAATACTACAACGTCCTTTACGGTGTGGCCTGCTCAAGCGCCAGCACTTGCTGGGCGGTTGGGTGGGAGGAAGGGAGCGCTCCGCAAAGCCTTATCGAGGAGTACAGCGGCGGCAGTTGGTCACTGGTTAGTAGCCCTGATCCCGGGGAGGTCAACTGGCTCTACGGGATCACGTGTGTCAACGCGAACGACTGCTGGGCCGTCGGCCAATACCAAACGCCGCCTTCTCACATCGTCACTGAACTCATCGTTCAGTGGAATGGGAGTTCGTGGACATCGGTCACTGGCGCGAACGCCTCGGGCGGACCGCAGCTCAACGGCGTGGCGTGCGTTAGCACGACCGATTGCTGGGCTGTCGGTGAAGCCGACAACGGCAATACTCTTCTACCGTTGGTCGAGCAGTACAACGGCACCAGTTGGTCGGTTGTGGCGAGCCCCAATCCGGGAGGCACGTATAACTATCTCAACTCCGTGGCATGTGTCACTGCTAGCGAATGCTGGGCGACCGGATATTACGTCGGCTCGCCCGGTGACAATGCCCTGATCGAACAATACAACGGAACGACGTGGGCGATCGTGTCCAGTCCGAGCCCCAACTACGACAACTTTCTCCAGAGCGTGGTTTGCTTGACCGCGACGAACTGCTGGACCGTCGGCTACGGCGATATTGGTCCAGGTAACGATGATTTACCACTCGTCGAGCAGTACAACGGCACGAGCTGGTCGGTCGTTGCTAGCCCCAACCAGAGTGGTGCGCCAGTTGGCGGCGGCATCACGCCTCCGGAGACGTATGGGGGCACCAACTGTAGCTGCGCGAACGCAGATCTCGGTCAGAACAATGCTGGGGACCCCGTTAGTACTGGGTACGGCAACCTGACGGAAGCGTATGTGGAACTCTCCATTCCCGGTAGGGGGACTCCGCTCGGGTACAACCGCACATATAACTCGCTCGTTGCTCTGTCCGCATCCACAAGCGGACCGCTCGGCTACGGCTGGACGTTCAACGGACTGATGTCGCTTAGCCAACCTGGGGGGAGCGGTCCCGTGACCATCACTCAGGAGGGCGGGGCGCAGGTCGTCTTCAACCAGACGGGCTCTACCTATGCGCCGGCAGCACCCAGGGTGATTGCAACCCTGACACAGAGCGGAGGGATCTGGACGTTCGTTCGCTTCGCCCAGGACACCTACACATTCTCCGCCTCGGGGCAGCTCCTCACCGCGACGGATCGCAACGGCTATCCGACGACTTATGGATACAACGGTAGTAGCCAACTGACGAGCATCACCGATAGCGAAGGCCGAAAGCTATCAATCGGATGGACCGGTACGCACATCACTACCGTCACCGATGCGAACGTGACGCCAAATCGCGTCGTGACGTTTGAATACAACGACGGGAACGGCAACCTCACTGACGTCATCGATGTCAACGGCGGTCACACGCACTTTGTTTACAACAGCGTCCACGAGCTGACCAATGTCTTCGATCCAAACTGCTACGCCGCTGGCAGCGCTTGCAACAGTGGCAACGGCCTCGTCAATACGTACTACAGCACCGGGCAAATCCACACGCAACAGGATCAACTCGGCCGCACCACGACGTTTACCTACGCAGGAGATCCAAGCTCCGCAGCCGGCGGGACGACCACGATTCTCAATCCCAAGGGAAACACCACTCTCGACACCTACCAGTACGGTCTCTTGACGGAGGAGACTCAGG
The DNA here is from genome assembly GCA_003131685.1 of Candidatus Dormiibacterota bacterium. Taxonomy (GTDB): domain Bacteria; phylum Chloroflexota; class Dormibacteria; order Aeolococcales; family Aeolococcaceae; genus Palsa-851. Next base: position 23,179 of record PKWB01000183.1, read on the forward strand.
GGTACGGCACACCTGCTGCTGCCACGTGGCAATACTTCTACGACCCGTTCACGACGGCGCTCTCGAGTGAAACCGATCCGAATGGCCACACCACCGTGTTTGGCTACGACAGCAGCGGAAATCGGTTGTACTCGGTCGATCCCCTGGGCCGCACCACCAGTGCCACCTACAACTCGTTCAACGAGCCTCTGACCAAGACGGATGGTGATGGCATCACCACGACGTACACCTACAGCGCTCATGGCGATGTCGCATCCGTCTCGACGCCTCTCGTGCCGAGCAGTCCGCAACAGTATCAGCTCACGAAGTATTTCTATGCAGACTCCTCACATCCGGGAGATCTCACCTCGATGGTGGATCCGAACGGGAACACCTGGACGTACAGTTACGACGCGAATGGGGATCGAATGACCGTCAAAGACCTCATTGGAAACATCTCTACCACCTGTTACAACGCGATCGGCTGGAAGACCGCCACCTATCCACCTCGTGCGGGCAGCATCACGTGCGTGACCCCACCCCAAAGCTCCCCGTACTACACAACCTACAGTTACGTCCAAATCAACGGCCAAACCGATGAGTTTGGGGATGTACAGACGGTCACTGATCCCCTCGGCCATACCACCACCTATGTCTACGACGCCAACCGCAACCTCGTGAGCGAGACCGATGGCGATAGCAACACGACAACATACGTCTATGACCTCGCCAATGAGCAGACTCAGATCAAACGGGCAGACAGCCCACAGACGACAGTTATAACGAACTACAACCTCGACGGGACGGTGAATTACAAGGAGAACGGCAAGGGCTACAGGACGCTCACCTACGGCTACGACAGCCTAGGTCGCATGACCAGCGAGGTGGATGCGGACAACAACACGACCACGTATACCCTCGACGGTGTAGGCAATGTGCTTACCACGCAGCTTCCCGGGGGCAGCTGTCCATCAACGGCATGTATCACAAACACCTACGACGCTGATGACGAGCTGAAAACGGTCACGTATTCAGACGGCGTCACACCCAACGTCACCAACGCCACCTACGACAGCGATGGTCGTCGCCTGACCATGACCGACGGAACGGGCACCACGATTGATGGATGGGACTCGTTGGGCCGGCTCATGTCTGAGCAGAACGGCGCCGGCGTCACGGTTGGTTATGGATATGACCTCATGGGCCACGTTACGAGCCTCACGTACCCCGGCGCTCTGACCGTGACCTATGGATACGACACCACCGAGCGCCTCACCACGGCCAAGGACTGGCTAGGCAACACGACCACCTACACGCCCAACGCCGATTCGTTCGACACCTCGATCGCCTACCAGAACGGAGTCACCGCCACTCAGACTCCTGATAACGCGGACCGACTGATGGGGATTACCGACAAGCACAGCTCAACGACGCTTGCGAGCATGACCTACACCCGCGATGGCAACAACCAACTGACCGGAGAGACTGACAGCGGGGTCCCACAGGTTGCCCAGCCATACACGTATTCCCCGCTCAATCAGGTCAAGGTGGCGGGCTCTGCCAGCTACGGATATGACGCCGCCGACAACCTGACCACGTTGACCAACGGCACCAACCAGCTCTTCGATCCCGCAGATGAACTGTGCTGGTCGGCGTCCACGACCGGAACGAGCTGCACCACGCCGCCTTCGGGAGCGACCACGTACACGTATGACAACCGTGGGGACCGGACCAAGAGCACCACCGGCTCGGCCTCGATCACGTATGGCTACGACGAGGCCAGCCGACTCAGCTCGTATACCAGCGCGACCGAGACCGCCACCTACAAATACGACGGCGACGGGCTGCGCATGAGCAAGACCGTGAACGGGGTGACCACGCCGTTCACCTGGGACACTGCCGCTTCGACGCCGCTCCTGCTCAGTGACGGCACTACTGACTACATTTACGGCGCCAACGGCACACCGATCGAACAGGAGACCGTGCGTCCGGCCATCAGTCTGGTCGGCGAGAGCAGCGCCAGCGGTGCGACTGGAACCACCAGTCTGACCGTCAACCTCCCGTCCGGGGTACAGGCCGGCGATCAGGTATTCGTTGACTCCACGCAGTCATCGGGCACCGTGGTCACGGCACCCTCGACGTACACGCTCGTCAAGAGTGTGGCCTCCGGGGGGACCACGCCGAAGGCTGGTACCTCAGTGTTTCGCCACACCGTCGTCCCCGGAGACACGTCGGTGATCCTCACCTACAGCGGTACCACATCGGTGAAAGCGGTGGTGGTTGCCGACTACCGCGGGGTGGATCCGAGCCTACCGGTGGACGTGGTCGCCAGCGCGTCGACCGCCGGCGGCACCACCGTCGTGGCTCCGTCGATCTCCGCTGCTTACGCCAACGACCAGCTGCTGATCTTCCAGGGTGCCCGTGGGACTTTCTCGTCGTCTACCTGGACCGCCCCGAGCGGAACAACCGAGCAGGTGCAGATCAACTCGCGAGCGAACGTCTCTGCGGGGCTTGCCGATCAGCCCCTGAGCGCGTCTGGACCGACGGGGACGAGAACGTCTACGTTCGGGGTGAGCGCCAACCTCACCACCGTGATACTGGCGATCCCGCAACCGCCGAACGTGCTCTTCTACCAGACCGATCAACTCGGGAGTACGCGACTGCTGACCGACAGCGCGGGGGTGGTGCGGGGGACCTTCAGCTACGATGCGTATGGCAACCTCATCGGATCAACGGGCTCGTACTCGACGCCACTCGGATGGACTGGGCAATACCGCGACGCTGAATCTGAGCTTGTCTACCTTCGGGCCCGATACTACGATCCGATCACCGGACAGTTCCTTTCTCGCGATCCGATGCTAACCTCAAGTCGCGAGCCATATGCGTATACAGCTGACGATCCACTCAACGCGAGTGATCCCAGCGGGGAACTCCTCGACTACACCATCAGTTACGGCCTGGGAGAGTTCGGACCCAATGCTGCCGTCATCGCGATGCACATGCTACAGAGCGATCCAGCCGCCTTCTTCCCGTTTCCGATTCAGGCCAACAACGGCAATGGCAGCATCGCTTCCGGAAAACAATTCAGCCTCTCCCCTGTGGCCGGTCCTGCTTGGCAGGTCACAGTCTCGCAAATGACGTCGACCTCCTTCACTTTTGCCGCGGGCTTCCCACATGGGGATATGCCAGGGTCGACAGTTACGTTTTCAACGAGTGTCACACGTCAGGGCAACCTCGTATTCAGCATTCATGGGATCGCGAATCCCTGGCTAAATCTGATTCCCGGTGCCGGCATATCGTTCTTCGGTAGCACTGTGCAGAACTGGTACTGGCAGATCGCCCAACTGCTTTGGCTTCCGATGGGCTACAAGCTGCAAAGCGCCATGCAAGCGTGTGAGGTTGGATGATTGAAAGGCAGCCGGCTCGGCCTCCACGCCTATTCGCGTTGCTTACACTCGGGTCCTCACACTGGCCGCCTAGTCTGTTCCTACTCCTCTCTGCTGTCGGATGCGGTCTACTCCTTGGGAGCAATCGTGATGGGTGGTCGTTTCTTGGGATCCTCGGCGGTAGCCTTATCTGCGCTGTCATTCGCAAGAGCCACGCGTGGACAAGTGTGCTTTGGATCTCGGCCGGATATGTTGCTGCAGTCGGATGCACAGCCCTGCTGGCGTGGTATGGCCCATGGGTTAGGCCAATATCGACTAGCGCCCCGCTAGGCGCGTTCGCGCTTCAGGGCATGGTCATCTTTTTGTTACTACTCACCGTCGCCGCTACTGCGACAATCGGATCGGGGGTCGCTGTACTGCTTCGCCGTACTTTGGCAGACCTTTGACGCGCTCGCTTAGCCACTGAACCGTTGGAATGAAGCGTGGCCATCAGTGTGTCTCTTGGCGGAAGCCTGGATCCCGCCGAGCGGCGGTGAACGTAGCGGCATCGAGCAAGTGCTTCATCCGCAAGACCTCGTTCTGAGTATCTCGCGCTAGCCACCGGCCGAACAACGTCCGCAAGACTCGGCCACTAACTGGTCCCAAGATGAAGCACTCGGTGTGCGTTACCCGTGTGCCCTGCGGTGTGAGATCGCACGTGAACGAGCCGTGGAATCCACGAACTGGCCAGGGCATTGACACACCTCGGAAGTCAAGCCGTGATGAAGGGGTGAGATCGAAAGCGAGCGTCGCCGCCGGTGCTGGGAGACCCAGGAACCGGCCGCCATGGCGCATCTGACCCTTGTTGCCGTGGCGACGAATGTAGCGCAAGCGACCTATCTTGTGATCCGCTTGCCGGTAGCTGTCGACATCCAAAACAAACTCCAGGACTGTGGATGGATCGCAGCGAATGACCGCGCTTCCAGTTGCGCCGAGGTGCACGTTAGGACCCATTACCGGGACGCCTGATCACATTGCCTTGTCGGCAGCGAGGAGTCGTTCACCATCACTCGCTCCGATGCTGCGCGTATCTGATCATTATTCTGTCGGAGGAGACTCGTCATGTGGCGCTCAAGCACAAGGATGTCAACGATGTGACCGAGTATCCCGAACGGAGAAGCGAAGTCGACGTGATCGATCATTCGCGTCCCGGTGTCGGACTTCTCAAAGAGGTGCTGATGGCGCCAGCGTCCAAACGGCCCTCGCTGCATCTCGTCGGTAAAGGTCCGAGGGCGGTCGTACGCGACGATCTTTGAGGTCATCTCCCAACGAAGTCCGAATTGACTGGCGTTCCAGGTCACGCTATCACCAAGGCTCATTTGCCCGTTACGCAAGCCGCCAACGACGTGCATCCGCGGCGAGACAGCGAGATGGACCTCGACCTCAAGTGAGGCGCTAAAACAGACGTCCGGCTCCGCAGCGATGTCGGTGACGAGGTCGATGTGGGGCATTTAGGGCGTTGAGCGGAACCCACGGAGGTCGGCGATCGTAAAACGCTGCATGGAGGGAAGGCCGTCGCGGATCGACTGCAGCGAAAATGGCGTCGACGGCAGCAGGTCATCGGGAAGCCGATCGGGAGCCAGCACTGGTTCGACGATTCCCTCGGCGAGAATGTGTACCTGGGCCGCCGACTCCAACGGTACCTTCATGATCCTCTCGAAGATCCAGGCGAGGGCGCGATGTAAAGCGATAGGAGCGGGAAGATAGACCGGACGCTTCTCGACAGCAGTGGCGACACGCTTTACCGCTTGCTCAAGGCTCAGCTCCTCGGGCCCGAGAACGGGCACCGTCACGTTGCTCAAACGCTCGTCATGTACGGTTGCGACAAGCACACGGGCGACATCTCTGACGGATACAGGGCGTAGGTGGCGCCGTGAGCCGAAGCCAACGAGGAGGAAGATAGGAAAGCTGTTGAGCGCGCGGCTGAGATGATCGAGCAAGTGATCGCCGCGACCGTAAATGACCCCGGCTTTGAGGATGGTGTATGAGAGGCCTGACGTCCTCACGATCTCTTCGGCCTCCCACTTGGATTCGTGATACACAGAGCCACAGGCGGGGCGTGCCCGAAGGAAACTCACAAGGGCGCTGCGTGACACTCCAGTGGCTTGCGCTGCACGCACCACCGCCATGGTGCCACGAACGTGAACCTTGCCGTACGTCTGAGTGCCGCGCTCCAGATTGATGCCGGCGCAGTGAATGATGGCTTCGCAGCCCGCGAATGCCCGGGCCAACGCTGCCTCGTCATCAATGTCCGCGCAGACCCAGGTTGCGTGCTCACTAGTCGGGAACATCGCCAGATTGGCATGACGGGCAATCAGCACCACATCGTCGCCGTGGGCCAGCAGCGCTTGAGCTGTATGACTGCCGACGAAGCCACTTGCGCCAGTGACTGCGACGCGGGTCATTCGATTGCCACGTTGGTTGCCGGGCCCCGCCGCGCGGAAGTCGACTTGCCGAGCAGTTGATCGATCCATGGCGCCACCTGGATCAGCGTGCTCATCAGTGCTGTCGATTCGCTGCTGTCGCCAGCTCGCATGCGGGTAACAATCTCTTGCCCCATATAGAGGGCGATGACCGCAGAGCCGATCCCCGATGGATCAACCAAACCGACGAGCGGTGAGCCGGCGAGGATTCGCGTGGCCAGTTGCTCGGCGTATGTCATCCAGGCTTGCAGGCGATCGACGATCGCGATACCCAGCACACGGTCGAAGGCCATGGCCCCGATGATCTCTTGGACGGCCGTAAGTTGACCGAGCTGGAGGTCCTCGGCATAGAGCTCTTCGATAGCAATGGCAAGGGAACGAAAGTCACTGACATCCCGAAGACGGTCCTTGTAGCGAGCCAGGCGCTGGCCGCTGACTTTGTCGAGTGCTGCGAGCAGCAGGGTATCTACGCTGCCGAAGTGGTAGAAGACGAGGCTCGGACTGAAACCTCCGGTGGTCGCAATCGTGCGCACCGAGGTGTTGGAGTACCCGGTGTTGATCAACGTCTGTAACGCGGCATTGACGATCCGTTCGCGCATTAAGTCCCCAGCCTCGTTGGGACGCTGACGACCAGGTTGGAGTTGCCGTCTGGGATGAAGCCGTCCTGCAAAAGCTTGGGCATGACCGGTCCTAGGATCGCTTAGGAGTGTCGCGATCTTTGGCCCTCCCCGACCGACTGATTTGACCATACGATCAATATAGCGCGAAAAGGTAGAGCCGACGCTGGTGCCAACATCGAGGCGAGGACCCGGCTACCGGGAGCGACGTCCATAGCTGGGTGTGCAGTCTCTCCGCGGCCTACGATCACCTCCGGTGCCGGAAGCTGGCGCCCGGTACCCATCCTTCTTCCGCGCCACGCTCGCGCCCGATGGTCCGAGGAGTGGCGCGCTGAGCGTCTCGAGCTAGTGTCACGATGCTCCCGGACCAGGTTCACCTGGTCACCACTTCTGGCGATGCCTCGCTTCGCACGCATCGCGCGTTCGCGCGAGCGCCGACCCGGGTAGTGCCGTGAAGCTTCTTGCAATGTTTGCCGCCGTCGCGAGTCTCGGCTCAAACGGAGCCATCTGGCTGCCGATAACGCTGCTCGTCGTCGCCGTGGGGTGCATGCTCTTCGGCCCGAGTGAGATTCCGCTACTTCGGCTTGAACGCTTGATTCGCGCCCTGCGCCCACCGTCAGCCCGATCGCATACGGGGCAACACTGCAAGGCCACGGATTCTGCGCCGAACACAATTGATGTCTCACGAATGATCAGGACCTGGAACATCGCACCGTACGTCTCCGCGACCCCGATGATGGGGCGCCAGCCTCGCAGTGACCCAGACCTGTTGACCTTCAGCTGGCCATGCTCGCGGCTGGAACGAGATCGTCATATCTGCGACCGATGACGTGGCAGGCTCTGCAGACGTCAACACGTAGTCCGACGATGTGATGTTCCAGACGTGCGCGACCATCAAGGCCGCGCACGCTCGCCGAACTTCTCCGGCGATGGACTGGGAGCGCCAAAGTGACAGCTATGAGCTGGCGACGATACCTCGTACTAATGGCCCCGCTCGGGGTGGCCGGTATGGTCGCGTGCGGCGCGACTACTCCAGACGTTTCGCCGATGGGGGTCACGGCACCAGCACCGCGCACCACAACGACTGCTGACCCAATCGCTGCAGCTGCAACGATCGACACAGGCACCACAGCGATCGGTACGGTGCTGACCGATCACCAAGGAGACACGCTGTATTACGTCTCAACGGAAGCTAACGGCGAAGACGCGTGTAGCACGGCGCCGGGCTGCGCGTTGATGTGGCCGGCGCTCGCTCCGCCAACCGACGGCACTCCCGTTGCGGGAGAAGGAGTTGGCGGAGCATTGGGTATGATCACCGCAGCCGATGGGAGTAGCGAGGTCACTTACAACGGCTGGCCGGTGCATACCTTCAGTGGCGAAGGGGCCGGGAAGGTCACCGGCCAAGGTAACGCGAGCTTCGGCGGTACGTGGTCGGTCGCAACTCCGGACATGGCTCCTATCTCTAGTTCTGGCGGGGTCTCATCACTCCCGGGACTCGCCACACCAGTCGGGCTTGCGTCGCCGCCGGGGGGCCTCCCGACAAACCCGTTCGCTCCAACGACGCCCGCGGGTACTCCTGTCGAGCCACCGCTCCCGACCATATCGTCGGGCATACCAACCGATCCACCTTGATAACTGCGCTTCCGCCACCGTCCGCGATCATGCGAGCTGCAACTCGGATCAAGGCCGCCCTGACGGCTGATCCGACTCTCGCTCAGGACGAGATGCGGATCGCGCGGATCCTCGCGGAGGAGCTGAAGCGCGGGCAGGATGTAGCGCGCATTCCTTCCTGTTTGCGCGACGACCGGTAGTGAGCCGGCTCGGACTTCAAGCGGCGGAAAGCTTTAGCCGTCGGTCAGACGCATCAACTGACACAAGCGGGGTGGCGATTCTACGCAGGTTGAAATTCAGATGGCTCGCTTGCGCGGTCGTCCCGCGAGACGGAATACTGCCGACAGGATTCGGAGCTGACCGATGGTCGCGGCCAACTTCGGGCGGTCTTGGCTCGGGGAGCGCGTGTTCTTCGTGCTACGAATGAAAAGCCGCTCACCGACGGTCTACGGGCTACGGTTGGGCTGACTTCCGAGCGAGGACCTGGCTCGGTCTGAGCCGAACGGCCTAAAAGACTTCGCTCACCCGGGGGTCGGCGGAAGGGGTGGATAGCTGAACGCCTTGGTCGAGGCAACGATCTGGAGCAGCGTCTCCAGATTCGCCGCGCTCGCGTTCCCGTATTCCGCTCCACTCAGGTCGACGCAGTTACCACCGATGACGACATCGCTATTGAAGAACTGATAGTGATGCTCGGTCACATTGCTGGGGGCGGTGACGTACACGACTGCAGTGTGACCCATGACAAGCAGCGGGTCGACCGCAGTGATCACCATGCCCGAGGGATGGGTAGGAGAGGCCAAGCCGTCGACCAGCGCAGCAGGCTCGGAGGGGCAGTGTTTCGCGGAACCAACGATCTGCCAAGAGACATTCAGCCGGTTCGTCGGGTCGGCGACTCCTTCGAGTCCGTTGTTCACGACCTCCGGCTTGGTCCAGTCGATTGGAATCTTGGCCGTGCAGCAGGTAGCGAGCGTGATAGTCGACCCGAGCAAAGGAGTGGGTACGGGCGTTGGGGTGGCGATGGAGACGGGTGGGAGCGAGGGAGCACCATGTATCGGGGCGGCGGTCGCGCATGCGGTGAAGGAGAACGCGATGCCCACAAGCAGCGCGAGGCGCAGGCTACGTTTGGGCAATGAGCTCCAACGCTGCGGCGTCGAAGCGGCAGAGACCATTCGATGCGGCGTCCACGCGTCAAGACGCGTTTCGTCACCAGCCAACCGTACCGGCGGCTGCAACAGTCTTTCGGGTGGCACGGCTAAGGACAAGCGCAAATGCACAGCGTCCTCGTTGGCTGCCTTCTCATGATCTGCACCTTCTCGCCTCACGATTCCTGACGCGCATCATGCGCGCGGCTCGTGAGAGCGCGGCATCGTCGGATGACTTGTGACAGGTTGCCCAGAGTCGACAGCTAGCGGCAAGAGATTTGAGCGCTGGTACGTGGCTTGGCGTCTCGGCTGCACGGCGGGTCGAACTATTCGCCAGGAATCCGAGTGGGTTGATAACTGTTACAGAGACGCCATATCACGTGGAAGGTCGTCACTACGCTTGCGGGCACTGACCTTGCGCTGTGACGGCGTTCTCGTCACGGGGCGGAAATGCGAGACGGAGGGATTCCCTGTGTCCATAGCTGTGAAGGCCCCGGTCAAGGCTCACGCGTGATGGCGCTGCCGCGCTCGAAGCAGGCAGGTAGACAGTTCGGACAAGCACACACTGGGGTTGCGCCGCAGCGCAGCTGGAAGCAGGCGTTGGCAGTAGTTGCGAGTATCGCGTCGGCGTGCACGGGATTCTTCGTCTTCGCGCCGGCCGCGGTAGCCAAAGCTGATGTCGCGCAGCGAACCAGCTGGAACACAGCGACGCATCAGCTCTATCGTCTCGAGGGCAACAACGGCAGTACCTGGGTACCGCTTGATCCGAGCAAGCTGGTGCTCTCTGTTACACCAACAGTGGCGTCGACGGCCGTCTTGTCGGCTTTTGTCGATGTGGAAAGCTCGACAAGCCTCAACGCCGAGATCGGTATCGCGGTGAACGGAATCGTCGTGGCCTATAAGGATGGGGGCGAGTACACGGGTAGTTCTCCAGATCCTGTCTACGTGCAACACCCCATGCCCATGAATGCCAACTCCCCATACACCCTGGAGTTGATGTGGCGAGCCACTTCAGCCGAAGGGCCGGGCGTGTTCCTTGAAGCGGGCGATCCGGTGCCGACCTATGGTCCGGGATTCTCTCCAAGCACTCTCAATGCTCTGCTAACCCCGAATCCGGACACCCTGACCCCCTACGCAGAATCGACGGGAACTCAGCCACTCCAGTTCACCACCAGCTCCACAACCTGGCAGTTGATGGATAGCAGTGTGGAGACCAGCTTCACAACCCCGACGGGGAGCAGCAACTTCTCCACCCTGTTGACCGCCAGTGCTGACCTGTATTCGTCGTCGGCCTATTCGTATTCGGATATGGGCATCTGCCTCGTGGCGGCGGCTACAGTGAATAGCAGCTGCAACAGCGGGGCAAACATTATTGCGGCGAAGACCAGCGGTGCGGCAGCGGGGGCGATGCCGATCGCGTCGCTGGTAGAAGCAACCCAAACTTTGGCGCCAAACACCACCTACACGATGGGAATCTTCTGGCAATCCGAAGCCGGGCATGCCATCTATGCGGGAGTGGGGACCACCGGGGCGTGGTCGCTGGTGAGCCTGATCGGGCAGATGACGCCGACCTCCGACAACGAGTTGTCCACCGTCGCAACGACGGGAATCCAAACCCGCACGTATTCGACCAGCGACGACGGGACCGCGTGGACGACACTTGGGTCCGAGACCTTCAGCCTCACCCCGACGGTCAACGTCTTGACCTACTTGACCGCGAACGCGACGCTGGCAATCAACACCGGGAGCGACCCCATCGACTACGCCATCTGCGTCGCCTCAGGCACGGGGAACAGCTGCGACGCCGCCGGCGACAACATCGTTGCGGAGACGGCTTCGCGGGTGTTGCCGCCGACGCCTGACGCGGCGTATCTGCAAATCCCGGTCTTCATGAGCGCGGGAACCGCATACACGGTGACCCTGGAATGGCGAGCGGGCTTCTCGATGAGCGGGACCGAGTCGATGACGGCTGGACGCACGATCTCCGCGGGAGCCTTTGTCGAGCAAAGCACCCTGACGAGTCTCGAGGTACCGTACTCGGCTCCCTCGGCTCCACCGTCGGCATCAGCGACGGCCGGGAATGGGCAAGCTACCGTCACCTGGACCGCGCCGACGACGAGCCCTGGCAGCCCACTGAGCGGCTACGCCATCACGCCATACCTCGGTGCTACGGCGTTGGAGAGCTTGCGCGTGGGGAATATCACGTCGTTGGTGGTGCCCAACCTCGCCAACGGTCAGCAGTACAGCTTTACCGTCGCCGGGGTAAACGGCGTGGGTCCTGGGGCGATCTTCACTACTGGGACGGTTACGCCGGGACTCCCCGGAGCACCGACGGGGGTGACCATCGGCATGCGCGGCAATGGTTTTGAGAACCTTTCATGGACCGCGCCGACGGCACCGGGTGCATCAGCCATCACGGGTTACCTGATCACTCCATTCATTGCTGGGGTGGCCCAGGCGACGACCACCCTTTGGGGCACGGCGACAAGCAACACGATGACCGGGCTCACCGACGGGACCAATTACACGTTCGGCGTCGCGGCGATCAACGTGTTCGGCACCGGCCTGGCCGGGAACTCGGGGTCCAATAATCCGTACAAGCAGACCCCCGGTGCGCCCACGGGCGTGAGCGGCGCCGCTGGCAACGCTCAGGCCACCATCGGCTGGACGGCGCCCGCGAACAATGGCGGCGCTGCGATTTCCTCGTACACCATCACGCCATACATCGCCGGGGTTGCGCAGTCGACCACGAGTGCGAGTGCGAGCCCTGCAACCGTCACCGGGTTGACCAACGGCACCACGTACACATTCACTGTGGCGGCGGTTAACAGTATCGGGACGGGTGCAGCATCATCCAACAGTTGGGCAGTGATCCCCGCCACGACGGCGATTGTCCCCACCCTCACCATGGCTGTGGACGAAGGGACTGCTGCGACCTACGCCATCGGGACGGAGGTGACCTACACAGCGACGATAGCCTCAAATGCCGGGACCGCGACGACGGCCAGCTTCAGCGACCCGCTCCCGACCGGAGTGAGCGGCACGGGGGGGCTCGTCGAGGTCAATGGGGCAGCCTGTACAGGTGGCACCACCTGTAGCGCAACCGCTACGGCGATCTCCGTCGCCGGTTTGACGGTACCCGCCACTGGGAACGTGGTGGTCACCTACTCGTTGACGGTGACTGGCTCGCTGTCGCAGTGCGCAAAGGAGCCGGACAACGCGAGCGTAACTCTGGCCGGCGGCAACAGCGTTGGGGCGTTCGCGCAATTCACCGCATGCGACAGCGGTCTCGGCGCCGCGGCCTGGGACTCTTTCATTCCCCAGACACTGGGTGACGGGGGCAGTGCCCGCGTCAATCCCGCGAACGGCAACCTAGTGGTGACGCAGACCGACGCCATTCCGATGGCGTTGCATGGCAGCCTGAGCTTCCACCTCTCCCGGACCTATAACAGCGAAGACAAGGATCTGGCAGGCCTGCCTGAACCAGTCGGCAACGGCTGGATCGTAAGCTTCGTCGACGCTGGCCCACAGCCCGGTGGTGTGGCCCTGATCCTCCCTGCGATCGAGTCATATGCGAATCCGACCCCGATCACCATGGTGGACGGGAGCGGTACGAGATACGTGTATACCCCGTCCGCACTGAGCAGCGTGATCAACGTCGGCAGCCTCAGCACCACGGGCCCGCTGGCAACGGTGATCCCAAACAACCTTCCCAAGACGAGCGGCTACAACCAACGCTGCATAGATGAGGAATACAACCCTCCAACCGGTCTGCACGTCTCGATGTGGCGATACGTCGAGACCATGGGTACCTGCGCCACGCTCAGCACGTCGACCGATCTAGTCCTCGGGTATGTCGCAATCGGGACGGACCGTATCCGTAGGGAGTACAACGCGAACGGTGAGCTGATCAACCTCATGGACGCAGTCGGTAACACCGTCTTCTACACCTACACCAGCGGTCAGTTGACTGCGGTGACGGAGACCGGCAACAGCCGCAAGTTCAAGCTCGCCTATGCGGGTTCGACTGTCACAATCACCGATCCGGGGGGTGAACGCACCGTCTACACGCTGGCGGCCAATAACGATCTGAACTCGGTCGCCAATCCCGACGGGACGTCGCTCGCTTACACCTACGGAACGATGTGCAATGGCGACTCGTATAAGCAGCTGTGCTCGGCCACGGATGGACGGGCCAACGCAACCAACTTCACCTACCAGGTCGCCCCCAACGGACCGCCCATGATCGCCACCATCGTCGATCGCAATGGCGATACCACAACGATTACCTACAACTCGACCAACGTCACCGCTGATCGGGGGTCGGAGCGGACCGCCTTTGCCGCGATCGATGCGTCTGGGCGAGTGGGTGAAATCGACGCTGGCAGCACCGCCAACATGTGGCTGACCCGTGCCTTCTATGGATGGGACACGTCGGCGCTGGGCTGCCGGCAACCGGACGCTGGCGTTGACAACGACCTCTGCTACATCGTCCGGCGCGGGTTGACCGCCGGTGCACCTGACCGGGTGACCGATTACACCTACGGCGATGAAGGTCAGATGCTCAGCCAACGCGACGTGGACTACCCGATCGATCTGTACACCACAGCCGGGTACCAGGAGCAGTACTTCGAGGCAGGTGTGAGCGTCTCGACATACACCGACACTGTGGCTGGCTCGGGCTCGGTCACATCGACGACGCAGACCGGGGGCCGGCGTGACGCTGCCACCCTCTTCGATGTGACCACTCAGATCCAGTCGCTGACGCCGAACGGGAACGCAGCGGGGTCGGGCTACGGAGCCTACGAGGCTACGTATTCGGTTGACAACAATGCGGCCGTGTCCACGAACACGGTCAACGGCGCGTCCGCGCTTTGTAGTTCACCCGCAGCGCCGGTCGCCAATAGCGGGTTGCTGTGCCAGATCAAGGGTGCGGCGTATGACACTAACGGTGATCATCCGCTCACCAATTACACGTATAACCCAGACGGAAGTCGGGCGACGATGGTCACTCCGATCGAGACGGCTGGCTTGCTTACCACGCACTACACCTATACGTACTATCAGAATACCGACCTCGATCTGTCCGGGACGACTTCGGCGGGAGGATGGTTGAAGGGGATCACCGATCCCACGAACAACTTCACCGCGTTCGCCTACGACGCCGAAGGACACCAGGTGCGGTCCTGGGACCGCGACGCGACTGCCGCTAGCGGAGGCACGCCGCTCTCGTCTTCGAATTGGAGCAGTCTCAGCTCGGGCGTCGCCCCGCTGTACTACACCGAGAAGCTCTACACCAAGGGCGCGGACACGCTCGCGTCAACGTTCTCGGCTCCTGGCCGCCATGTTCTGGCGTCGCGCACCCAAATGGACGACTGGACGACCGAAATCATCGATCCGAACGGCAATATGGATGGAACGCAGTCCCCGAAGGGGACGCTTGGCGATCCTACGTCGAGTCCTCGGTGCCCACAATCAACGACGACCCAGACCTTCGACACGTGCATGACGTACGACAAAGATGACAACCTGACGAGCACGCTCACGCCGATGGAGGCGTACGAGAGCTATTGGATGAGCACCGTCCAATACCCAACCACGTACGTTTACGACGTATTCGACAACCGTATCGCCGTAACCGACCCGAACGGGAACGTCACGGTGACAACCTATGACCATGTCAATCGACCAATAACGGCGATCTGGACCATGGCAGCCTCAGGCGCGATGCCAACACCGAGCAACTGTCGGATCTCGACCAGCGGCGACGCCCCGATCCCCTCAGGCCGAATTCTCTGCCAGTCGGCGACAGCATACGACGGCACCGGCAACACGATCTCCTCAACAGATGGCAACGGAAACCCGACTTACACCTTGTACGACGCAGATCATCGGGTCGTCTCCAGCATCGTTCCGCGTGGCGGGGTCTTTTCCAACGTTGTCACCACCACGCTCTACGACCCGGACGGTCGAGCCACAGACGTCTGTTCGGGGCGCGAGCTTAGTGAAGGCAGTGCGGAAGGGTTCGTTTGCGGTGTCAATGCGACCTATGCTACCCACGCTCAATACTTTCCGGACGGTCTTGTCAGCGAGACATACGATTACCAAACCGCGGGGACCCAGCTGAAGACGATCTATACCTACGACCCAGACGGCAACAAGGCGACCGTCGAGAACGCGGACTCGGTCTTTACGACTTACTCGTTTTCTGAACTCGACCGCATGTCGCAAACCTCGGTGCCGCAGACAAGTGCGCAGACGGACGTGACCGTGTACGCGTATGACCCGTCAGGAGACGTCCTTACTGAGCATCAGCAGACCCACACCGGCACAGTGCTCATACGAACCGTGTACACCTATGACTTCGACCATCGGGTGATCGAGACGATACAGGGAGCGAGCTCGGATACGAGCACGGCTGACTACAACTCGGCCACAGGGACCGACGTCAGGACCTGGAATCTCTACGATCCTGACGGCAACGTGACGGAGCAGTATCAGCCCAACGCCTTCGCCGGCAGTGGGTCTGTCGGGAGCCCAGACGCTGATTACGCAACCGCCGCCGCATATAACGCTGACGACCAGCGAGTAGCGGTCTACCGACCACGCTACGACACGAATGCCGCCCATACGCCGCTCTTGACCAATCCCGTCGGGACTACGGGGACCCAGGAGTCTCAGTGTCCGACCGGCGGAACACACCTCTACGGATTTCCGTCCACCACAGGGGTCTGCACAACTTCGTACGTGTACGATCCGAACGGCAATGTCGCTCGAGTGAACTGGCCGACGCAGGTGAGTGGTGGTGATGCGAACCCCTTCACGACCTACACGTACACCGACACCAACTTGGTGCTTACCGACAATATCGCGAACCCGAACACCGGCTTCGGCGGAGGAGGGCGGGTTGCGGCCGAGACTTACGCGTACGACGCTGACGGAAAGCAAGTGGACGTCACCGACGCAGTCGGGATATCGACACAAACCGGATACACAAATGATGAGCTTGTGGCCACGTCTATGGCAACGCCGAATGCGTCGATAACGCACAACACAAGCTATCTGTACGACGCTGCCGGGGAGCTGATCGACACCACGGACGCGATGGGCAACAGCACGCTCACCTCCTACTACCCGAATGGCCTGACGTACACGGTGTCAGACGCTCTGGGCGACGAGACGAAGTACGCTTATGACGGCGTCGGGAACCCGGTTGAAGTCTGGTCTCCGGACGCCATCGCGGCTGCTTCGGCCGACCCAACTGGTAGGCCCACGTATAACGTATACACAGAGAACAATCTCCTCGAAGCGACCCTAATTCCGTATACGGCGGCCAACCTTCAGCGGGCGGTCTGCTATGCCTACGACGAGGCCGGACGCAAGACAGGTGAGGGTGGTTGGTTGAACGGTACCGGGAGCTGGCAGACCGGTGAGCCGAGTGGTTGCAGCTCCGGACTACCTGCCGGTTCGTTCGCGTTCACGACGCTTGCCGATGGCCGCCTGGCCACGGAGACTGGGCGTAATGGGAGCAGCACGCTCACTTACACGTACGACGCCAATGGCAATCAGATCACTGCCATCGACTCGAGTGTTCCGCGAACGACGACGAATACGTACTATGCCGACAATCTCATGAGGACAAACCAAGACTACACTGCAGGTCGCGTTACCGACTACACGTATGACGGAGCGGGCAAAGTCACCCTTAGAAAGAGCTCGCAGAGCGGCTATCCAACGTATACGGACACGATGACGTATAACGACGCCGATCTCGAAGCGAGCGAGACCAACAGCGTCACGGGCACCACCGAAACGTGGTTCTATGACGCGAATGGCCGCCTCGGCTCCGGCTCATATAGCGGAGTGACCCTTGGCAACGGAGATCGAGAGATTCTCTACTATGCGAATGACGGGACCCTCGATGATTCTTCAGTCTGGAACAGCCTGCCACCCATCCCATCGTCGCTGTCGTACTTTGTGCAAACGTTCGACGGCGACTTCCGCGTCACAAGTGACGGCTGCACGTGCCTCAACACTACGGGCACAACGAACATCGGTCACACCTTCACCTACCAATACGACGCAGCAAGCCGGCTGATCTTTATCAACGCCTCGGGAGGGTACGCGGCCTTCCAAACGTACGACCCAAGCGGGAACCGGATCACGCACGACGACGTGACCACCGACGCCTACACGAACTACACATACAACGGCGACAACAGCATTGCCACGACAATCCTGAGCGGGACGACGCCGCTCACGGCGACCTATAACGTCGCCGGTGTAATGACGGGCGACGGATGTAAGAGCTGGACCCTCGACACCTTTGATCGGGCCGCCACACTCGCGAAGGCCACAAATGCACCCGCCGCGTGCCCTACAGCCCCGACGGCGACAACGTACTCGTATGACGCGAATGGCGACATGGTCTCCCAGAAGATTGGATCGACGACGAGTACGATTCAGTACGACGCCGTCACCAACACACCGATGGTCGAGGTGACCGGCAGCACGGTTACGGGCTACAGTCTGGATGCGAATGGAACTCCGATCGTGGTCACACAAGGGTCAACGACAGTGTATCCAGTCGATGATCCGAAGGGCGATGCGTCCACAATCATCGCGAGCAACGGCAACTGGCCAACGTGTCAGATTCAGTACGATCCGTATGGAACCGTTGCGTTCAGCCAGCCCCTGGGTAACGTCTGCGAGAATGGGAGCACGTTTGACGACCTGCTCTATCAGAACAATCGGGTGGATAGTCAGAGCGGCGACTACCAACTTGGATCGCGAACTTACGACCCGAGCAAGAACAGCTTCCTCTCGCCGGACCATTTCGAACTGGGGACGCCGGCGCAGGATCTATCCATTGCGGTGGATCCTCTCACCGCCAACGCCTATGCGTTCGTCAACGGGGATCCAGTCAACCGCTTCGACCCGACGGGGCACAGTTACACAACGGGGAACGACCCCTCCGATAGTCAAGGGAGTACGACGTGCGCGACCTGCTACACTCAGCCTACCCAGTATGTGCAGCAGACGTCTCATGGACCTGTGTGTGGGACATCCTGCCAGCGAGCGTCACGCGAAGCACGAGCGCGCGCCGTGGCGGCCGATGAGGCGCGGCGTGCCGCGGCCCGGCACAAAGCGGCTGGTGGCGGTGCATATGGTTTCACAGCTCCACAGATCGCGTACTTGTCCTCCCAGCAGTTCCTCAAGTCCTATCTGAGCGCCGAAGATTACGCGTGCTCCTACCAAAGTGATTACGCAGCTTGCGGCGCAATGGGTTCGATGCATCCCGGTCAGAACCTGATGCAATGTATATTGATATATGGCCCGAGTTGCGACAACATCGCAAGCCTCGGTAACCTCGGGATGTTTCTCCAGGTCGGTGGGGGCGCGCTTACCGCGTACGCACCGAATGTGGGGGCGCCAGATGCGCTCGCCAGAGATGGCGAGGAATTGGAGAAGCTCGGCGACGGGCTCGGCAACACCGTGACTATTGTCGGAGGCGTTTTGGTCGCGTTCCAGGATTGGGCAGACCACGGCAGCCTGTCGCAGCCGCAACGAATCGTCCACGCGGCTATTGTCGGGGTAACCACGTCGGGTGCTGCGGCTGGCGGCGCTTGGGCCGGAGGTATGCTCTGCAGCGAAACGGGACCAGGTGCGGCGCTGTGTGCTGGTGCCGGGGCATTCTTGGCCGCCAACATCGCACAGCCTGCGATTGAATGGGCGCTGGACGGCGACCAACCGACGCAAACACAGATAGCGTGCACCAAGATCTTTGGACCCAACTGTTGAGCACCTGGACGGTAGTTCGGATAATGAGCGCCATGCTTCATGGCCCTGGAATCAGTCTATCGAGGCGGCTCTAGCACCGCTGTGGAACGGAAGTATCTGCTTGGTGTGGCGATAGGTACCGCAGGATTCGCCTGTCTCTTTATCACACTGCAGGGCCTCTTGCAGCTCGGCATACTCCGTCCCGCAGCTTGGGCACGGCGCTACAGCAGGGGCGAACTGGCGATTTGGCGCGAGCGGTTGCCGGGATTCGGAATTCCGTTGGGCGTAGCGGTGCTGTTGGGGGCCGTCGCCCTTGCTTGGCCGAGCATTGTCGCGCGTTCTGTGCTGGCTGGGATGGCTTCGCTACTCGTGGCGTGTGCAATCCTTGTTGGAGTCGGGAATCCGACATGGGCCCGTCCCGCGTGGCTGCAACAACCGGGCGCCGACAATCTCGTGACGTCGCGCGGGGAACGGGTTCTCCTTATCGTCGGCAGCCTCGAGCTTGGCCTGATGGCAATTGTGTACTTGGTTGCCGAAGGCCTCTCCGCTATCACTTTTGGGTTGATCCTCCTCGCCGCTGGCGGCATCCTCCGTGCGCTACCTCGACGGCACAATCGAGCAAGGCCGTAAGCGCGACTGGAGTCAAACGCAGGGACGTCTCGTCGCGGACGGGTCGGGCAGCAGTCCGGTCGACGCCCTGGATGAGCACCCTTTCGGCTCAATGTTGCGCTGACGGATGAGCGATCCGACAACCGTCGCCACTCCGCCGACTTGACTGTACCTTCTCCCTTCGGTGCGTTTATCGCACCCGCCCGGAATCGTAGTCATTGGTTTGAGGGCATTTGGGTGCGTCTGACGCGCCTGCCTTGAACGCTCCGGTGGAAGTCCGTTCGCCGCGAGTTCCCAGGAACACGTCCGAGCTGCCGACGGGTACCGGCGCCTCTTTGAGCGGCGGGTACTATCGGCTCTTAGAGCCCAGGACCAACCGTTACTTGTCGATCTTGCCTTCAATGGCGAGACACAGCGCGAAGCTGCGGCAACCACAAGTCGCAATCCTCATCGTCCACGAAGGTGAGGATGCTGATCACCCCAGCACGAAGATCGCCAGCAACCGGCGATCTTCGCGGTGTTCGCTCGACCTCGGCGATTTGGCGGTAGGGGGCATTGCCTACAGGGCGATGCCCTACAAGCAGGCCTTGAGCAGAATGTCGGCGGCCGTGGTCGCAAACGCGGGGTTGTCCCAGTAGTTGTGCGCGCGCAAGCCTCCGCCGAGGCTGTCGCGCACGTTGTCTACCTGGACGTCCGCAACTGCGATATCTCCTTGAGCTCCGGTGTCAGGGTCATGGACGATAAACATCGAGGTGCCGTTGGGTTCCGGGACGACTGGGGCGCGCTGCCAGCCGTACGGAGGCGCGAGTGGGTCTGCGACGGGATCCAGCGGATCCCAGAAGTTCGTCCAACTGTCGCGCATGAGTCGCGCGTTGCCAACGTCGCGTCCCCAATCGAGAAGTTCGGAGTACTTCCGGAGTGGACTGCCCGAGGTGATCAGGGCACGCACATTTCGGGCCGCAGGAGGTGACAAGGCGGCGAGAAGATCGAATCCCATCACAGTCCCATTGCTATGGCCGTTGATCACCACACCCTCAACATCCGGGCGTGCGATGAGGCGGCTCGCCGCGTCGCGAATGAAACCGCGAACCCTCTCGCGGTGCTCGTTGCGCGTGACGTAGGCTGCGACGTCATCTTCCACGGTGTGCAGAATGCCCGCCGGGCCGCTTGAGGACGCGGGATTGGTGGGATGGGCCACGTCGTGGAGCAGCCGAGCGACGATGCCTCGGTGCATGGTGGTATCGGTTCGAGGGCGCAAACTCGGCGAGACCGAGCCGTCGCCGGCGGGATGCTGGGACAGCGCCTTGAGATCGTTGATCAGCATCTTGGCGAGGCCGCCCAGGCTCTCGTAATCGGTAATGGAGGTGGCGCTGAGTGTCTCCAAGCCAAGGAGTGCGGGCACGTCTCCTTGATTCTCCTCTAGGCCGGAGTACACCAATGCGACATGAGCAATCTTCGTGCCGGGCGCCGCCAAGGGCTTTCCGGTGGGGTCGACCGAACCGGTTGGGGTCCAGCTGCCGAGACGCGCAAGACCAGGCTCGGTCGCGCCGCTCCGAGGTGGAAAGTTATTGGCCGCATATACCGGACCACGACCATTCTCGGCGACGCGGAAGGGGTCGTCGCCGAGGGCACCGGGGAGATTCGTTCGAAGTTGCTCGTGGAGCGGGTCGGCATAGCCGTCGGTGGCCGAGATCGAGGTTGGAGCCTGCTGGAAACCGATCCCGTGAATCGTCAAGACAACAATCACGACGGAGTCCTTGGAAGGGACCAGACGACGCGCCGCTGATCTTGCTCGGGGCGACATGAGGCGCGTCGGCCATTGCTGGGCTCCCTGCGCATCAGGGATGCCGTGAAGACGGTCAGGCAGGTGCTTTCTCGATGTGGCTTGGTCGCGAGCGTCTCGCGTACCACGGTGGTAGCGTCTAGCATCGGTGCCCTCCTGACCCCTCGGGACAGTGGATTCTAGCCGAACCGCGGAGGGAACGTTGGATGGGTGACGGCGTTACGTCACCGCCCTCCTTCCGGCTGAAGAGGGGGTGTACGGGTCCCGGTGAACGGGCCCCTCCGAGTCTCGGAAGTGGTGCGGTTTCCGAGTGGCAAACGTTGCTTGCACGGTGTTGCAATCCGCCGCCGCTGGGTGCATCATGCCCCACGCGGCGGCGCCCCCATCGGCATCACGGGTCGGGGCACCGTCCTCAGCGTAGGGAGGAATGCGATGCCAGGCTTGGCGTACCTCTTTGGGGTTGGCGTTGTCGCTGTTGCTGTTGGAGTCACATTTGTGGCGACCGGCGGCAAACCGTGGACTGTCATCGACGGCGCAGATGGCCGACCGAGCACCTCGAAGTTTCAATGGACCATCTGGACCGCGGTCGTCTTGTTCGCTTACAGCGCGATCTATTTCTCGCGAGCACGAAACGGCTCTTGGGACGCGCTTCCGAATGTGCCACCCAACATCCTCCTTGTGATGGGCTTCAGTACTACGACGATGGTCGTCGCCAAGGGCATCACCACCCAGTACGTCGCCAACGGACGGGTGGTGAAGCCGGCGGGCGGCCAGGGAGGATTGTTGTCCGACGACATCGGGCAATCGGATCTAAGCAAGGTGCAGTTGGTCATGTGGACGCTGCTCGCGATTGGCATCTACTTGGCGATCGTTGTCAAACAGGTATCGGCAGTGGCAACGGGGTCGAGCGTTCAGGGCAGCAACGTGGGGTTGCCCGACATTGATTCGTCACTCATGGTCCGATGGGCCTCGCACAAGGCGGATATCTCGGGAAGAAATTGGTGACTGCTACGCAGCCGGCGCCAACAAGTGTGTCTCCACTTCGGGCTGCGGCGGGCCAGGTGATTACCGTCGCTGGTTCGGGCTTCGGCGCCCTCCAAGGGACGAGCCTCCTCACGCTCAACGACAACCCCGTGAATGTCACCAGCTGGTCGGACACGAAGATCGTCTTTGCGCTCCCAAGACAACTTCCGGACGGTACCGTCGTTGCGGCGGGCATCACGTTGCAAGTGGGGCTGTTGGTCAATGGTCAACCCGCCGGGCAATTGCTCCCGTTGCCAATATCCGTCCCGGCCAACGTGACTGGAGTAAATCCTGGATCGGCTGCCGTTGGCGATCCAGTGACAATCGCAGGAAGCCGATTCGACAATCAGCAGACCGATAGCGGAGTGACGTTCGACGGCAATCACGTCCCCGTGGTTTCCTGGAGCGATTCCTCGATCGTTGTGGTTGTGCCCGCGCAGCTCTTGGATGGCAGCGCCATGACATCGGGTCGCATCGTGACCGTTGGCGTCGACGTGCATGGCCAACCAGGAGTGGGCACACCGAACTTGACGGTTAAGTAGTCCGAAGCTTTCGGGTCACCGTCGCATATCCATCACCGCAAACTGAGCCAGCTCAGGAACGCCGTGCTCGCCCAGGGCCGGTGTCAGCTGGACGCGGGAGACCTCTCGAGGACGAGATCGCTGCTCTGTCGGGTGTCGTTGACGATCTCGACCAGGCTGATCACCTGCAGCGCAACGGTGCGAACCTGACTGATCGCCGCACTCAGCGGGTTTGCCAGAGGCGTCCTGCCAATACAGTCAAAGACCACGTTGAGCAGCGGTGTGGTCAGTGACGGGTCGAGCTCGGTCGTTCCATGGGTCGCGCGCAGCGCCTGAGTGCCGGTTTGAAGACAGTCGAGCGTATCGAGCACCTCCTTCGCCTGTTCGAAACCGGGAACGACCAGTTGCGCGACTGTCACTAACACATCGATTCCGAAGGTGACGACCGACGGTCGGACCTGGAACGTCCAGCTGCCATCGGATGTTGGGATATCGAAGGCCATCTCCTCGCCGGCGGGAAGATAGGAGACGGTCGGCGCGACCTGACGGACAATCCACTGGCGCGCCGTATCAGTTAGCGACTTTCCTTGAGTCTGGCCGCGACGGAGAGTGTTAGGCGCCGAAATCAGGAGCGCATAGCTCCGGTTGTCGACGATCCGGAGCGTGCCAGGCTTTGAACTCGAGCCTTCAAAACAAGCGCCGACCACTGATGGGGCGGTGACCGTTGCGGCCGGGTCCATAGGCGCGCAATGGAGCGGATATGCTCTGACTCCAACAGCTTGCGACAAGAGCCGAAACGCCGTCTTAGCGCGCGCACGAAGCACACTAAAGTCCCAGGTCCATACCTTCCACCACGAGGTGTGCATCGTGCTCACCCGGAGGACGGAAAGGCCGTTGTCGACTTGGGAGTTGACGGGAACCCAACTCCCCCGAGTGTTGTCGTAGTACGCCGCGAAATCCTGATCGGCCTGCCTCGAGCCCGTGGGTGCCGAAATAGGCAGTGTCAACGTCACAGGCTTGAGGATCGACGAGCCGGTTACAGAGAACAGGTACGGATTCCCGGCCGACATGGAGTAGGGAATGGTCGGCGGCGGCACGGGTCCTCCTGAAGACGCGTCGGCCACTTCAATCGTGGCGTCTCTGGAAGCGGCCCGAGGCGGCACCAGAATCGTGGCGTCGCCGTCAGCCACGAATCCACCAATCCTGGCCGAGAAGGTAGGCCTGAAACCTATGCGGTTGCGGAAGGTCGGAGGCTCCGAGCAAGCCTGCGGCCACAAGTGAGGCACCCACTAGGAACGCCACCGAACCCAGACCAGTTCGGGACACGTAGCGCATACCGTCATCCTATGTCGCCTCATGGAGGCACGACTAGCTTCGGCACATCCGCAACCTCACAGGCCGCTTTGCGAGATGCAACTCTGACGGTTGCGTCTGCATACGGGCGCCCAGGCACCATGAGTTTGAGGGCGAGGACCCAACCCCCCAAGACGGAGCCCACCCTTCGCCTCCTTACCGGTCCAAACGTCATGCGCACCGCGACACCAACGTGGCATACGCGTCAACAGGATCGTCATCGTCTAGGGGTGCTGGGTCGTACGTAAGAAACCGGACTTCGGGGTGCGAGCACCCTCGCCTAACGGGCGGGTGAGCATCAGCAGCATGGCGTCGCCAGACTGAACGATCCGCCCAATCGGCTTCGCACACGGCGTTGCATCCGAGGCAAAGCAGCGAATCTGATGTCTTCGTGCTTGGAGCGTCAGGCGAGACTCACCGCTGAAGCAGGGCAGGTGACGGACCCGGCAGCGCAGACTGATCGACGACACCGCCGGTTGTCGACGACCCGTGACGCGTCCACGCAAGCTGATCGAAGCTGACCACCACGACGACGCTCGGCGTACTCTTGAATCGCCGGGTCACGCGCTGCAGTCGCCACACTGGCAGGATCACGTGCCGTGTCCAGCGACCGCCGCTGGCGCGATACGAGCCGAGGAGGTCTGCTGCGTGAGTCGGATCCACGGCGAACGAAACTCATGGCCGAGATCCAAGACGATGTGAGCGCGGATTCGATCACCACAGCGGAAACCGGCCCGAAAGAGGTCTTCGAGAGCAAGGGCGCAGGTGTCCGTGGCTCCGCGGGAAATGGGTGGTCGGTCGTGCAAAGGTAGTCGTAGCGCGGCGGCTTGCGATTCGATGCGCAGCCAGTCGATATTGGCGGGGTAGTGGCCTCGGTTGCGGATGAGTACCCGGACGCCCTCGCCCCCCGAGGTTGTTTGCGCGGACACCAGTCGAGGGCGCACCGAGATACGGAGGTCGTTCAAGGTGCGCGATGAGACGAAACGTGAGATCGACGATGACGCCGGCGGCCGCGCAAATTGCGAGTAGGAGCTCAGATGACATCGGTTCCCTCCTTGTGTGGTCGCGTGGCGGCGAATTGCGAGCCGCTGCGTGACGATGCACGTCGCGTCGCAACCTGTCGACTCGCGTTGGCATTCACCATGCGTTATTCATGACACATCGGACGTGGGTTAGACAAATGTCTACAGTGGCGCCGGTCAACCCGAGTTGACCAAGCGTCACCGCTGGCGCGCCTCTCTCAGGTTGAGGTCGGTGCAACTGCTCTACGTGTGATTCGGCTCGTAATGGCCCTTGATTCGCCAGCTGATCCAGGACCAGCGTCTTGGTCGCACGCCACTTGCACTCGTCTCCGAATGGCCGGCGCGTAGGCGGCAGCAACGTGAGCAACGTGGGCACCTGTCGCCAGCGTTGCTGCGCGAAGAGTTGCAACGCGCTGCTGGTCATCACGAGGTAGGCGACGAAGACCACTCCAACGAGGATGAACGCCACTACTTGATGAGTGGGAGCAAGCGCGAGCACGGCGACCGCGATGCCAAGCAGCCCGAGCCCACCGCGAGGAAGGTTCCGCCCTTGGCGACGAGGGTATCGGCCGCGGCTAGCCCGGATCTTTCAGTAAG
>PKWB01000013.1 GCA_003131685.1 Candidatus Dormiibacterota bacterium
CGTCGTCCCGCGCCGAGAGCGACACCAGCTCGGCGAGCTGGCGGTCGCCGAGCATCCCAGCCTCGTCCACGACCAGCACACCCCCAAAGGGGAGGTGGTCCATCTGCAGTTCGTTGAGCATCCCCGCCACCGTCCACGACGGGATGGCCGATCCCTCCTCGAGCCCCTCGGCCGCCTTGCCGGCCAGCGCACAGCCGACCACCCGAATGCCGCTCGCCTGCAGGGCTTCGCGGCACGCCTCCAGCGCATACGTCTTGCCGACCCCCGCCGCGCCCTCGATGACCACGACGCCGGCGGATGTGCGGCAGACGGCATCGACCATCGTCCGCTGATCGCGGGTCAGCGTCGGCCGCGATGCNNTGAGCATCCGCTCCTCGAGGAGGAGCATCTCCGGCGTGGTGTAGCGGAGGTCGCGGCCCGACTCGATCCACCGAGTGGTCGTGTCGCTCTCCACCTCGCCATCGTGCGAGGTGGGGAGCAGCGCCACGACCGCGTCACGGTCGGCCAGGATCTCGTCGGCCGTCGTCTCGATGCGACTCCGGCTCATGCCCAGGGGAGCGTGCGCGGCGATGCCGCGGATCAGGTCGCGGCGGGTGAAGGTTGCCGATTGGGCGGTGAGCCCGCGGACACCGAGGATATCGATGGGATCGCGCACGTCGAGCTCACGCGGGAGTTGGGCGTCGGCTTCGCGGTGCATCAGACCCCCCAGGGTGGCGCTGTCGAGTCCGACGCTGGCCGCCCGCTCCCGCCATCTGGCGAAGAGATCCTCGGTGGCCGCGACCTCGTGCTTGCTCTCCCGGGTGTCGAGCGTGGCCACCTTCCGGCCGCTGGCCGACTCGATGGCCATCGCCCTCGCCGCCGCATCGATCTGCTGCGAACGCCGCGAGAACTCGTGGCGCTGCGCCTCCGCGATGCCAACGATGGCGAAGTACCCCTTGCCGTCGACCACGGTCGAGATCCCCAGTTCTCGCACGAGGCGGTCGCGCCACTCCGCCTGTGCGATCGCGCCGGCCGCGGCAGCGTGACGGTACACGGGCTCGCTGTACAGCTGCCCCCAGGTGCCGTCCAGCCGCTGCGCCCAGTTGGGCACCGTCAGGTGGGTGTGCAGCTGTGGATCGACGGTGACAGACCCGGTGGCCGGATCGGTCACGGGACGCGCGGTACGGTGCACGAACTCGGCCATCACCAGCTGCGCGCGCACCGGTTCCGCGCGCTTGGTCTCGGCGTTGAACTGCCGCGCCCAGCCGGCGTGCGCCTGGAGGTACTCGGCGGCGGCGCGCACGCCCGCGTCGTGGATGCGCAGGATGGTCGCGCGAGTGTGGTCGTCGCCGAGCGCGTAGAAGATGCTCACGTCCTTGGGTGCCGACACGGCGACGTCGAACGCGACGACGTGCTGGCGCGACCAGTGCCGTCCCAGATCCTCCGCGGTGGTCGGGTGCTTGCCGCTGAGGACCGCGGCGAAGTCGGTGTCGGTGACCTCGCCGCGCAGACCGAGCGCCTCCGCCCCAAGACCGCGCCAGCGGCCCGGCGACTCGCCACGGGCGGTGTAATACTCGAGCTGCTGATCGGCCACGGCCTCGCGCAGGTAGCGAACGGCCTGCTCGACGCTGGTGAGTTTGCCGATGGAGATCACGCCTCCGAGCGTACTGGTAAAGCGCTCACAGATCGCTTACACTTTGCGTCGAGAACGGGGTCAAAACTGCAGGTGAAAGTGTGTGTGAGATATAGGCGTGGGGCGGTGCTGCAGGGATGCGGACGGCGGAGGTGATGGGGTGTCGGGTGACGGCGAAGCTGAGGAGTTGAGGTGGTGATGGCGGTGGAGATGGTGATGCCGGCGTCGCTGCAGGGAGCGGCGGGGCTGGAGCGGGACTGGGAGGGCCCGGGTCCCCGCTTCGTCCAGATCACCGCGCGCTTCCATAACCGCTGTGGCGGCTGCGGCGGTGAGGCGCCGGTCGGCACCCGCATCACCTACGACCGGCTCGAGCGCCACCCGTACCACCCGGGATGCGCGTGGGTTGCGATCGAGCAGCCGCCCTGGCTGATTCCCGTCCTCGCCGGCGATGCGCCGGCCCCCGGGCAGGTGATCGCGCATCCCAGTTACGGCTGGCTCGTGTGCGTGCGTGTGGCGGGGCGGACGTGGGCGGACAACGGAGTGAGCGCCGGGAGTCTCGTCGGCGTGGCCGCTCGCCGTGCGCTCCCCGAGGAGATCGAGCTGGCCCAATGGCGAACATACGCTGGCATGGGCGATGAGGCCGAGTCGTCCTGGCTGCAACCCGAGCACGTGGGCGATGTCGTGGAGTCCGTCGCGGAGTTCACCGGCTGGCCGATCACCCGCATCGCTCGCGAGCCGGCCCAATTCGTCGCGCCGCACCCCGGCGGACTCTTCGTGTTCGGCGAGGTCACGCCGATCGATGAGACCGAGCGCTGGATCGCCGCGGATTCGGAGGAGCGCTCGCTGTATCAGCGCGGCTATCGCTGGAGCCGCTGCTACTCGGTGCAGTGCCTCTCCGGCGAGGAGGGCCACGTCCACCTCGGCTCGGTCATTCCCGTGACACGCACTCAGTTCGACGCGGCCAACCAGCGGGGCTGGTCGCAGCACTAACCGCCCGTGTGTCCTGGGTGGGATGTGTCGTCAGGGGCGCGGCGTGTGCTGACGTCGCGGAGTCCGCGACAGTGCATCAATGCGCGGATCTCGCGAGGTACGCAAGATGCGCGATGTAGGCAAGGGCCGCGGCATACGCGAGACGCGCGAGACACGCGAGACACGCGAGACACGCGAGAGATGCGTGAGTAGCGGTGTCCGCAAGAGCTGCTGAACGCGCGCTGTCCGCGAACCAGGCGACACTCGCGAAGGATGCGACATTCGCGAACGATGCGACATTCGCGAACGACGTGAGATGCGCGGAGTTCGCACCGTTGAGTCGATGCGCGCGACGAGCGCCCGGCGCGGAACACGCGGACGGGCTGCAGGCGCGACATCAGCAGTGTGCAAGCGTTGCCCTCGACGCGCACTTCGGCGATCCGGCGACCCATGTCCGGGCCAGCACGCAGCGCCGCGGCAGCGCGGGTCAGATCGTGTGTGCTGTGGAGTCCTGGGGTCTGGCGCCCAGCGCCCGGACGAGACGTCGGAGGCTCGCCTTGCCGGCGCGTGCCGGGAATGGCTGCCCGCGCTCGTGCTCGAGGTCATCGACCGCCGCAGCCAGCGCGGTGGTCGCGAGAGCGGTCAACGTCAGCCCCGGAGTCCAGTACACGGCGTTGCGGGCGCGTTCGAGTACCTCGGGATCAAGCGACACGCCGACCGTGATCGCCCGCGCGGAACGCGGCACTTCCTGGTGCGCCGCCGGCCCTGTGGAGGAAGGTGGGAACACCGCAGCGAGGGGGTCGTCCCCCAGCGTGCTGCTACGCCGCGGGCGCATGGCGCACCTCCTGAGCGATCACCTCGCAGGCTAGGCTGCGATAGTCGGCGGCGCCGCTGCAGCGCGCGTCGTATTGGGTGATGGGCTTCCGGAATGACGGACACTCCGCGAGGCGCACGTTCTCGCGAATGACCGTGCTGCAGACCAGCTCGCCGAAGCGTCCGCGCAGACGCTCCACCACCTCGGGGCCGTGCCGGGTGCGGGAGTCGACCCGGCACATCACGATGCCGCTCACGCGCAGCCGCGGGTTGACGCGCTCACGGGCGGCCTCGACACCGCGCAGCAGCTGCACTAGGCCGGCCACCGCCATGACGTGTGCCTCAACCGGGATGAACAACTCCTGGACGCTGGCGAGGGCGTTGGCAGTGAGCGCGCCGAGCGCCGGTGGACAGTCGACCACCAGGTAGTCCCAGCGGTCGGGGAGGTCGCCGATGAGCTGGGCGAGGCGCCCCTCCCCGGCGCCTATCTCGGCCAGCCTGCGCTCAGCCCCCAGGAGCCACATCGATGACGGCACGATGTCGAGGCCGAGTGTGCCGGTGTGGTGGACCGCATCGGACAGCCGAGCTCCTCCGAGGAGCGCGTCGAGCAGCGTGCGCGATTCCGTGGGGGCGGCCAGCCACGCCGAGGCCGACGCCTGAGGATCGAGGTCGACCAGGAGGACGCGCCGTCCGGTCTCGGCCAGCGCGGCGCTGAGGCTGACGGCGGTGGTGGTCTTGCCGGAGCCGCCCTTGTGATTGACGGTGGCGATGGTGCGCATGGCGGCGATGCCTCCAGATCGTCGGCCTCGCGAATCCCGCGAGAGTCGCGAACATCGCGAGATCCGCGGTGTCGCGAGGTTCAGCGACCACGATAGCGCCCGCGCGCTCACAGAGCGCTTACATTTCTGCCCGGCACGCGTCGTGCTCGACTAGCCCGGATCTTTCAG
>PKWB01000042.1 GCA_003131685.1 Candidatus Dormiibacterota bacterium
CGGCTTGAGGTAGTACTTGGTGTCCTCGTCGAGCTCCATCGGCGGGAACATCCCCTCGGCGAACCACTCGAGATGGCCGGAGACCTTGAACAGGTCCTCCTTGGTGATGTGCGGTGTGTTCACAAAGGAGTAGCCGCCTTCCTCGTGGCGCTGCCGCGAGTAGTCCTCCATCAGCTTGCGCACCAGCCCGCCGTTGGGGTGGAACACCGGGAGCCCCGAGCCGATCTCGTCGGGGAAGGAGAACAGGTCGAGCTCGGCGCCGAGGCGCCGGTGGTCTCGCTTGCGCGCCTCCTCGAGCCGGTGCATGTACGCCTCGAGCTCCTCCCTGGTGAACCATGCGGTCCCGTACACGCGCTGGAGCTGCTCGTTGCGCGCGTCGCCGCGCCAGTACACGCCGGCGATGCGAAGCACACGGATGGCCTTGAGCCAACCCGTGTCTGGAACGTGCGGACCGCGGCACAGGTCGACGAACTCGCCGGTCCGGTAGATGCTGACCGTGGCGACATCGTCGGGGAGCCGGTTGATGATGTCGACCTTGAAGTCCTGGTGCATGGCCGTGAACATCTCGATCGCCTGCCGGCGCGGCACCACCTCCTGCACAAACGCGATCTTTCTGGCGGCAAGCTCGCCCATGCGCGTTTCAACGCGCTGCAGGTCATCGTCCACGAAGTGCCGGCCGTCGGGAAGCCGGAAGTTGTAGAAGAAGCCGTCCTCGATTGCCGGTCCGACGTCGTACTGGGCACCGGGAAACAGGTCAACCACCGCGGCGGCCATCAGGTGAGCGGCGCTGTGCCGAACGATCTCGAGCGTCGGCTCGGACGGCGCCGGGAGCGGGGCGCCTGCTTCCGCGGCGTCGTCAACGATCTCGTCAGGCATGCGAGGCCGATTCTACGCAGTCCGCCCGGCGGCGCTCGGTGATCTGTGAGCTTGCCTCAGCCGGTGAGGCGGGACATGCCCGAGGGGACGTCCTCTCGCGCCTGGCACAACAGGTTCAGTTGCGCCTCGGGATCAAAGCCGGTCGGCTGGAAGTCGAACCGCAATTGACGCAACATCGGGATGGGACGCGCGGATGCACGACGTGCCTGGTTGCGCAGACGCTCGTGACGTGCGGGATCGATGGAGCAGCACTTGATGCTGCAGTACTTCGCCGTGGGCTTGTGCACAAGTTCGCCACATCCAACCCGTGCGCAGATCCGGCGCGGCATGGTGGTTCGCTGTGAATGCCTCGACATGCCCACCTCCGATGTCACTAAGGGAGTGTACGCCGCGGCCATCACTCCCTGTCAACCATCCGACGGCGGTTTGTTTGCGCGGCGACCACGACGCGTTTGACACGCGCAAGCCTGTGCACAATGTGGACAACCGCCCTCGTTGTTTGTGCAGTAAGGCACATGCCTGTGCGCAACTTGCGCGTCTCTCAGGGTGCGCGCGCGGCGCACGCGGCCGGTCTGAGATCGAGCCACCAGTTTGCGGAGTCTCAAACTGCACGTGTAACGGATATGTGACTGCCGGCAGACTAGCGGGCGGCTCCTTCGGACGCGCCCGCGGACGCGTCGGTGGGCTCGCGATCCGCGGCGATCTCGTTCAACCGGCCGGTCGTCACGTCGTACACGAACCCGCGAACGCTGTCGCGGTGCGGGATGAACGGGCTCGCCTTGATGCGAGCAATCGACTGACGCACATCATCAGCAGCATCCGGGAACGCCTCGAGCGAGAACGGCGGGCGGATTCCCGTGTCCTCCTTGATCTGCGCTTTCACCGCGTCATCGCTGAATGTGACCATGCCGCAGTCGCTGTGATGGATGAGGATGATCTCCTTGGTTCCGAGCAACCGCTGGGAGATCACCAGCGAACGGATGGCGTCGTCGGTGACCACGCCACCGGCATTGCGAATGATGTGGGCATCACCGATCTCGAGACCGAGGATCGCGCTCACGTGGAGGCGCGCATCCATGCACGCGACCACCGCAACACCACGTGCCGGCGGCAGTGGTGTGCTCCCCTTGTCGAAACCGGATGCGTAGCGCTCGTTGTTCTTCACCAGCTCATCAGTGACAGACATGACATACCTCGTGAATTGGGTCGACGGCAGAACCTTGTGTACGTGATCGCGTCGCTTGCGCCCGAGCGAAAGTGACCTGCGGAATCGCGGGCTAGCGACTACAGATGGCGGAGCCGCAGCAGCCGTCGTCGAGCCACCGGCAGCGCGTCAGTGCGAGATCCCTGGTGCGCATCGCGGGGATGGTAGCTAATCCTGACCGTAGCGGTCAAGTTTTGCGGCGCTCGATCGCAAGGATGCGGATACCGCATAACACTCTCACGTCAGGCGTTACCCAGTACCGACATTCGCATCAGTTCAGGCCGCAGAGTCGCAGGGGTGTCCGAGGAAGTACCGCCGCACACGCGTGCAACGCCGGATCCTCAGATGGAGTCCGTCCCGGCGAGCGAGACTCCTGATCGGGGTCAGCCTGGTCCCCGAGGCCGGCTGAGCTCCCTCGCCTTCGACGTCTCGCCTCTTCGCGAATCGCGGGAGTTCCGGCTGCTCTTCATCGGCCAGGGCGTTTCCTTCGCCGGCAGCATGATCGCCTACGTCGCCATTCCGTTCCAGGTGTACCAGCTGACGCGGTCCTCGCTGGTGGTGGGTCTGGTGAGCCTTGCCGAGCTCATCCCCATACTCGTGATGTCGTTTGTCGGCGGCGCGCTCGCCGATACGGTCGACCGGCGCCGCATGGTGCGGATCACGCAGGTCACTGCATGCGTCGTGGTCGCGGTCCTCGTCGTCAACGCGGCGCTGCCGCATCCGCAACTGTGGGTGCTATTTGTCGTGGTGATCGCCGCGGCGGGCGTCGATGCCTTGGAGCGGCCCTCCCTCGATGCGCTGGTTCCCCGAATCGTTTCTCGTGACAAGCTGACCTCGGCCGCGGCGCTCGAATCCCTCCGAGGCAATCTCGGCCAGGTGGTCGGGCCGCCGCTCGCCGGCATTCTCATCGCCACCGTGGGCCTACCGGTGACGTATGGGGTCGACGTGGCCACGTTTCTGGTAGCGACGGTGGCGCTCACGCTCATGCGTGCGGTGCCGCCCGCACCGGATGCTGAGGGGGTGAATCTCCGAGCAGCCATTGCAGGCCTGCGCTATGCCGCGAGCCGCCAGGACCTGCTCGGCTCATACCTGGTTGACATCAACGCGATGTTCTTCGGCATGCCCATGGCGCTGTTCCCGCAGATCGCGTCAGGACTCGGCGGACCGGCCGTCCTCGGGCTGCTGTACACCGCGCCGTCGGTCGGCTCGCTGCTCGCGACCCTCACCAGCGGATGGACCCGATCCGTGCGCCACTACGGACGGGCGATCGCGTTTGCCGCGGCGAGCTGGGGCCTCGCCATCGTGGTGTTCGGCTTCGCAAGTTCGCTGTGGGTGGCGCTGCCCGCGCTCGCAGCCGCGGGCGCGGCCGACATGATCAGCGGGCTGTTCCGTTCGACGCTGTGGAACCGGACGATCCCGGATGCGATGCGCGGACGTCTGGCGGGCATCGAGATGATCAGCTACACGTCGGGACCGGCGCTCGGCAATCTCGAGGCGGGAGTGGTCGGATCACTTGCAGGCGTGCGCGCATCGGTGGTGAGCGGCGGCATCCTGTGCGTGGTCGGAACCGCCGTGCTGAGCGCGCTTCTTCCGACATTCTGGAAATATCGCGCTAAGCGGTGACCACCGCATAGGTCACGAATCCCGCGTACGCCGCAAGGATGAGTACCGCTCCGCGACGCTTGAGCCCGGTGGCGAGCAGGAGCATCGCGAGGACGCTCATGCCGAGGAGCCAGATGACGTATCCCCGCGGTACTGAGCCGCGGAGTGCGGGGAACAGAATGATCGGAACGGCGATACCGGCGATCAGGTTCAACGTGTTGCTGTTGAATGTCGCGCTGACAACGGCGGCCCCGTGCCCGTCGAGAGCGAGCCGGATTGCCGCATACGCATTCGGCAGGCTCGTCGCGGCCGCAAGTGCCACGACCCCGACCAGCACACTGGCGATCCCCCATCGATACCCGAGGGTCACCGCGCCCTGCACCATGACGATCGATCCCACCACGATCACCAGCAATGCGGGGACCATCAGGATGACGGGCCACCAATCACGGGAACGCGTCCGCTGGGCGAGGTCCTGGAGTTCCGATTCGAGCTCCATCCCCTCGACTCCCGCTTCACGAGACGCGCTCACCAGGAACAGTCGCAAGCGGTTCGGCAGTGGCGCGCGCTCGATGGTCGATGTTCGCAGCGTGAGAAAGGTGACGTAGGGGACGAACACGAGGAGCATCAAACCCAATCCCACGTGCACCGGGAGACCGCCGAGGACGACCAACCCGATCGACAGCGTGACCAGGATTGCGGCTCCCCCGTCAATCACCAGTGCGGCGAGCGGGATCCGAACCCCGCCAGCGGCGAGTGCTGCTCCGCCGAGAAGCACCGCGATGTTGAACACGTTCGAACCGAAGACGACACCCGCGGCCGTCGTGGCGGAGCCGCCGGCAACGGCGGAGACGGATGACGATATCTCCGGCGAGTCCGCGCAGAGCGCCACGATCAAGCCGACCACACCACCGAGCAGACCGAGGTTCCATGCGAGACGCCCGACGCCTCGCACGAGGACCTCACTCGCGGCTAACGTGGCGATCAATGCGGCGAGCGATATGCCGATGACAGGACCGGTCTGCAACCCGTTCACGGGCCACAGTGGATCACGCTCTCGACCCGGAGTGGAAGCGCCGGCGTGACCAGCGTCCTGCTGCGCCATGCGCGCCTCGATCCGCAACGACCACTTCAGGACGTTGTGATTGCCTCAGGTGGGATCTCCGTGGTCGGAAAGGGAGAAGCCAGCGCAGAACACACCGAGGTGATCGACCTCGCCGGCAGGTTTGTGCTCCCCGGGTTGTGGGATCGCCACGTCCATTTCGATCAATGGGCCCAGGTGAGCGCGCGCCTCGATCTTTCATCTGCCGACTCCGCAACCGCTGCGGCGCAGGTGGTTGCCAGGCACGTCGCCCGCCGCGCGGAGGCGCCAGTAGACACGCCCATCGTCGGATACGGGTTTCGCGATGCGCTCTGGCCCGACTCGCCACGCCGCGAGGTGCTCGACGCGGCCTCCGCCGCAATTCCCGTGGTGCTGATCAGCGGCGACCTGCACAGTGCCTGGCTCAACACCGCCGCGTTGCGCCGGTTCGGCCACACCGATAATCGGACAGGTCTGCTCCGCGAGGAAGCGGCGATGCAGGTGATCGGCGAGGTCGGACGCGTCGGCGCCGACGTCCTCGACTCGTGGTGCCTTGCGGCATCGCGCGTCGCCGCTGCGCGAGGCGTCGTCGGCATCGTCGACATGGAGAGGCCATGGTCACTCGATGCGTGGCTGCGGCGTATCGCCGGCGGGAATCGGTCGCTCCAGGTCGTCAGCGCCGTCTGGCCCGAGCGATTCGCGGACGCGATCGCTCGACGCCTCCACACCGGTGATGAGGTCGATGGGAGCGACGGGTTGCTCACCGTCGGGCCGCTGAAGGTCATCACCGACGGTTCGCTCAACACGCGCACGGCGTACTGCCACGACCCGTACCCTTCAGAGGCGGGCACGACGGAACAGCGCGGTGTTCTGCTTGTCGCCGTCGATGAGCTGTCGCAGCTCATGACCCGCGCCAGGGACGCGGGGTTCGACTGCGCCGTGCATGCCATCGGCGATGCGGCGAACGCGTTTGCGCTGCAGGCCTTTGGACGCACGGGAGCGCGTGGGAGCATCGAGCACGCGCAGCTCCTCGACGATGCCGACGTTGCGCGACTTGCGGAGCTCGGACTGATCGCGAGTGTGCAGCCGGAGCATGCGCTCGACGATCGCGACGTCGCCGACCGCTACTGGGCCGGCCGGACACGGCGTGCGTTCCCGTTTCGCTCCCTCCTCGACGCAGGCACAACCCTCAGCTTCGGGTCGGACGCGCCGGTGGCGCCGCTCGATCCGTGGGTGGCGATCGCCGCATCTGTTCACCGGACCCGGGATGAGCATCCAAGCTGGCATCGGGAGCAGGAGATCACCGTCGCGGAGGCTCTCGGCGCATCGATGGCGCCTGGGCGAGGCAGCATCGCGCTTCGCGATGGCGATGCCGCCGACCTCGTCATCCTGGACGGTGATCCGTTTACGGCTGACCCACGAGCGCTGCGGACCATGCCGGTCGCGGCGACGATGATCGGGGGTGCCTGGACCCATCGCGTCGGTCTCTGACCCGCAGGGCGGTGTCCGAGACCACGGCGAGGTTCGATGTCTGCCGCCCTTCCGGCACCCCTAGCCGAGGCGCAGACCGGACATCCCTCCGTCGACCCCAAGAATGGTGCCGGTTGTCGAACCCGAGAGTGGGCTCGCCAGGTAGACGATCGCGTGGGCGACCTCGTCGGCAGTGACGAGGCGTCCCATCGGCTGGCGCGCACGCAGAGCCGACGCAGCCTGCTGCGCATCCGGTGCCTGTTCGAGAAGGCGTTGTACCCATGGTGTGTCGGCGGTTCCGGGGGTGACCGCGTTGACGCGGATCCCCTGCTTGACGAAGTCGGCCGCCATCGCCAGGGTGAGCGAGCGCACCGCGCCCTTGCTCGCCGAGTACAGCGCGCGCTGCGGCACGCCGACATCGGCAAGCACCGAACACGTATTGACGATCGCCGCGTGGCCAGACCGGAGCAGGAGTGGCAGCGCCGCACGTGTGACCCGGGCGATGCCGATGACGTTGACGCTCAGGACGCGATGCCACTCGTCGTCGTCGTTCTGGGTGACATCCCCGGCCGCNNTGTTCACCAGGATGTCGATGGATCCGAGCGAGCCGGCCGCGGTATCGATGGCAGCCCGGGCCGATTCCGCATCGGCGACGTCACACGGGACCTCGAGGAGTGCCGCGCGGTTCACTTCGGTGTACGCGCGGTCGAGCACCGCGACACGCGCGCCACGGTCGCGCAGCCTGGCCGCGGTTGCGGCCCCGATGCCGCTCGCGCCCCCGGTGACCACCGCAACCAGCCCGTCGAAGTCATTCATGCCGCTCATGCCGCTGCACTCATTCCTGGTTCTGCCCTCTCTTCGATGGACGGACGCGGGTCGACGTGCACCTTGGGTCCCGCGGAGGCGGTCTCGGGCCGCCATCCCGACAGCACGTCGCCTACTCGATCGNNGGCGCGGGTCGACGTGAATCTTCGGACCCGCCGGGCCCGCCTCGGGTCGCCAGCCGGACAGCACGTCGCCGACTCGATCGAGCCCGACAGTCGCGGCGACCAGCGGCCGGGGATCCACCGAGCCGGCAGCGTAATGCTCGACGGTTCCGGCGAGGCCCTGCGATGCAGCCAGGATTCCCACGGCGGTCACGTCCTTGAGCGCCACTGTTCGCGTGTCGATGAGGCTCGGGGTTCCGGCGAGACCCAGGTAGACGACGCGCTTGCCGGGCTCGACCAGGTCGAGGGCGAGCGCCGGAAGCTCGACCGCATTCGACGCATCGATCACCGCGTCCCACGCAAGCTCTGGCAGCGCAGCGCGCTGCCAGACGCCGGCAAAACCGAGCCCTCGAGCGAACTCGATGCTCTCCGGCGAGCGACCCATGAGATGGACCTCGGCGCCGTCGGCCCTGGCGAACTCGGCGGCGAGGAGCCCCATGGTTCCGGTGCCGAGCACGAGGACGCGATCGCCTGACGCCAGGTTCGCTGCGCGGACAGAGCGAAGCGCATTGCCACCGGGTTCGACCATCGCGCCGGCGATGTCATCGACGTTGCCGGGCAGCTCGATCAGTGCCGTCGCCGGGACCGCCATCTGTTCTGCGAGGGCGCCTGGGAAGCCGCCGCGGATCCCGATCTCCAGGCGGTCCTCGCAGACGTTGTGGTGCCCGGAGAGACAGCGACGGCAGTGTCCACACCCGAGCATGGTGTCGCCCGTGACGCGGCGTCCCAGCCAGGCTGGATCCACTCCGCCTCCGAGCGCCGACACCACACCCGACCATTCGTGCCCGAGCCGCAGCGGATAGGCGGCGTGGCCCTGGTGCAGATATGCCATCTCGCCGGTCCAGAACTCGACATCGGTGCCGCAGACCCCAACCCGGTGGATGTCGACGACGACCTGG
This sequence comes from Candidatus Dormiibacterota bacterium, assembly GCA_003131685.1. Classification (GTDB taxonomy): domain Bacteria; phylum Chloroflexota; class Dormibacteria; order Aeolococcales; family Aeolococcaceae; genus Palsa-851. The sequence continues at coordinate 8,119 of PKWB01000042.1, forward strand.
CCGGAGGCCGCGACGGGATCGGGAACGTCCTGGACGGCGCCTTCGCCCGGCCCGGTGACCACGAAAGCCTTCATGGGTGCCGAGTGCTCGCCGAGGCCGGCGTTCCCGCCCAGCACCGGACGGGGAGCCCGCGCACGCCCACGTCGGCGGTGAACAACCGTCCGGACTCCGGATACCGCGCCAGTTGCGCATCCGAAAGCTGCTCCGATGCGGTCGTGATGAGGAGCGTGTCGAGGGCCGGCCGTATGAACGCGACGCTTGAGGTGTTCGGCGCAGCGACATCGACGGCGGCGAGCTGGTCCCCGGCCACGGAGTAGCAGCGCACCTCGCCCGATCCCCACATCGCGACCCAGATGCCGCCCTCCTGGTCCACGCACAGACCATCCGGCTTGCCGTCCACCTCGAGGAGTGTGCGGCGCTGGCCAACCCTGCCTGTCGTCGCGTCGTAATCGCGAATCCACACCGTCCCGGACAGGGTGTCGACGCTGTAGAGCGAAGTGCCATCCGGCGAGAACGCCAGGCCGTTGGAGAGGCCGAGGTCATCGTCGATCACGAAGATGCTGCCGTCGGGCTCGACGCGAACGAGGATCTCGTCCTGGACGCGGTCGTCGAGCGCGAGACTGCCCACCAGGAAGCGGCCGGCCGGATCGCAGCATCCGTCGTTGAGGCGGCTGGCCGTGTCAGCGTCGATGATCTCGGCACCGGGGCTGACGGCACCAGCCGCCGAGACCGTGTAGAGCCGGCGGGCTCCGGCGACGAGGAGCTCGCCGCCCTGAGAGCTCACCACCGCGCCGACGGTCTCGGGGAACGCCAGCATCGCCTCCGGGATCACGCGCGTCGCTGCGAGCCTGCCGGCGTGCACCTCGCCGGCGGCGATGTCGACCCAGAGCACCCGGTCGCGATCGCCGTCCCAATAGGGCCCTTCGGCCAGCACATACCGCTCGTCGGTGGCTGGAACAGCGTGGAACCGCTTCACACGATGACCCCAGGTGGGTCGGTCGGAGCGACGCGATGCCATCAGCGCTCGACAATATAGGACCTCGTTCGAGGGCGCCGTTCCGGTAAGTCGAAAGGTGGTCAATCGTGGCGGAGCATCGCAGCGGTCAGTGGTACTCGGGTACCGACCGCAACGCCTACATCCATCGGGCCTGGATGCGCCGCGGTCTTTCCGCGCACGCCTTCGACGGGCGCCCGCACATCGCCATCGCCAACACGGCCTCTGACCTGACGCCGTGCAATGCCCACCTGAACGAGGTTGCCGAGAGCGTCAAGCAAGGTGTCTATGAGGCCGGCGGCATCCCGTTGAACCTCCCGGTGGTCTCACTCGGAGAGACGCTCGTCCGGCCCACGGCCATGCTCTGGCGAAACATGGCCGCGATGGCCATCGAGGAGATGCTCCGGGCCAACCCGATCGATGGTGTCGTCCTGCTCGGCGGATGTGACAAGACCATCCCCGCGTTGTTGATGGCCGCGGCATCGGTCGACCTGCCTGCGGTGGTCATCCCGGGCGGTCCGATGCTGAACGGGACCTTCCGCGGCCGGACACTGGGGTGCGGGACCGATGTCTGGCGGCTGTCGGAGGAGGTCCGGGCGGGCACCCTGTCGGAAGCCGAGTTTCTTCAGTCGGAGTCATCGATGATTCGCAGCCGCGGCCACTGCAACACCATGGGCACCGCCTCGACCATGGGCCTGCTCGCCGAGGCGCTCGGGATGGTGCTGCCAGGGCTGGCCGGCACCCCGGCGGCCGACAGCCGTCTGCTCGAGCGTTCGCACGAGACCGGCCGGCTCGCCGTGGAGATGGTTGCAGCGAGACGGACCCCCTCAAGCCTGCTGACGCGTGGCTCGTTCCTCAACGCCATCGTTGCCCTGGCCGCGATCGGCGGCTCGACCAACGCGGTGGTCCACCTGCTCGCGATCGCTGGACGGATCGGCGTGGGCCTCACGCAGGACGACTTCGATGCCACCGGCTCAGGGGTCCCACTGCTCGTCGACCTCCAGCCGTCCGGACGCTTCCTCATGGAAGACTTCTTCCGCGCGGGCGGGCTGCACGCCGTGCTCCGCGAGGTGCGCGACCTGCTCGATCCAAGCGCGCTGACGGTCACCGGCAAACCGCTCGTGGAGCATCTCGGCGACGGCGAGATATGGGACCGGGAGGTCATCCGCCCGCGGGCCGAGCCGCTGCAGACCCACGCCGGCATCGCGGTGCTCCACGGGAATCTCGCACCGGACGGCGCGGTGATCAAACCCGCGGCGGCATCGCCCCACCTCCTCCACCACCGCGGCCGAGCGGTTGTCTTCGACTCGATCGAGGACATGCACGCGCGCATCGACGACCCCGGCCTCGACGTCGATGCCGATTCCGTCCTGGTGATGCGCGGCTGCGGGCCGAGGGGCTATCCGGGCATGCCGGAGGTCGCCAACATGCCGCTGCCGGCCAAACTCCTGCGCCAGGGCGTGCGCGATATGGTTCGCATCTGTGACGGCCGAATGAGTGGAACCGCGTATGGCACGGTGGTGCTCCACGTTTCGCCCGAGGCCGCTGCCGGCGGACCGCTCGCTCTGGTTCGAACCGGCGACTTCGTGATCCTCGACGTCGCCGCGCGGCGACTCGATATCGACATTCCCGCGGACGAGCTCGCCGCACGGTCACCTGACGAGGCAACCGTCAGCGCGTACGCGAAACCCCGGCGCGGCTGGGAGCGCCTCTATGTCGAAACCGTCCAGCAGGCAAACACAGGAGCGGACCTCGACTTCCTGGTCGGGTCCTCAGGCGACACAGTTTCACGCGAATCCCACTGACAGAGGAACAGATCACCATGCCAACACCGATTGCCGACGGCCGTCCGATTCGCTGGGGCATCCTCGGCGCGGGCGGCATCGCCGACACCGTCAGCGGCGACATCAACCTGACCGACGGCAATGTCGTCACGGCGGTTGCCGCTCGACATGCCGACCGTGCCGCGCGTTTCGCCGCCAAGCACAACGCGGCACGCAGCTACGGCGACTACCGGTCGCTCGTCAACGATGATGAGGTCGATGTCGTGTACGTCACGACCACGCACCCATATCACCGGGAGCACGCTCTCCTCGCCATCGAGGCGGGCAAGGCGGTGATGATCGAGAAGCCCGTCTGCCTCAATGCACGCGACGCGCGCGAGGTCTTCGCCGCCGCGATCGAGGCGGATGTGTTCTCGATGGAAGCCATGTGGACACGGACCAATCCCCTGGTCCGTCAGGCGCAGCAGTTGATCGCCGACGGAGCGATCGGCGAGGTCCGTTGCGTGCGCAACGAGTTCGGGCTCGGCCGTGCGTTCGATCCCAAGAACCGGCTGTACGAGCTGGCCAACGGAGGCGGCGCGCTCCTCGACCTGGGGGTCTACCCGGCCACGTTCGCGTTCCTCTTCCTGGGACAACCTGACGAGGTCCGCACCGTCGGAACGCTCTCGCCCACCGGCTCGGATGAGACCGTTGCCATGCAGTGGATGTACGGCGACCATCCGGGAGCACAGCTCTGGACCTCCGCGCTCATCCATGCTCCCAATGAAGCTGCCATCCTTGGCACAAAGGGGTGGATCTCGTTCCTGCCCGAGGCATACCGGCCCACCGGACTGATCCTCCATACCGACGCCGGCGAGGTGCACACGCCCGACCCGCTGGCCGGAAACGGTCGCGGCTACCAACCCGAGATCGAGGAGGTTGAGCGGTGCCTCCGCGCCGGCCTCCTGGAGAGCCCGCTGATTCCGCACGCAGATACGATCGCCATCCTGGAAATTCTCGACGGCGCTCGCGCCGCGGTCGGCGTCGTCTACCCGGGCGAGCGATGACCGGCGAGAGCGGCGCGCCCGCTCGTGGTGACAACAAGGCAACAGCCATGGCCCCGGTGCGGTTCGGCATGGTCGGATACGGGTTTGGCGGCCGGTACTTTCACACCCCGCTGCTCGTGGCCGCACCCGAGTGCGACCTGATCGGGGTCATGACGTCGTCGCCGGAACGTCAGGCCCTCGTGGCTCGTGAGGTGCCGGGCGCGCGCACGTTCGGATCGCTCGCCGAGCTCGTCGATGCGGGGGTTGAGGCGGTCGCGATCTCCACGCCGGCCGAGACGCATTCCAGCGTCACCGAAGAGGCACTGCAACTCGGGCTCGCGGTCATCTGCGACAAACCGTTCGCGCTCGATCCCGATGCCGCGCGGCATACGGTCGAACTCGCCGATGAGCGCGGACTCGTCCTCAGCCCGTATCAGAACCGCCGCTGGGATTCGGATTTCCGCACCGTTCAGCAGCTCGTCACCGGCGGTGCACTCGGGACCGTGACGCGGCTGGAGTCGCGCTTCGAGCGCTGGGCTCCCGAGCGCGGACCGGGCCGGTCCGGTGGCGGCACGCTCCGCGACTTCGGGAGCCATCTCATGGACCAGGCGCTCGTGCTGCTCGGGCCGGCGGTGTCCGTGTACGCGGAGTGGCGGATCAGAGATTCGGGGCTCGACGACGACGTCTTCATAGCGGTCACGCATGCAAACGGCTCGCGATCGCACCTGATGGGAAGCTGGAGCCAATCCGCGCCAGGCCCGCGCTATCGAGTCACCGGCACGCAGGGAACCTTTGTGCTCGGCCCTGCGGACACCCAGGAGAATCTGCTCCTCGCCGGCGAAACCCCCGCGACCCTGGGCGATCGATGGGGCGTCGAGCCGACCGACAGTCATGGCACGCTGCACACGGGCACCACGTCCGCGCCGTACCCGACGGAACGTGGTCGATGGGATCTCTTCTACCCGGCTTTCGCCAGAGCGGTCCGTGGGCTCAACCCACCGCCAGTCAGCGCCCACGATGCTGTCGCCACCGCGACCGCGCTCGAGGCTGCCCGGGTCAGCGCCACCACCGGAGCCGTCGTGCCGGTGCCCCGCGCGTGACCGACGCCGACGCTCAACAACTTGCCGATCTGCTCGCCGAGGAGGAGCGGCTGGTCTTCACAGCGTTCGACCACACCACCGCCTGGGATCTCGGGTCACGACTGCGCACCGAGGCGCTCAGCGCGCAGCTGCCCATCGCGATCTCGATCCGCCGCAATGGTCAATGCCTGTTCCACGCAGCGCTGCCGGGCTCGTCGGCCGACAACGACGGGTGGCTGCTGCGCAAGGCCGCGGTGGTCGACCGCTACGGTCACTCGTCGTACTTCGTCGGCTGCACGTTCCGTGCCGAGGGTCGTGACTTCGACGTCGACTCTCGCCTGGACGTTGGCGCCTTCGCGGCTCACGGCGGAGCGTTCCCCATCATCCTCGGGACGAGCGGCGGTATCGGCACAGTCGCGGTGTCCGGACTCCCGCAGGTCGAGGACCACCGGTTCGTGGTGACGCACCTCGAGCGATTCCTCGCGGAGAGAAACCAGATCCGAGCTCGTTAGACCCCCGGGTAGGCCGGAGCCGTACCTACATCCACGGCGGAAGCTCGATGCCGTCGAGATTTGGGGACCGCCCGGTCAGCCACCCGAGGAGTCGCTGGGCGTCCTTTGGGTTCGCCAGACGTGCCGGGAGGCGCGCGAGCGCCACCGGTAGTTCCCACTCGACATACGCGTCCGGCCAGTCGGTCACCTCGTAACCGAGCCCGAGGTCCACGTGGTGGACTTCCACCTCGCGGAGGCGACGCAACGGGCTCCCGGTCGTCGGAAACCTATCGGTCGCAACCAGGTGGGCGTTTGGCCACCCCGCTGCCATCGATAGCTCCCAGGTGGCCTCGAGCCGTTTCGCCGTCTCATCGACATCCTCATAGAGCTGGCGAGCGGTTCGCTCTGCACCCGCCTTGATTTCGCCGTCTCGCTGGTCGGGGCCGCCGGGGTAGCGGGCAACCTCGATCCCGTTCAGCGCCCCTTCGAGGCGACGCGTGTGTCCATCGGCATTGCGGGCGATGTGAGTGAGGACGTGACCGATCGTCCAGCCGGGCAACCGGCTCGGCTGGCCGACGGTCTCGTCGTCAATGGTCAGGACGGTGACTCGCAGGCGCTGATGCGCCTCCCGGCTCAGGGCGACGGCGACTTCTGGCTCCGGCTCCATATCGCAATCATCGCTCGCCCGCGGCATCGGATCGTGGCAACAGGCCGGCGCGGGCCGGGATGCGCGGGGCAGTAGCGGAAGGACTCCGCCAGCTCATGTGGCCGTTGAGATGAGTCGCTGTGAAGAAGTGCGGCCGACCGATGGACGTTCCCGCTCCCATCAGCCCCGTACAACCTGCGGGTAGGACATTGTTGCCGCCGCGCGCTGAGATCGATGATCAGCGTGAATCGCTGGACACCGAGTAAGAGCTCCACTCATCCTCGCTCGGTTCGCTCTGCTCGACCCTCACCGTCAACGATCGCTCGCCGGGACGAAACGCGGCGAGTACCAGGAGGAGTCCATGCCAGTTCCCGTCGCCTGGGAGCTGCCACGAACTCCAACCGACCAGATCGTCTGTGCTGCCGCGGACACGTCTCCAACCAGCTCGAACTAGCTGTTCGGCGAAGTGAGCTTCCATTTCGCCGACGGACCAGTCGGTCTCGGCGACCGACTCGGAAGTCCAGTGTCCGCCTCCCCCGCCGCCGTGCTGCCCCCGGAGGCGAACGCTCGCGGGTGCAACTAGTGGCGGTATGCGTTCTGCTCCGTCAGGGCGCGTACGCGGGGTTTGCGAGAGATACCGCGCTGCATCCCAGTCCAACCTGAGACGTACGTCCGTTGCCATCCCATCGCGACTGACGCCGCTGATCGACAAGACCGGGCCTCGCCCGTCGCGGCGAAACGCTCGGCCCTCACCGAGATCGGCGGAGACAAAACCGCCCTGCATCGGGCCTGTCTGCTCGAGAACGGCCCATCCGCTCACCGCCAGTGCAGTTTGGAAAGGGCCCACCAGGTCTGCGTAGGAGTTCGGTGCGTCAATGACGACTTCCATGAGGGTTGGTCGGTCAGCGCGCGAGTAGAGCGCACTCCCCAGCACTCGCCAATCGGGCGACACCGGGATGTCGGCCGCCAATTCGGGGAGGCGCTGCGCAAAGAGCACCACGCCCGTTGGGCCTTCTGGATGCGGACGGCGCAAGAGACGCAGGCAGAGCTCCTCAACGCCGCGCTCATCCGAGTCAGCTTCAGCGGCCACGTATCTCCTTCTCGCTTCCGGACCGTAGCACGCTCTTTTGGCTCCTTGGAGCGTGGCGTCATGCCGCAAGGAAGACAGTCTCTTCAGCCTTGTCCGATAAAGGAACCCCTTCGCCCCTGGCAGTGGATACCATTCCGGACCGTCGGGCTCTGGTAGGAGGCGCGGGTGGTCTGTTCCAACTGCGGTGGGAGCAATGCTCCCGAGCGCAAGTTCTGTGGCGAATGCGGGGCGGCGCTGGCTCGGGTCTGCGCAGGGTGCGGTGCAGCGAATGCAGTCGCCGTCAAGTTCTGCGGTGACTGCGGAGCGCCCATGGGAGCCCTCGGCGACGTCGACCAAACCGCACCGCCGAAACCTGCCGCGGCTGTTCATCCGTCCGCCGCCGTGGTTGCTGAGATCCGTTTGGTCTCGGTGCTGTTCGCGGACCTCGTCGGGTTCACGGCGCTCTCGGAGTTTCGGGATCCTGAGGAGGTGCGGGAACTGCTGTCCCGGTACTTCGACGTCTGCCGTGAGCTGATCGAGCGCTACGGGGGCACGGTCGAGAAGTTCATCGGCGACGCGGTGATGGCGGTGTGGGGCGCACCGATGGCCACCGAGGATGACGCCGAGCGAGCGGTGCGGACCGCGATGGAACTGGTTGCCGCGGTGGCGTCGCTCGGCGCCGAGGTCGGCGCCCCCACCATGCGCGCCCGCGCGGGAGTGCTGACCGGCGAGGCCGCGGTAACGTTGGGCGCAACCGGCCAGGGCATGGTCGCCGGGGACCTTGTGAACACTGCGTCCCGTTTGCAGGCGGCCGCCGAGCCGGGCAGCGTGCTGGTGGGCGAGGCGACCATGCGTGCGGCCGGTCAGGCGATCGCCTTCACCGAGCTCGACCCGCTCACCCTCAAGGGAAAGGAAGAGCCGGTACCCGTCTGGCGGGCCGAGCGAGTGGTGGCCCAGCGCCGCGGGGTCGGCCGATCGGAGCGGGCCGAGCCGCCCTTCGTCGGCCGGGAGGAGGAGCTCCGTCTCCTCAAAGAGTTGCTCCACGCCACGATTCGGGAGCAGCGGGTCCGACTGGTGTCGGTGACCGGCATCGCCGGGATCGGCAAGAGCCGGCTCGCGTGGGAGTTTCTCAAGTACGTGGACGGTCTGGCGGCGACCGTCTACTGGCAGCAGGGCCGCTCCCCGTCGTATGGAGAGGGAATCACCTTCTGGGCGCTTGGGGAGATGGTACGCATGCGGGCGGGGATCACCGAGGGTGAGGATTCCGCACAGGCGCGCGCCAAGTTGGCCGCCTCGGTGGGCGAGTTCGTCGTCGAGGCGGAGGAACGCCGATGGGTGGAGCAGGCGCTCGCATCCCTGCTGGGGCTCGCAGACGCGCCCGGCGGCGAGCGCGAGGAGCTCTTCTCCGCCTGGCGCACTTTCTTCGAGCGGATCGCCGAACGCGGTCCGACGGTGCTGGTGTTCGAGGATCTGCAATGGGCAGACCCCGGATTGATCGACTTCATCGAGTCGATCGTTGAGTGGTCGCGGACCCGGGCCATCTTCGTGCTCACCCTGTCGCGACCAGAGCTGCTCCAGCGGCGCCCCACCTGGGGGGCGGGGCAACGCTCATTCACCGCCCTGCACCTTGAGCCGCTGGCGCCAGAGGCAATGGCCGCGTTGCTGCGTGGCTTCGTCGCGGGGCTGCCGGAGGCGGTCGTGAAGCAGGTGCTGCAGCGCGCCGAAGGAGTGCCCCTCTATGCCGTGGAAACGATCCGGATGCTGGTCGACAGAGGGCAACTGGCGGAACGCGACGGAGCGCTGGCCGTGACGGGATCGCTCGGGGCGCTCGAGATTCCCGACACGCTTCATGCGCTCATCGCATCTCGCCTCGACGGGGTGTCCCCCGTCGAGCGCTCACTGCTTCAGGACGCCGCCGTGCTTGGCCAGAGCTTCTCGATCTCCGCGCTGGCGGCGGTGTCGGGCCGGGACCCGGCCGCCCTTGCGACGCCGCTGCGGGACCTGGTGCGCAAGGAGTTGCTGGCGCTCGACACTGACCTCCGCTCGCCGGAACGAGGCCAGTACGGCTTCGTCCAGGGTCTGATCCGGGAGGTCGCGTATGGCACGCTGGCGAGGCCGGAGCGCCGGGCCAAGCACGTCGCTGCAGCCGGGCACTTCGAGGGCTTGGATGATGAGGAACTGGTAGGTGTAGTGGCGACTCACTACGCCGAAGCGCAGCGCGCCACCGCCGAGGGCCCGGAGCGGGACTCGCTGGCCGCCCGAGCCCGTGAGTGGCTCACCCGCGCGGGGCGACGAGCATTGGCGCTCGGCTCGCCGGAGCAGGCGCTTACCTATCTGGAGCAGGCGCTGGCACTTACCCAGGACCCGGCTGAGCGGGCGGCGCTCCTGGACACAGCCGGCGACGCCGCCTTCCGAACCGACGCATTCGAGCGCGCTGTGGCTCACCTCGAGGCTGCGATCACGGCACACAGGGGCGCAGGCGACGCGGACGCCGTCGGGCGCAGCACAGCCCGGCTCGCCGAGGTTCTCGGCGACGGACTGGAGCGCGTCGCCGACGCCATCGCACGGGCGCAGGAGGTCCTCACGGAGCTCGGGGAGACGGGAAGTGAGCGAGCCCGAGCCGATCTGGCTGCCACGATTGCCTCACTGCGGAGCGGCTCCGGGGCGTCTGAGCAGGCCCTCGCCTGGGCGGAGACAGCGTGCACGCTGGCCGAGCGCCTCGACGACACCGATCTGCTTGGGCGCGCCATCGGTGCGAAGTCCGCAGTGCTGTTCCGTGTCGGGCGCCACCGTGAGGCGGTGATGTTGGCTCGCGGGCGAATGGCCCTCGCCGAGACCGCCGGCTCCCTCGTCGAGCAGGCGTTGGCTAGTCTGTATGTGTCCATCTTCGTGCTCGATGAGGATCCCCACGAGGCCATCAGACTGCAGCTCGAGTCGGCTGAACGGGCGCGACGCGCCGGCGCCCGCAGCCTCGAGACCGTGAACCTGCTCAACGCCGCGGAGGGAGCGACCAACCTGGGGCAGTGGGACGACGCCCGAGCGGCGCTCACCGCCCTCCGCCAGCGGGATCTGCCCAGTCCACGCCAGACCCAGCTCGAGCTCTGCGAAGCGGTGCTGGCCGCGCTCAGCGGGGACACTGCCCTTGCCTTCGAGTGGCTCGAGGCGACCGCAGACGCCGATGGAACCGAGGACATGACGGCGCGTGCCAACAACCATCTCGCTCGGGCCGAAGTTTATCTGGCCACCGGCGATCTCGAAGCGGCCCACCAGCATGCATCCGCGGCGCTGGCGGCTGAGCCGTCGGGGATCAACAGCGCGGCGGCTCTGGCGATCCAACAGCGGGCGGCACTGTGGTTGGGCGACCTCGGACGAGCTCGCAGAGCGCTGACCGACATGCGGGCTTTTCGCGGCCGATGGATGGCAGCAGTACGGCTGACGGCGGAGGCAGGGCTCGCGGCTCTGGAAGGGAGACATGATGAGGCGGCGACTGCCTACGCCCGCGCCCTCGACGCCTGGAGAGCGATCGACTCGCCTCTCGATCTCGCCCTCTGCGCCCTCGACCGGGCAATGCTCCGCGGATCCGACGTCGCCCGTGAAGACGATGACGACGAGGCTCGAGAGATCTTCACCAGGATCGAGGCTCGCCCGTTTCTCGCGCGGCTCGATCGGGCAGTCGCCGCCGCACGAAAGGCTGGCTGATCCGCTCAAGGGACGTCGGAGCGACGGTATGCCGAGGGCGGTTCTCCGACTCGGATGGGGTTGTACTAACGATTGACCAGGTTGGCCAGGGCTATGGCCGCGCGGTCGTTCGTATCCCAGTTCAACGCTCGTTGACACTCGCCCGCTCACATTGGGTCGAGTCGAGCTATCCGTCCTTCCGGACTAACGGTATGGCTAGGCCTGCTCGGGAAGAGGTATCGAATGCCACAGCACCAGCTTCCAGGCGCCGCCGTCGCGGCGGAGAATCATCGTGGTCGGAGCCGAGATGTGCTGCGGGGTGCCGTGCATCGTGTAGTCCTGGTCGATCCAACAGGTCAGTAGCCCTGTGTCCCCCCAAATGCGCTCCTCCGCATCTCGAAGTTGCGTTTCCACATCACTCACCGCGGGCATCAGCTCGCGGAGGTAATTGTCTACGTCGCCTCTGCCGCGCAGCCAGCGTCGCGAGATCTCGTCGACACTCTGGACGTCCTCCGTCAACATCTGCTTCATCCGATCAGCATCCAAGGCATCAAGCGCCGCGAAGAAGTCGGTTGCGACACTATTCAGTTCGCCTGGCATCAAACGGTTCCTCCATGGTGGTCGGCGATTGCCAAGTCTCCATGTACGAGCCTCGCGCGTCAATAAGGCTCGATGGTGGCGACTGCAATGACAGGCAACGACCTCCAGCATGACCGCGGGGCGAGCCAATCGGGCAGTCGCCATTTGTCATTCCCGGCACATCTAGCTAGCGGCGCACAGGCGCCCATTGCGCGGCGGATGTACTCTCGCCCAGCCGACGCTGATCTCACGCTCCCTGAAGGGGTCGTATTAGCGCTGGACGAGGTTGTCGAGCTCCGTGAGGCCGCCGTCCGGCCAGTAAATGATGTGGTGGCCATTGACACATCGTACCAAACACCTGTTCGCCACAGCACGGACATGTTGTGCCGTTGGAGGTTTGAGCCACTCTCGGCAATAACACTTCGGACGCGGCAGCGGTCTCGTCTTCGTTGGCGCATGTTGAGGGCCGCGGCGTATTCAGAATTCGGCGTCCAAATAGGGATTATGTCCGCCGGAGTTCGGACCTGGTCGCACCATAAGTGTCAGATGGCGTGTCAGTCAGATCCCTGGGATCCTTCCGATGTTCTGTGCTATTTACAAGCATTGGGGAAGTCGGCTTCGACCGCACGGTTGGCTGTCACCGTCAGCTGATCCGAATCGACAACGCCCTGGGGGGCGTTCGCAGGAACACGAATGGTGTAGGTTCCGGGCGGAAGCTGCATCGTGTATTCATGGCTGGCGTTCGTCATAACGCTCGCGACGAGCTCCGAGTCGGAATAGGCTTCAACATTGACCATTCGACCGGCTGTGGGCGCAGCTCCAGCGCATGCCCATGCGGAGCCAGTCACAGAACCAGTTGGAGACGACGCGCACGCTGCCGCAACTCCACCGGCTGCAAGGATGGCCACGCAGCGTGCTCCGGCCGTTGAAGGGGACCGTCGTTCGTGCTCACCACCACGGCGCACTCCGGCGATGGTTGATGACCTGATCGCCACGGTAGTCGGCGTCCTCACGCTCAGCGTCGCGTGGGGTCTGGGAGCACTCATCGGGGCGGGAGTTGTCTTCTCATCGCTGGGATCAATTGCGTTTCTGATGTCCGGCGGGAGTGGCTGGCTCCGCAACGGACCGCGGACAAAGCGTTGACCAGACCCGAAAGCGCGACTGCCGACTAAGCGGACATGAGACTCCCTCGCGGACAGCAACATCCTACGTTTTTCTGGAGGCAGTCGGCGGGCGGCTGGAACCGGCTGGTTTGTATTCAAAATGCCGGTGGTGGGCGCAATAGGGATCGAACCTATGACCTCTGCGATGTCAACGCAGCGCTCGTACCAACTGAGCTATGCGCCCCTGGCTCGCACCGGCAAGCGTGAGCGTCCTCGATGATACCAGTGCCCCGGCGCCCCTCCCGGGATCGCCGCCGTCAGACCCAGGCGACCGGCTGCGTCTTCTTGCCCGTCGCGTGCTGGGCTGCCTGGAGGTCACCGACGGTCACCTCGACACGCAGGACGCCCTCGCAGCTGTGGCAGACAAGGTTGAACAATTCAGGCCGGACGATCTGGCGGGCAATTGCCTGCCGGTGTCCGCAGCACTCACACGTCACGACTGCTCGCATCACTCCTCCGCCGGGCCGGCCACTCCGGTCCGCAAGGCTCCGGAGCTTCGCACCAGGGCCCGGGGATACCGGCTAATCCACCGGTCCGCGACACCGTCGTTGCAGGTTTGCGATCAGGTCTGGTCGAGGCCTGCGGCGGTGGGCGCGATGTCGGGCTCGAGCACCTGGAGGCGCTGCCAGCCGAACCATCGAACCGCCACGGCGATGATGATGAGAATCGCGCCAAGCGCAGCGACAACGCGAGCCACGCCGATCATGTCGGAGATCACGCCGGCGAGGAGAAGCGGAATCGCCACCGCCGCGTTGATCACCGTGAAGATGCCGCCGAAGATGCGTCCACGGCTTTCGGTGTCGGTGCGTTCCTGCAGCACGGTGAAACCGGGGATGAGCATCGCGCCCAGCGCACATCCGAACAGCACTCCCACCGCGACCGCGAGCGGAACCATCAGCCCCGGCTGGCCGTGGGTGCGAAGCACATCGGGAACGATGCCCATGATGAGCAGCGACAAGCCCGCACCACTGATGGCTGCAACCAACGTCTTGGCGCGCGGGAAGCTCGCGCGCTGCCCCAGCAGGGCGGCCGTGCCGATGAGCCCGAACATGGCCGGCACCAGCACGATGTAGGTCTCGGTGTCCGACCGCTTGAGCACCTCGACGAGATACACCGGCCCGAGCGCGAAGATGGTGAAGACCACAACGATTGCAAGGGTCAGTTGATAGAGACCGAGGCGCAGTGGCGGGCTGTTGCGGAGGATGTCGATACCGTCGCGCAACTCGCGCAGGATACTCGGCGTCGGGCCGGTGACCGCCTGCTCGGCACGCAGGCTGACGCGCACCCTCCAGACTGATATCGCCGCCAGTCCGAAGAGACCCGTCGCGATGTAGAACGGTGCCTGGTTGCCGAAGAAGCCTATGGCGATCGTCGCCGCCGGCACACCGAGTACCAGGGTGAGGATGACCGTGGTCATGAAGAGCGACGTCGCCTCGGTGATCTGCTGCCGAGTGACCAGCGTCGGGATGCTCGCGGCTTCAGCCGGAGCGAAGATCTGTCCCGCCGAGCTGAACAACAGGGTGATCACGATGAGCGGCCACGCCTGACCGCGCAGCGGCGGGAACAGCTGCGCAATCGGGACGAGGAGGATGAGGCCTGCGCGGGCCACGTTGGTGCCGATCATCAGCGCGCGTTTGTCGTGTCGATCGGCGTAGACGCCGGCGGGCGCGCTGAGCAGGACGCTCGGCAGCGTGTACGCGATCATCAACACCGACTGCAGCGACGCTCGTTTGGTGAGCGTGTACATGAAGACGAGCAGCGTGAACATGAGGAACTTGTCGGCGAGCTGCGAGAGCAGCTGCGCCAACCACAGGTATCGGAAATCGCGGCGGCGCAGCACCGCGGCGAATCCCTTGCGCTGCTCCGGAGCGGCGGCGATCGCGGGGCGCGCGGCATGGAGCGGTGCAACCTGGCCGTCCTCGAGGGGCTCGGTTGCGGCACGGGTGACGGACTGTCTCATCGCGTGACCGACCTCACCTCCGCGACTGCGCGAGCGAGGAGCTCCCACTCATCGAGGCGAAGCGTACCCGGCCGGCGCCCCGGATCGATGCCTGCGCCGGCAAGCGCGGCCCCGGCGCCGGCAAGATCGCCGCCGAGCGCACGCGAGACGCCGTTGCGCAGCGTCTTTCGCCGCGACTGGAAGAGGGGCTTTGCGAGTGCGAGCATCGACGCCCGGATCGCCGGGTCAGCTTTCGCCGAGGGCACGATCCTGATGATCGACGAATGCACCGCGGGGGGTGGATCGAAGGCGTGCGGCGGCACGTCGCGGATTCGCTCCACCTCCGCGAGGCTGCGGATGGCGACGGTCGCGAGACTCCAGTCGCCCGGACCGGCCGCGAGCCGTGCGGCGACTTCGCGCTGGACGAGCACGACCGCGCGAGCGGGCGGATCCTCAGCCTCGACCAGGCGCATCAGCACGAGGCCGGTGAGCTGATAGGGAAGGTTGCCGGTCGCCAGCCACCCCTTGGTGAAGCCGAGGGCTCCCGGATCCACGGTTCGGGCATCCGCCTCGAGCCCGGTGACGTTCGCATTCCCGCGCTGGGTGATCTCGGTTCCCGCGATGCAGGCCGGGTCGATATCGATCGCGACCACGCGGCGCGCGCGCAGCGCCAGCGCTCCGGTGAGGGTCCCGAGCCCGCAGCCGATCTCGAGAACCTCGCTGTCGGGTCCGGGGTCGAGGGCGTCGACGATGGCATCGAGCACGTCGCGGTCGATGAGGAAGTGCTGCCCGAGGCTCGTGTCCCGGCGGAGCCCGACGCGACGACCCACCGCGGTGAGCGTCCTGGGGTCGGTGAGGTCGAGGGGATGACGGCCACGCTCGGCGCGCGCATGGTCACTCACGCGTCGCTGCCGTGCTCCGCGCCGCGATCCCGAGGACGCGATGGGCGGTGGCGGTTGTCGCAGCTCGCACCGCTGCTTCCGGCGCCCCACGGAGGCGAGCCACCGCTGCCGCCGTGGTGGCGACTCGTTCCGGCAGGTTCGGCCTGCCGCGCATGGGAACCGGGCTGAGAAACGGCGAGTCGGTCTCCACCACGTACCCGTCGTTCGCGACCGTGCGCGCGGCGTCCTGGATGTTCTCGGCGCGCGGGAAGGTGACGATGCCCGAGAACGAGGCGATGAATCCCTGCTCGGCGCATCGCCGGGCAAACGCGGCGTCGCCGCTGAAGCAGTGCATCACTCCTCTGCTGCCGGGAACGCCCGCGAACGCCGCGAGCACCTCGTCATGCGCGTCGCGGTCGTGGATGAGCACGGGCTTACCGGCGTCGCGTGCGAGCTCGAGCATCAGCCGGAACGAACGCTCCTGGACGTCGAGGGGCACCTCGTGGTACCCGGGGCGGAAGAACAGATCGAGCCCAACCTCCCCCACCGCGACCGCCTTGGGATGGCTCAGCAGCTCGGCGAGCGCATGGAGCTGCGCGGCGTCCGGCGTTGCCTTCTCATGGGGATGCCAGCCGCATGTGAAGTAGACGCCCTCGTGCTGCTCGGCGATCCGCCGGTTCTGATCCGAGTCGTCGAGGTTGAGCCCGACCGAGATGATCTCGTCGACGCCCGCGGCGAGCGCCCCCTCGAGCGCCTGGTTGAGCAGCCCCCGTTCCTCGAGCAGCACGAGGTGGCAGTGGGTGTCGACGAGCGGCGGTAGGCGCTCGCTCATCGCAGCGCTCCGATCACGACGGTGCACTCCCCGCGCGGCGGTCGTGCGGTGAACTCCTCGACGAGTGACGCGGCGGTCCCGCGGTGCAACGTCTCATGGAGCTTGGTCAGCTCGCGCGCGACCACGAGCGGCCGCTCACCGAGCACCGGCGTCGCGAGCCGGAGCGTCTTGGTGATGCGCATCGGCGACTCGAAGAATGCGATGGTGCGATCCTCGCGCAGCGCCTCCTCGAGCACGCGCAGGAGCTTCCCCGCGGTGCGTGGCAGGAACCCGAGAAAACAGAACGCGCTTGCCGGGAAGCCACTCGATGCGAGCGCCGCGGTGATCGCCGATGCTCCGGGGATCGGCGTCACGTGATGGCCTCCATCGAGCGCGGCGCGCACCAGGAGTGCCCCGGGATCGCTGAGGACGGGCGTCCCAGCATCGGTGCAGAGCGCGAGCGTCTCCCCGCGCTCGAGCCGTTCGATGAACTGCGGCACGCGTCGCCGCTCATCGAATGCGGGGAGCGACAGCACCGGCTTGTGGATGTCGTGGGCGCTGAGCAACACCTTGGTGCGGCGCGAGTCCTCGGCGATCACAGCGTCGCACTCGCGCAGCACGCGGAGCGCTCGAAGCGTGATGTCCTCGAGGTTGCCGATCGGGGTCGCGACGACGGCGAGGGTCCCGGTCAGATCGCTCATCGACCCCAGTCCCGCGGATAGCGGAACTCCCGGTCGATGGTGCGGTTGCTCAACTTGGCGATCACCGGCGGACGGCGCTTGTACTGGCTGCCGCGCACGCGCGCCACGACCGAGTCGACATCGCCTACGTCGAAGCCGAGCGCGATGACCTCGGCCCTGCTCCGCCGCTCATCGACGAGGAGGTGGAGCACGTGGTCGACCACCGCGTAACGCATCCCCAGCTCGTCTTCATCCGACTGGCCAACCCACAGGTCGGCGCTCGGCGGCTTGGTGAGCACGCTGTGCGGCAATTCGAGCGCGCGTGCGAGCGCGTACACCTGCGTCTTGTAGAGGTCGCCGATCGGGTTCAGCGCGCTCGCCATGTCGCCGAACAGCGTTCCGTAGCCGAGCAGCAACTCTGTCTTGTTGGACGTGCCGAGCACGAGCGCGCGCTCCGCCATCGAGTGGTCGTAGAGGATCGACATGCGTTCGCGGGCCATCTTGTTGCCCCGACGGGTGCGATCCGCATCCGGGAAACCGTCGAAGTACGCATCAACCTGGGGGGTGATGTCGATGACCTTCGCCGAGATGCCGAGGCTGTCGCACACCGCGAGTGCATCGATCTGCGACTGCGGATCGCTGCTCCGGTATGGCATGAAGACGGCGACAACGTTCTCGGCTCCGAGCGACGACACCGCGAGCGCGGTCACCAGCGAGGAGTCGACTCCCCCCGAGAGACCGACGATGACGCGATCGAACCCCACCTTGCGCACTCCGTCGGCGATGAAGCCGCGGAGCCGCTCGATGACGAAGGCGGCGTCAACCGCGAGTGTAGCGGCGTCGGAGTCGATCGGTCTCGGCGTCGTTGACATCGTTTCGTTCGTCGCGAAGCAGTGGATAGGCCACGCGCGCGCGGCGGATCGCGCTGCGTTCGAGGCTGTGGAAGAGCACGGACTCCTGGGCGCCGCGCACCTCGGCGACCACAATGCCGGCCGGATCGACCACGCGCGAACCGCCCCAGAAGCCGACACCGTCCTCGAACCCGGACCGGTTGCAGTACAGGACATACGTCGTGAAGAGCTGCGCGTAGGTGCGGGTCATGACGTCATAGCTGCTCGCCGTGCCGACCGCATCACCCTGGAGGAGACCGCGGCCAGGCGATGCCGACGGACAGATGATGAGATCCACTCCCTGGCGCGCGAGCAGCCCCGCCGACGTCGGGTGCCAGAGGTCCTCGCAGATGAGGATGCCCGCACGCCAGCGATGCTCGGTGCGGTTGCCGAGCGGCGCGTCGAACGCGCGGAATCGGTCCCCGGCGGCGAGATAGCGCTGCTCGTCGAAGAGCCCGTATGTCGGCAGGTAGACCTTGCGGTGGACGTGCACCACCTCGCCGCCACTGATGTAGAGGGACGCGTTGTAGAAGCGGTGCGCATCGCTCTCGAGGATCAGCCCCGCGACGATGTCGATGTCACCGTCTCGAGATGCGTCCTGGAGCGCGTGGATCTCCGGTGCGTCGATCCGGAGCGCGACCTCCGGGACCTGGTCCTTGAGGAAGTACCCGGTGAGCGACAGCTCGGGGAAGACCACCAGTCCGGCGCCAGAGGCGGCGGCCGTGGCGATGACCGTGAGATGGGCGGCGATATTGGCGGCGACGTCACCGAGCCGCGGATAGAACTGCGCGAGCGCGACGCTCACCGACCCGGACGGGTCTGGTGCCGGCTCGGGCGAGGGGCCGGCGGCGGTCGCGTCAGGCATGGACTCCTGCGTCGGGATCACGCCGGTTCGAGATCGTTCGAGGACCATTCCAATGATTCTCCCACGGTATCGGGCAACGCTCCCGAGTTCACGAACGCGTCGACCATGGCGGGGACGCGATCCAGAGCAGTCACCGCCATCGGTGCAGGAGGCAATGCGCGCAGGAATCCGAGCCCGTACTGGCGGGTGCGCAGGCGTGGGTCGCAGAGCACCACCGCGCCGCGATCCGACGCGCTCCGGATGAGGCGCCCGAACCCCTGACGGAGCCGGATGATCGCCACCGGGAGGATGTATTCACCGAACGGATCGCGGAGTCGCTCGGAGCGGGCGCGGACCAGCGGATCGGTCGGCACCGGGAACGGCAGCTTGTCGATGACCACGCAGCGCAGCCGGTCGCCCGGGATGTCAACACCCTCCCAGAAGCTGCTGGTCGCAAGCAGGACGGTGCGGGGATCGGCGAGGAAGCTCTGCAGGATCTGCCTCCGGGTGCCGTCAAGCCCCTGGGCGAGGCTCGCGATACCGANNGATACCGCGAGCCTCGAGGCGTTCCTGAAGCAGCGCCCAGACCCGCTTGAGCGGGCCGTAGCTTGTGAAGAGCACGAGGGTGTGACCGTCGAGGCGCCCGGCGATCGCGTCGATGAGCGCGGTCATCTGCAAGTCGTGCGTCGGGTCGTCGTACGCGGTCGCATCCTCTGGAAGGATGCAGACCGCCTGGCGGAGATAATCGAATGGAGACGGGAGGGTCAACTCCTCGGCCGTCGCTCCGATGCCGACCCGATTGCGGATGAAATCGAAGCTCCCCCCGACCGACAGCGTCGCCGAGGTGAGGATCACCGATTCAGCAGGGTCGAAGACCGTCTCAGCCAGTGGAATTGAGACGTCGACCGGCGCCTCGTGCAGCTCGGCCTGTTCGCCGCGCATCTCGATCCACGCGACCATGCCCTCACGCGGCCGGACGATCACGTGATCGATCGCGGCGGCGACGCCGGCGAGTGCGACCGCCGCATGCTCGAGCTCGTCCTCGGCCCGATCCGGCTGGGGCAGGAGGTCCGCCTGCATCCCCGCGGGCGACCCCGCCGCCAGCAGACCGGCAGTGTGCTGGAACACTCCGGCGGCGTGGACGGCGGAACGCTCGACGAAGCCGAACCCAGGACCGGTGCGGATGGTTTCGGAGAGTCCCATCCGCCCGTTGGCGGCGTGCTCACCGCCGAGCCGCGCCGACATGAAGCCCTTGGCGTCGCCGAAGAGGCGCTGCCCGGCCTCGCGGCATCGCTCGAGGTCCGCGCCCAGCGCTGTGTCGGGAAGCGCTGGGAGGCGGTCGAGGATGAGGGTCACGTCGGCGAGCCGGACGGCGATGCCGAGCTGTTCGGTGGCCACCGACTCGAGGTGGTGGGCCTCGTCGATGACCAGCGCCTCGTAGGGGCCGAGCACCTGACCCTGACGTTCGTTTCCGGCCAGGAGGAGCGCGTGGTTCGTGACAACAATGGCTGCATCTGCGGCACTGCGCCGAGCTCCGACCATGTAGCAGCGCGCATTGGGCCAGTTGGCGCACGCCGGTCCGAGGCAGTCGGTCACGTCGGACGCGACCCGTCGCCAGAGTTGCTCCTCGTCGCCGGCGAGGTAGATCTCGGAGCGGTCGCCGCTCGTGGTCGTGGCGAGCCAGGCGAGCATCTTCAACTTGAACCGGATCGACACGATGTCGGGCTCCCGTCCCACGACATCGGAGGTGGCGAGGAATCGCTGCCACCGGCGCAGGCTCAGATAGTGGTTGCGTCCCTTGAGCACCGCAACCGACACCGGCTCGCGGAGCAGGCTGGCGACGGCGGGCAGGTCGCGATCGGCGAGCTGTTCCTGGAGGTTGACGGTGTGGGTTGCGACCACCGCTCGCTTGCCGGTCCGCGCCGTCCAGAGCGCCAGCGGGGTCAGGTACGCGAGCGACTTGCCGACCCCGGTGCCCGCCTCGACCATGAGGCGCCGCTTGCGCTCCAGCGTCTGGCCGATCGCCATCGCCATCTGCACCTGCGCCTCGCGGTACTCGTAGCGTTCGCTTGCCGCGAGCGGGCCCTGCGGACCGAGCAGGTCGGCCGCGGCCTCGCCGACGCTCCGCCGGTCGGGTGCCTCCGGCTGCCGTCCGGCCTGCGGTGGCGGGGGCGGTGGCGCGGAGACCGGCGCGTGGCCGAGTGGGGGTTCGGCCTCGAGCTCGGGTCGGACCATCACATCGCTCAGAAAGGCGCCGAGCGGACCGGGCGCCTGGGACGCGACCCGTCGCATTTCGTCGAGGGTCGGGCTGGGCAGCCGGCGGCCGGCCCCGACCAGGACGCGAAACAGATCGCCGGTCGCGCGAGCATCACTCAACGCCCGGTGGGGGCGCTCGTGGGGGATTCCCAGGCGGCGGCTCAGGAGCGGGAGGCTGTGGCTCTCCAACGTGGGGAGCAGGATCCTGGCGAGGTCGAGGGTGTCGAAGAGCAGCCGCGATCCGAACGACTCGGTGAGCAGGGCTCGCAGGAAGAGCAGGTCGAACGTGCCGCCGTGAGCGATCAATGCGGCGTCCCCGCAGAAGCTTGCGAGCCGGGATGCCGCCTCCGCCGGCGCCGGGCCGCCGAGGACATCGTCGTCGCTCAGGCCGACGAGGCGCTGAATGGCAAGGGGGATGGGCATCTGCGGATCGACGATCACCTGGAGCTCGTCGATCGGACGCAGGGCGTGGTCGTAGCGCACAGCGCCGATCTCGAGGATGCGGTCGCTCCGCGGCGAGAGCCCGGTGGTCTCGAGGTCGAAGGCGACCAGGTGGTCCAGGTGCGACGTGGCCCCGGTCACGCGGCGGGCGAGCTCGCCGCCCAGAGGTCCAGCGCGGTCTGCACCACCTCCGCGATGCCGAGCACGCCCGTGTCGAGGAGATGCGCGTCGGGCGCGGGACGCATCGGCGCCGCGCTGCGCGTGGCGTCCAGACGATCGCGAGCGCCGACCTCGCCGTGCATCAGTGCGAGGTCGGCTCCAGCCCCACGGCCGCGCAGCTGCGAGGCTCGGCGCCGCGCACGCACATCTTCCGAGGCGACGAGGTAGAGCTTGAGCTGCGCGTGCGGGAAGACGACGGTGCCGCAGTCGCGACCGACCGCGACGGCGCCGTCACGCGCGAGCTCGCGCTGCGCCTCGAGCAGCACCTCGCGCACCTCCGGAATGCTGCTCATCGACGCCAGCAGCGGTGCATTGGCGGGATCTCGCAGTGCGGCACCGCCTTCGATGCCGTCGACGCATGCGGCGCTGTCGGCGTCGTCGTGGGCCGGGTCCGTATCGATGACGACCTCGGTCCTGCGCGCGCACTCGATGAGTGCATCGCGGTCATCGGGGGCAAGTCCGGCCCGCGCTGCGGCGACCATGACACCCCGGTAGAAGAGCCCGGTGTCGACCAGTGGGAGACCGAGTGTCGTTGCAAGACTCCGCCCGAGGGTCGTCTTGCCACTCCCCGCGGGTCCATCGATGGTGATCACGGGCGGGCTCACCGCGACCGCCGGGCGGTGGCGCGCACCGGTGTCTGCATGCCCGCCGCCGCTCGCAGTGACGACAACTCGGCAGGGCGCAACGCTCGCGTCGCGCCTTCCGGGAGCGCCCCAAGCTCGAGCGGTCCGATGGCGACCCGAACCAGGTCACGAACCTCGAGGCCGATCGCCGCGAAGAGTCGCCGCACCTCGCGTTTTCGCCCCTCGGCCATGACCACCTCCACCGTGGAATCCGATCCGGATCGCTTCACGCTGAGCGCTCGAGCCGGCCCGTCCTCGAGCTCGACTCCGAGCGCCAGCTGCTCGAGCTGGTCTGCGGAGATGTCGCGGTCGAGGGTCGCCAGGTAGCGCTTGGTCACGCCGTGACGTGGATGCGAGACGGCATGAGCGAGCTCGCCGTCGGTGGTGAGGACGAGCAGGCCGCGGCTGTCTGCGTCAAGCCGGCCGACGGGGACGAGCCCCGGGACGGGTTCGATCAGGTCCATCACGGTGCGGCGCTGATACGGATCCCTGCGCGTCGTGACCACGCCCGCCGGTTTGTTGAGGACGATGGTGACTGAAACTGCGCGAGCAGGAATCCTGTACCCGTCGACGCTCACGCGATCGACCGACGGGTCGACGATGGCCCCAAGGCGGCTCACCTCGCCGTTGACGGTCACCCGTCCGCCGGCGATGAGCTCGTCGGCACCGCGACGTGATGCGACTCCCCGACGTGCAAGAAACCGGTTGAGCCGCTCCGGTGGATGGGCAGTCACTCGAAGTTGGGGAGCACCGCGCTCGCGGCCATCGCCGGCAGGTCCTCGATGCGCTCGAGGCCGACCAGCTGGAGGAAGCGCAGCGTCGTGCCGAACAGACGCGGGTGTCCGGGTGTCTCCTGGCGCGCCACCTCGCTGACCAGGCGCCGCACGGTGAGGTGCTCGAGCACGGCTTCGCAGTCCACTCCGCGGATCGATTCGATCACCGCTTTGGTCACCGGCTGGCGGTAGGCGATGATCGCCAGGGTCTCCATGGCCGCCCGGCTCAGACGCGATGGGCGTTCCGGGTGGAGCGCGCGTTGCACCGCCCAGGCCATCTCCGGCCGGGTGACGAGCTGGATCGCCTCGTCGGAGCGCTGGAGCATGAGCCCGCGACCCCGCAGGTCCATGGCGAGCACGCCGGCCGACCGGGCGACCGCCGCGGGGCTGCGCTCCAGGATGGCCGCGGCCTCGGCGATGGTGACCTCGCGACCGAGTGCGAAGCAGAGCGCCTCGAGTGCGGGCGCAAGGTCCTCGGGCTCGGCGTCCGCGGTGCCCTCGGGAACGGTCGCGCGGCCGAAGACATCGAGAACGAGCACGTCATCCAATGCCGGTCACCGTGATCGGGCCGAACGCGTCGCGCTGTTCGACCGTCGCCTCCCCGCGCTTGAGCATCTCGAGCAGCGCTAGAAAACAGGCAACCGCCTCGAGACGGCTGCTCACCCCGGCGAACACCTCTTCGAATTCGAGCGGTCCGAGCATCAGACGGTCGCGCAACAGGCGGACCTTGTCCTCCACCGAGTACGTGATCGCCACCGGCAGCGGTTCGGTATCGCTGAACCGTTCCAGCACCGCCCGGAAGGCGGCGGCCAGCCGTTCCGGGGCGATCCGGAGCCGCTCGACGGGGATCACCTCGGTCGACACGAGTCCGAGAAAGCTTCGCGCGCCTTCAGTCGCGGCCTCGGCGAGCAGCGCTTCGGCGGCGGCCTTGAACAGCCGGTACTCGGCGAGCCTCCTGCCCGCGTCAGTCGATTGATCGTCCTCCGGCTCGATGACCGTGGTGTCCTGGTCGGGTAGCACCGACGCCGCCTTGAGCGCCACCAGCCGGGCGAGCAGCGACAGGGCGTCGGCAACAGCTCGAAGGTCACCCTGACGCTCGGGGGCCTCGAGTGCGCTCCGTGCCTCCTCGACGACCGTACTCACCGACAGCTCGGTCAGATCGAGATCACCCCGGTTTGCTCGGGCCACGAGTTCCTCGAGGCTCCCGTGGAACCCCGGGGCGTCGACGGTGATCATGGCTGCGCCCGATTCCTCCCGCTGCATCGCTACATGGTACGGAGGCCGGGGGTGCCCCGATCGCCGCTCGCTCCCTCTTCGAGGAGCTCGGCGGCGCGGATCAACGCAGCCTCGGTCGTCCTGCCCGACATCAGTCGTGCGATCTCTTGCACCCGCTCGTCGTCGGTCACCACGGCGGCGGTCGCCTGAGGTCCGCCGGGACGGTCGCGTTTGGTGATGGTCACGTGCGCGACCGCCCGAGCCGCGATCTCCGGGCGATGCGTGATCGCAATCACCTGACGACCCCGGCCGATACGGGCGAGGACATCGCCGACGCGCGCGGCCGTCTCGCCGCCGATGCCCGTGTCCACCTCGTCGAGGACGAGAACCGGCGCGTCCTCCTCGGTCACGACCGCGCTCAATGCCAGGGCGAGCCGCCCGAGCTCGCCACCGGACGGTCCCTCGTCCAGCGGCATCGGGACCGAGTCGCGGTTGGGAGCGAGGCGGAAGTCGACCTCGTCGATCCCCGAGTGTCCGCAGCGCACCGGAGTGCCATCCCCGGTATCGACGCCCGCGACGTCGAGGTTCCGGGTCAGCACCACGCGGAAACGCGCGTGGGGCAGCTCGAGCGAGCGGAGTTCGGCGGTCACCGCCCGTTCGAGGCGGCGCGCGGCCGACGTCCGGAGGGCGCTGAGCGCGCTCGCAGCCCGCCCCGCCTCCGAGCGTCGCGCGTCAGCGGCGGTCTCCAGGCTGCCGATCGCGCCTGACTCGCCGTCGACGCTGGCGACCAGCGCGGTGGCGCGGTCGAGCTCGCCGAGCGCAGCCTCCAGCGATCCGTGGCGCCGGATCACTCGGGTCAGGGTGTCGAGCCGCTCCTCGATCGCGGTCAGCCGAACCTCGTCGACCGTGATCTCCTCAGCGTGGCGGCGTGCGTCGAGCGCGAGCTCGCGAAGGCGATCGACGAGCGCGTCGGCGTCCTCCAGCAACGTGGAGAGTGCCGGGTCGACGGCTGCCAGGTCGGCACCTGCGCCGATTGCCGCGGCGAGCCGGTCTGCTGCGGATTGCTCGTCACCACCGCTGGCCTCAGCCAGCGACAGCGAGCATCCGGCAATTCGAGCCGCGTGCCTGAGGCGGAGTCGCTCCGCCTGGAGCTCTGATTCCTCGCCGGCGCGAATCCCGATCGGTGCGAGGTCCTCGACGAGGTCGCGGGCACGCTGCAGCTCAGCCGCGCCGGTGTTCGCCGCACGCTGAGCGGCGACCACGGCATCCGCTGCGACGCGCCACCCCTTGACCGAGTCGGCCGTGGCGGCTCGCGCGGCGGCGCACTCCTGCCCGGCGAAGGCGTCGAGCACGTCGCGCTGCCAGCTCCGCCGGAGCATGCGGTGGCTCGTCCCCTGGGCGGTGACGTCGACGCACAGGTCACCCAGCTCGCGGAGCACAGCCTGCGACACCAGAGCACCATCGACCCGGCAGGTTGCGCGTCCGGACACCGGTACCTCGCGCGACAGCGTGATCAGGTCGTCGTCGGGGATACCGAGCTCGGCTCGGCGTGCGCGCAAGCGCGGGCTCGGGTTGTCGAACACCGCGGCCACGCGCGCGGCTGCGGCACCGGTGCGCACGGTCTCGGGTTCGAGCCGGCCCCCGAGGGCGGCGCNNGGAGCGCGTTGACGCACATCGACTTCCCTGAGCCGGTCTCACCGGTCAGCACGCTGAAGCCCTCGTCGAAGGAAAGCCGCGCCTCCTCGATGACCGCGAGGTTGCTGACCCGGAGCTCACGAAGGGCCACTCGCCCCTCCTTTTTCCCCGGGGATATCGTCGTCGACGGGCTCGAGGAGCAGGTCCTTGTG
>PKWB01000105.1:0-10407 GCA_003131685.1 Candidatus Dormiibacterota bacterium
GACCGATTGAATTCACCCAGTCTCCGCCGGTCGAAAACCCCGGCCCTCATAGAGGCGCTGAGCGTCGACGTTGCCGACCATGACCGCCAGCACCACGTCCGTGATCTCCCGATGCGAGAGTTCTGCGTCGATGAACTCGAGCAGACGCGTTCCAATGCCCTGGTCGCGCGCGTCGGGTGCGACCGACAGGGAGTAGATGTCGGCGTAGCGATCGGCGAGGGGCCACGTGTCGTCCGGCCCGCGCAGCAAATGAACCATCGCGTAGCCGACTGGCGTTGAACCGCTGTCCGCGATCACGAGGAACGCCTCATCGTCCGCCATCAGCCAGCCCAAGTAGCGCGTCCGGCGCCTCCGCCACGAGATCTCGTCGTCAGCCACCAGGGGCTGGAGGGTCGCAACGCGCTGATGATGGTGGTGCATCGCCAGCCAGAGCTCACGCAGCTCATCGAGGCGGTCGGCACCGGCCAGGCTGATCGTCGTGTTGTCCATGTTCTCCCTTCGCCCACCACCTGAATCATGTGAGGCATATCCCGGGGTTGGTTCAATTCGCTCGCAGCGGTATGCAGCTTTACTTTACGAAGCGGTGAGGTCCTCAGCGTATCGAAAGCTGCATTGAGTGGTGGTATGTCGTTGGCCGGGTAACCCCGGACTCGATTTCGGCGGAGAAAGGCGCGGCGGTGAAATCTACGCCGCCCACCGCTTCTCGACAAGCCGCTTCATGATCTCGGTGAGCAACTCGACGTCGTCGACCTCCTGGCCATCGGTGGCTGCGACGACCACCCGGCGCTTGCGATCGATCAGCTCCATGATCCAGTCGTCGATCGTGTTCTCAGCCAACAGATGCCACACGGTCACGCTGTCCGTCTGCCCCTCGCGGTGGCAGCGGTCCCCTGCCTGGTCGATTCCGGTGGGCGTCCAGCCGAACTCCAGCAGCACCACGTCGCTTGCCGCCGTGAGCGTGAAGCCCTCGCCGCCCACGTCGATGCCGCAGACGATCAGGCGGCAGTCCGGGTCGGTCTGGAAGCGGTCCATCTCGGCATACAGCTCGACGTTGGTGGTGGGCCGGGCACCGTCCCGAGTGGTTGCGGCGAGCCGCGCGCAGCCGGGAAAGTGGTCGGCGATGGCGCGCTGAACCTCCACGCGCTCCCCGAACACGACGAGCTTCTCGTTGGACTCGAGGAAGTCCTCGATCCATTCGAGAGCCGGTTCCAGTTTGCCCTTGACGGCGAGGTACTTGAGCGCATTGATCCGGACCAGCGCCTCGGCCCGCGCTGCTCGCCGCCCCGCGTCGGCGGCGTGTTCCCTGGTGGCCTCCTGGCGGCCGAGCGTGCTCATGCCCTCGAGCGTGCGCAGGAAGGCTGCATCCTCCGCCGCATGACGCTCGATCCAGGTGATCACATCGTCCTCAGCGCGGGCGTACTCCTCGCGGTTGGTCAGTTCGAGCGTGACCGGCGCGAGCAACTTCGGCTCGAGTTCCGTCATCACCTCGGACTTCGTTCGGCGGATGTAGCATGTCTTGCGGAGGGTGTCGTTCAGAGCCTGCAGATTCATGCCGTTCACGTAGCGGCGCTTGTACGCTTTCGGGCTGCCGCCGAAGGCATCCATCTGGCCGAGAATCGCGATCTGGGCGACGAACTCACCCGGGTTGTTCATGATCGGCGTGCCGGTGAGGAGCAGCCGGACCTCGGTGTCCTGCGCCTCGACCAGCTTGCGCACGGCGGTCGTCCGAATCGCGCTCGGGGACTTGAGTTTCTGGCTCTCATCGACCATGACGGACGCCCACTGCCGGCCGTGCAGGAACACCTTGAACTTGCTCAGCGCCTCGTAGTTGATGATGACGAAATCGCTGCTCGACGCGAAGAGATCCGGCCTCGCGCCAAGCACGGTGACGCTGCGGTGGGGCACCCACTTCGCGAGCTCCCGCGCCCAGTTGGGTTTGAGCCGGTTCTTGCAGACGATGAGGCAGGGAAATGCGCTCAGGTGCTCGACGGTTCCTATGCCCTCCGCGGTCTTGCCGATCCCCTGCTGATCCCCGATGAACGTCCGCTTCGCCTTGACCGCGTACTCGATGGCCGCCCGCTGGCAGGGCTTCAGTGACTGCGGCCGACCGTATTGATCGACCTTCGACATCGTCGGCACGTCGAACTCGCTGACCTTCGCGCGGCTCAGCTCGGCCATGGCCTCCGCCTGCTCGCGATGTTCCCGCGCAGACAGCAGGCACTCCTGCATGAAGGTCACGGTGTCGTGGTCGCCGTGGAAGCCGTAGTTGTGCAAGAAGTCGTTGAGCTCGGAAAGCAGATCCGTCGACGCCGGGACAGTCCAGCGTTTCGTGACCTGATTCCACGCCCGGCGGGGGAGCATCTTGATAGCCTCCACCAGCGCCGGGTTGTACTCGAAGGCAATGGCGAATTCGAGTGGGATGCCGGCTCGGTCGCGCACGAGCACGCAGCGCCGGTCAGCTGTGGAAGAGCGCGGCGGTGCAAGCGGAGTGACGCCCGCGTCGTCCATCCGGCTGCTGTCGATCACCATGGTGACCACGCCGTCGTAGGGGTTCGGCGGCGCGGGCAAGGCGTCGAAGTCGATGCCCTCGTTCGCAAGCTGGCCGCGGTACCGCTTGCAGATGCGCCACGCCTGATAGAGCATCTTCGGCGACCACTCGCTCGGGTGCCCCTCCGCGAGCTTGTGACCAAACTCGGCGTCCATGGTAGTGAACCCCGCGCCGTCGAGGGTGGTGGCGTAGTTGGAGCGCGCCGCGATGCGCTTGATCGCCTGATGGATCGGCGGCGCAACGTCGCGCTCGACTTCGGGGGCAAGGCGCATCACGATGGATTCTGCCGCAGATGCGCGTTCTTGGCTGCGTGCGCTTCGTGTCGGCTCAATTTCGTAGCTTCAGGGGGGAGCTATAGCCCCTTTCGAAAGCAGCCAGGTACCCTTCGGCGTTCACCGTCCGCCGATCAAGGTTGCCCGGACGCAAGTGATCTGACGTCAACGGTGCCGTGGTCCAACGGCGCTCCCGCAGCGCCCCGATCAGGCGGCTTGGTGGGGGTTGCTCAGCAACCTCTCGACCGACCTGGTACCGGCGTCCCCTGGGAGGTGCCAGCAGCACCCCACAGCGTAGGATCAGTTTTAAGGCTAGGCCGCCGCGGCCGACGGGTGACGGGATCCGATTGAGAGAGCCGCCGCCCGAACAGCGCGTGTGCAACACGCAAGAGGCAACCCACGTGGACCGCGGCATGAGCGTCAACGCCGGAGCAAACCGGCTTCTTGATGCGCTTCCCATGGGCGTCAGTCGGCGGCTCCGACGATCGCTGAATCCGGTGTGCCTGGATTCCGGGGCGATTCTGTTCGAGCCGGGTGAGCCAATTGCTTTCGTCGACTTCCCCCGCAGTTGCGTGGTCTCGTTGGTCACGCCGTTCCGAGAAGGCACGAGCGTCGAGGTGGCCTCGATTGGCAACGAAGGCATCGTCGGGGTGCCCATCCGCCTGGGGGGCTCACTCGCATTCCGGGCCATCTCCTCGGTGGGAGGATGGATCGACCGCATGGACGCGTTGACCTTCGTCAACGAGGTCGAAGCCGACCCCCGTCTGCAGGAACTCGTCAACGATTACGTTCGGGCTCTCTTCGGCGAGATCGCCCAGGCGGCGGCGTGCAATCGACTCCACTCGAACGAAGAGCGCCTNNCTCGGCCAGATACTCGGCTCGCGTCGAGCAACGGTCACCCTGTCCGCAGAGCGCCTTCGAGCCGCGGGCCTCATCAGATACTACCGCGGTCGAGTCACCATCGTTGATCGCGTCGGGCTCGAGGCAGCCGCGTGTGAGTGCTACCGAGCTATCACCGCCCAGTTGGATGGAGTTATCCGGAGGGCACAACGCAAGAACATCATGAGGTGAGGGTAGTTTCTCTGGGCCGTCGGTTTCCGCGGGCCGCCACCCGTAGGGACGCGAAGAGAAACTGCTGCCCCTCATGGGGACACCGACCCATTCGTCGAGCGCCGGAAGGCACGCTAGCGGACAGACGACGGGATGAGCGCGCGGCACGATGGGAGGAGCCTTGTCTCAATTGTGTGCCCGCTGTGGCTCTGACCGTCTTCTTTCGCTGAGCTTTGATGCAAGTCATCCGGATGACGCACATCCAAATGGTGACGATCAGCCGGAGGTGTCCACGCCGCCGGAGCGGCCCGTCAAGAAGTGCCTCGCATGCGGACAGCACCTGTATGCACGCGATTTCGCTCATGCGCCGCCAGCCTCCACCTGACCGTAGCTGGCAGCCAGTTCATTCCGTCGTTGGAGATAAACGGCTGGATCGCAGCATGCCGCCAAGGGTTTGGACCGGTATGCGTCGCCCGACGACAGTGCGCGGATCGCAACGGTTGCGTTTCGTGTGACAGCACGCGCACGGTGGAGTTCGGGCCAGCTGAATCACTCGGCGCCCGACACAGGAGGCCAGTCATGCACGCATATGACTTCACCATCGTCGTACCGAACAGCAAGGGCAGTCTTGCGACACTCGCGGAGGAGTTGGGCCGCGAGAAGATCAACATCGAGGGCCTGTGCGCCGTCGAGCAGAACGGGAGCGTCATCGTTCACCTGCTGACCACCGACAAGGCGGCGACCAGCCGCGCCGCCACCAAGGTCGGCTACAAGGTCACCCGCGAGGCGGAAGTGATTGTTGAGCGCATTGACAATCAGCCGGGCATGCTCGGAAAGGTCACACGTCGCCTCGCCGATGCCGGCATCAACCTCACCACGGTCTACCTTGCGACGGACACGCGTCTGGTGCTTGGTTGCGAGAACCTTTCGGCGCTCGAGATGGCCTGGAAGGAGACTGCGGCCGTCGCGTCTCGCTAGGCCTGTCCGATGGACCGGTCGGCCTTCGGGCCGGCCGGTTCTCCCACGCGGGTCCGACGTTCCGCGCTAAAAAACACCCATAACTGCGCCCGCCCCGCAGTTGGCTGGGTGCGTCGGAATCATCTCAATCAACGCGGGTACGATGGCACGCAGTCCCATCGGCTTGTGCAAGATCCGCAGTTCGTTCATATGACGCAGCGGAAGTAGGCGCGGATCCTCCTCTCCCACACCGGTGAACATCACGATCGGGAGCGCGGTGTAGGCGCGCAAACCTCGCAGCACACCACAGAGCGCTGGACCGTCAAGGCCGGGCATCTGAAAGTCCGAGACGAAACCGTCGGCGCCGTCGGACAGAATGGCCGCCAGGGCAGCGTCGCCGTCCAACGCGACGACAACCTCGAAACCGTACCTGCGGAGCATGAGCGCTATGAGCTCGCGGATGTCGATATCGTCGTCGGCCACCACGATACGCAGAGGCGGCGCGGCTCGACTGCGGGAGTCACTGTCAGGCATCACGCCCTCGAGCACGCACGATCAGGTCGGCGGGTACGGCGACGCAGCGACAGTACACCCGATTCCTTCAAGGATCGTCACAGCGATTTCTGCGCTGCCGTGCACCGTCATGCGGTACATGCCCGCCTCGCCGGCGCGGGGCTCGATCCGACTCACGCCGAGTCCGGCATCCTCGAGCGCAACCAGCATGCCGGCAACACCGCCATGCCGGTGAGGCATGACCACCATCAGGTCGGAGTCGGTGACGTCGATCGCGAGCATGTTGTGACCCCCCTGTGGGACATCTGACCTGGCGCCGTTCAGCTGGTGCTCAGTTGAGGCCAGAATCCCGCCCGCGCTGTAACAATTGCAGCAACAGAGCCTGCACCTACGCCCCATGCCCGTCCTGCGACGCCGGCGCTCACCCGGATATGTCGGCTCGCCGAGCCCAGCGCAAGCAGCTTGCGCCCACCTTTTCGCGTCTGCTGAAATCCATCAGGATCCAAAGACAACAGGTTTTCGTAGAGTCCCGACAATGGGGAGGGATCGTGCCAAGCCGCCCACCCCGGCCCGTTCTTGGTCTCAGTAGTAGTGGCGACGGCCGCCAACCGCTCGACCTGTCGCCCCCATGATTTCCAGAAGCAGCCCGACGAGCACAAGGACGACCCCGACGGTCAACAGAATCGGGATACTCGCGATGATGCCGATGATGAGAAGGATGATGCCGAGGACGATCATGAGTGCGATCCTTATTGAGCGTTCGAGTCTGTACCACGCTGATGCGCCAGACCACTCGATGTCGGTCGCAACGAAACGCGCGAGTCCAAGTGACTCATGATTTTACGGACGTTCCCATAACAATTCCTGCAACAACCTCGGGCCGTCGACTACTCGATAGCTCCCTCCCAATGTGGGAACCTCGCTCAGCAATCTATATTCCCAGGCGCAACGCGTTGTAACCACCACGCATATTGCCTAGTCAGCAGTACGCTCACACTTCGGGCGGCACTCGACCTATAACGGAGGTTACTTCGATGCCACGTCGATGGATAGTTGGAGCGGTGGGCGCCGTCGTCGTCGTCGTTGTCATTGCACTTGTGCTCGTCGTGATGAACATGCACGGCGCCAGCGCCGGTGCGGGCGGTTCGAGCGGCGGCTTCGGCTACTGAGCCTAAGACCGCATCCTCTCGGTCGTCTCGTCTAGTCTTCCCATCACGCAGCAGTCCGAACAGCTGGGTCCGACCGTCGTACACAGCTCAGAGTTGGACGACCCGGCTCGCGTGTTGCTGCGATTGTCATGGCGTCTCGGTCAACCTTAACTGATCAGCTGTCTTTTCTGAACGCGGAATTGAATGCTTGGTCAGAAACTTTGACGCTCGCCGGCGTCGCCCATTGCGAACTTGTACGTTGAGTTCAGCGGCCGCCGACGTGATATCGAACCGGGCTGAAGCCCACATTCGGCAGCAAATAGTCAACGCACAAGGAGGTGCCAGATGACTGAACGGAACGAAGGTGATCGTGATCGGCGGGTCGCTTCAGGTTTTCCCGATCCGGCCGACGTGCCAGGTCCGACCGAGCGATTGCGTCAGGTCCATGGAGTGGCAGCGGCGGAACCGATGCCGCCAAAGTACGGTCGCGCGTCAGCGTCAACCGCAGGCTCCGATGACTACGTGCCGCTCGACGAGATGATGCATGGGTCCCCCGGGATTGAAGGAGCGGCGGACCGGGTGTCTGCCTTCGCTCGTCGGGTTGGCGACGACCTCGCTGAACGACTTCGCGTCGAGCTCAACAAGCGAGGCGCCGCTGAGCAGGCAAAGACGGCGGGGGTTGGCGTCGCTGAGATCGGCGCGGCTGGAATACTTGGCCTGGGCGCACTCGGCGCTACCTCCACCGCGATGATCGTCGGGCTCAACAAGGTCATGCCCGCCTGGGCGGCCGCGCTGGTCACTGCCGGAGTCTTCGCACTCCCGTCGGCGATGCTGGCATCGCGTGGCCTTCGTGACGTTCGCGGACTCGCGCTCCTCGCGACTTCAGTGGACCCGGAGGCGGCCGCTTCGGTGTAACTCATCCGCCCAGCCACCGGATCGTCGTCAGCTCGGAAGTTAGACGTGGCTATAGAACGCGAACTGCCTGCGCCACCGTGTGTCCGGTCAGAGGCTCCCGAGAAGCTGGCCGTCTGCCTATCGAAGTCGAGCTGCCTGCTTCTGGGGCATGCCACGGTCCGACCGGAACGTTCAGGAGAACTCTCACCGAGTCTGGCTGAACGTCTTCCCCTTGGCGAACCCCAGGACTCTCGCCGGGTCAAGCCGATACAGCACCATCTTGCTCTGCCTAATCGAGTCACCGAGACCGAACCAGGGGCCATCTCGCGAGGTGAAATGGCTGCCGTACTTCGATTCGTACGCACCGGCGACGCTTTGCAGGGTCACATGAGGCCGTCCGTCCGGACGCACCGACGATACCCAGTACACCTCGGCATCCTCGAGAACTGACCGTCCGCTCGCCCACGTCGTGGCGACGGCGTCTTCGCTGCTGAAACCCGCCAGCGTCGTCACGGGCTGTCGGGCACCCTTGTCGCCATCCATTGTTGACACCATGTGGCTCCCAGGGGTACGCGAGCAGCGCTCATGCGGTGCCCGCGACGCCTATGAGGAGGCCTTCGGGGTCGGTGAAGTGATCGACAACAAGCCCGTTCGGTGATTCGACTGGACCCATCACCCGTGTACCCCGAGCTTCTCGGGCCGCCGCAGCGCGGTTTCAACCTTCGGGACGTCAACATCGGTGGAGTTATCACGGCTTTCTTGTCCGTCAACCCGGGGCAGGCTCAACCAGCAGGTCGTCGGGCACTGCTCCACTGGCTCCGTCGTATGCTCGCGACATGGCTGACCGGTTCGACGCTGCCTACCTCGAAGGATCGCCGCCCTGGGACATCGGCCGCGCTCAACCTGAGCTGGTGAGCTTGCTCGAGGCAGGCCGGATCACCGGGCGAGTCATCGACCTCGGCTGCGGCAGCGGCGAGAACGCCATCGCATTTGCGGTTGCAGGGCTCGAGGTTGTCGGCGTCGATGGATCTCCGGAGGCGATCCGTCAAGCGCGCGACAAAGCACGGGAGCGCGGCGTTTCAGTCCGATTCGACGTCGCCGACATCCTCGACCTCGTCGAGCACCGCAAGAGCTTCGACACCGCAACCGACTCGGGGGTCTTTCACGTGTTCGACGACGAGGACCGTCCTCGCTATGAACAGAGCGTTCGCGGAGTCCTGCGTCCGGGAGGACATCTCTTCCTCTTGTGCTTCAGCGAGCACCAGCCCGGAGACTGGGGCCCGCGGCGTGTAGCTCAGCGGGAGTTGCGCGAGACGTTCACCGACGGCTGGCATGTGGACAGCATCGATGCAGCCCACCTGGCCACCCAGATCGAGGACGCGCCGCAGGTGGAAGCGTGGCTTGCATCCATGACGCGCCTCTGAATCCCTCCCGACTGGAGTGCCACAGATGTAGTCCATCTCATGCCACACGGCGAGGTCCCTATGGCATGCGTCGCGGGGCTCGACGGCGGCGTGGCGAGCCCGATCTCCGCGCCGGCGACCGTGTCTTCGGCATGGCTCGGACGCGCGGCTCCTACGCCGAGCACACCGCGGTCGAACCGGGCGCGCAGGCAGAAGCGGTTGCTGCGGTCACAGACGGAGTCACCGACGAGCAGGCAGCCGCGCTGCCCATCCCGGCGATCACTGCGCTGGGGTCGCGCGACCTGCTCCAAACCAGCATGGGTCAGCGCCTCGTGGTCATGGGTGGCGCCGGTGCCGTGGGAGGCTACGCCCGTGCAGATGGCGCGCTCTCGGGGCGCACACGTCATCGCGACGGTTCGCGGCGACACCGACGAGGTACGCCGGCTCGGCGCCGACGAGACTGCGCAGCGCAGCTGCTCGAAACGCTGCGCCGCGGCGGACTCCGCGGCAAGGCCATCATCCGGTTGTAGGGCTCATTGCGCTTATCGCAATAGCCGGGCCCTGACCCGACAGAGCCGGTCAGCCGGAGATGTGAATCGCCCGCGGCTCGACCGAAGTGCCAGACCGAAGGCTGTTGGGGATCTCGGCGATACGGTCCACGCGCCCAACCAACTCGCGCAGCGTCTCCGGTGGAGCGTCGCCCGAGATTTCGACTTCGTAGCCCACGTCCGTCGAAACGGCCGGTGACCCGATGAAGTCGCCGGTTACCCTGACGACCACCCGGTCGAGCGCGACGCCCATTGCGGCGGCCTCTCGAAACAGGTCGTTCGAGACGCAGCCCGCAATCGCCATATACAGCAACTGACCACCGTTGAAGCCGCGTCCGCCACCGCCAGCCTCAGCCGGCCGATCGACGACGACCGTAAAGGGACCGGCAGCACCCACCGCGGTCACCTGCCCAGCGATATTGCGAATCTCGACGTCGAAGCTCATAGGTCCGCGCGATTCTAAGCTGACCGCTCGGAACGGTGATCATCAGACCGCTCCAGACAGTTCCTTGAGACGCGATCGCACTGTTTGGAA
The DNA here is from genome assembly GCA_003131685.1 of Candidatus Dormiibacterota bacterium. Lineage (GTDB taxonomy): Bacteria > Chloroflexota > Dormibacteria > Aeolococcales > Aeolococcaceae > Palsa-851. Next base: position 9,869 of record PKWB01000105.1, read on the forward strand.
GGTCGAGCAAGAAAGCGTGGCGACAACGGATACGGTGGGGCCTCTTGCGCAACATCACATGGACTGGTGGGCGGGGCGAGAGGGTCGGCCCGTGTCGCGAGCAACCGAACCTGGGCACGGAAGGTCTCGCGTGCCTCGCCGTCGAGCGGGGCGAGCAGATCGTCCTCCGCTGCCCGGAGCCGGTCATTGAGGGTTGCGAGGCCCTGCTTACCCACGGATGGGTCTCTGTTCGCACGAGCGCCGCCGTCTCCCAAAACCCGTGCCCGCTCGCGCGCCGATCTGGCGCAGTTCAGGCTCGCGCATATCCAGTACGTCGACGATGTCGTCACAGAGATGGATCATCGGCTGTACGGCGGAGCTGGAGCGCCAGGCTGGGGACGACCAAGGACGCGAGGAAGATCGGCAGAAAACTCTTTCCAGTGGCTCGGAAGGCGACGGTCTGGCCGTCGGCGGCGTCGAAGGTCTCAGTTCGGCTGGAGTTTCGGCCATTGCGAACTTGCAGGGTGTGACGTCCAGGTTCGATTGGTATCTCGATCGTG
>PKWB01000105.1:10413-41821 GCA_003131685.1 Candidatus Dormiibacterota bacterium
CTTGTTTCTGGAAGGTGTTTCTGTGGGTTCGCACGAGCGGTGTCCCTGGAGCCGTCTCATTGAGCAAGAGTTGGCGACCGTTTAGGAAGCCGAACCTGGTCGGCGTTACTTGCCCGAACCCGCAACTATCAGACGGCCCTTCCTGGAGCCCTCTCCGCCGCGTGAGGACATCGACGCGGATCCGATGATTGATGAACGTATCAGGCGCNNGTCTATCCACCCCCATCTTCGAGCGCGAGCACGTGGCCTTCACCAACCACTATCGGCCAATCAACTGGCGTCGACACTAGTCATCCGAAGTCAGAACATTGATCAGGGACGCCAACAGCTCGATGGGCGACAGTCAGCGCGACGTGATGTCCTCGATCGCTCGGATTCTGCACGCCGACGGTTCCGCCGAACTCATTCGGCCATTCACGGAGCGCCGCGTCAAATAGTTCACTGACGTTGTAAGCACCGCAGCGTTCGTGTCAGCCAACCCGGGGCACGCCAACGCACCTCCGCCTTGGGATGGCCTGTCCACGGCGCGAGGTGTCAGTTCTCAGCCCCTTTACCCCGAATTAACAATCCACTCATCAGAGTAGGGAAGGTGCCGAAAACGGGGTGAAGAGAGGCCGGGCTGAGAAATGACGCAGAAGGTGCATCGTCGCTGGATCATCGCGGGAGCGGCGGCGGCCGTCGGGCTCCCCGCCGCCCNNGGCAGAACGGCATCGGGCCGAGCGGACAGCCAAGCCCCACAGGCGCCACCGCGAGCGATGTCGTCGGCTACGACTCCTCCGGGGATCGCGTCGCCACGTGGAAGGTCGCCGGCCATGCCGACGGCGTGACCGCCGACGTAGCCACCCACCAGCTCATCGTCACGGTCAATGAGGACGGGAACTCGAGCCTTTTCGTGATCTCGCCAGAGGCACCGGTCGGCCACCAGGTCCAGCACTACAGCTACAACCTCAACCCGCTGCCTCACGGGGGAGGTACGGATGCCGTGTCGGTCTACCGCGGCGTGATCCTCATTAGTGCCTCGGCACCGACCGTCGCGAATGGCCCTGCGGTGTACCGCGCCGACCTCGAAGGATCGGTCGCTGTCCTGCAACCGGTGTTCTTCGACAACAGCACCGCAACGGTTGCCAACGTCAACAGCACCTCCTATGGAAAGCAGGTCGCGCTGGCCCTCACCGACCCGGATTCCAATGAGATCGTCCCGGCGAGCAGTCCTCGATTCGGTGGCGATTTCGTGCTCGACAGCCNNTCGACACCGGGACCGCCTACGTGGCGGTCACGCCCGGCGACGCCAACATCCCGGTCAACCATCCCAACTACTTGGGTGAGCTCAACCTGCGTACCGGTGAGATTGCCCCGACGGTGACCACCATCCAGGCCAAGGGTCTGCTGTTCGTCCCCTGAAGACCTGCTTGCGCTCGCGGGGCTCATTGAGGCTGGCAAGGTCGCGCCCGTCATCGACCGAATGTACCCATTGAGCGAGACCCCGGCGGCAGTTCGCTACGTCGAGGAGGGTCACACTCGCGGCAAGGTCGTCATTATCGTGTGAGGCTCGGCGCGATCCCGGTTAACGCTCGCGTATTGGCCAGGGTTTTCTTGGCTGTTGTGGCAAAGGTTTCCGAGAACCTCCGCCGTTCCGTCCCCCGCGACCGTGATTCGCGCCTCGCCACCGGGCATCCGGACTCGCGCGGGCGACATCGCCCTCGTCCACCCCAGCGTGCACTCACGAGGCTAGCCGGCGTCGCTGTCCGTATGGGCAGGGATGATGCCGACGAACGTGACGCCTGTTGTCAGCAGATTGCCCCGGCCGCGGGAACTTCCCGGAAACGATCCGCTGAGGCTGCCGTGCGCCTCGACGTTCTGGTTAGGTCCGCGCGTCGCGGCTGACGGTCAGGACGACGTTTCCCGTCTTCTGCTTCGTGTCGACATACCTGGTTGCCTCGACCACCTGCTCCAGCGGGTAGCGCCGATCGATGACCACTCGGTATTTCCCAGCCTCGCTGAGCCGCTTGAGGAACACGACGTCCTGCTTCGTGAATTTGGGGGGTATCGGGAACCGCACCCGCTTGTCGCCGATCCGCGCTGTCCACAAGGTCAGCACGAGGTTCTGCATCCCGTCGGTGGCGAGGTAGACCCCGCCTGGCTTGAGTGAGCCGCGACAGCGGCTGAACGTGAGATTGCCGACGGCATCGAGGATGGCGTCGTATGTACGGCCATTCTTCGTGAAGTCTTCCTGCGTGGAGTCGATGACCGCGTCGGCTCCGAGTGATCGCACAAGCGCGATGTTCCCGGTGTAGCACACGCCAGTGACGTCGGCACCGAATGACCGGGCCAGCTGCACGGCGGCAGTGCCGATGGATCCCGATGCTCCGTAGATGAGGATCCTCCGTCCCGTCCGGAGCCGAGCGGGCCGAATAGCGTTCAGCGCCAGGATTGCCCCGTCGCATACCGCCGCTGCCTCATCAAAGGGCATGCCGGCCGGCATCGGCGCGAGGGCGCCACCTGCCCGCATACAGATGAACTCCGCGTGCGCTCCGAACTTCCACGGATTGATTCCGAAGACGTGGTCGCCGACCTTGAACTCGGTGACGGCTGTGCCGACTGCCTCGACGACTCCGGCCAGGTCGCTGCCGAGGATCTTTCGCCTCGGCCTGCGGAGACCGCCGATGAAGCGGGAGACGAACGGCACGCCTGCCCGCAGCGCGGAGTCGGTTCGGCTGACCGTCGTCGCGTGGACCTTGATCAGGACCTCGTCGCTCTTGGCAAGGGGTCGCTCGACGTCTTCGAGTCGCAGGACGTCCGGCGGCCCGTACCTGTCGCGGACAACCGCCCTCACGATGCTGCCTCCATGCTCACTGCAGCATCAGGCGACATCTCGGAGCCCCTCTAGGCCGTCGAGGATGAGATCCAGCCCGAACTCGAAGCCTTGCGCGCAGTCGTAGCCGGGCTTGAGCGCGTGCTCGAAGACCATCTCGGGGATGCGGGTATTTGTCCGCTGGTAGCCCCCGGAGGATGTCCTCCGCGAGCGCCGCACTCTCCTCAGGGGTGTGAGACGGCAGGTTCATCCGCTGAAGGTGCAAGCCACAGTCCCAGCTTAGTGATCGGGCACCGTCGACCTGAGCATTGATCTGGTCGCAATGGTCCCCTGGCGACCAAGCCGCTCGCGCCGACGATCGCATTTCATACGCTCAAGGCCACAGCTATGCAGCAGGCCGTCAACACCAGCCCGACCGGTGCCATGAGGAACCGTTCCCACCGACTTCGGGACGCGATGTTTGCGAGGGTACTGAGGCCAAAGATCGCCGCGAACACCCAGATGGAGATGCGCACGGGCACGGATTCACTCGCTACCCCGAACAGTCCTCCGCGAGCGAGGACGACATAGAACGCCGCGACGAACAGCAGGGCGGAGATCACGCTCGCAACGCGCAGTTTTGCCGGCAGCACGGCGTTCGTTCCGCCAAAGGCGGCGTGGCCTAAGGGTAAGCCCACGGCCAGAAGGATCTGGAAAGTCGCCATCCCGGCGACCCCCGCTGCTGCAACGAGACCTACCCAATCCATGAGACCTTAATGTTCAGCCTTTCTCCCGCCAAGCGAACCCGACCACTCTGCGCCCATTTCGAGGAGCGGGACTTAGGTGCTCTCCGAGACAACCGACGGCCCCGACACAACGGGGTGCGCGAGAAGGCCGTCCGAACTTCTCGCACGGCGGCCGACAATCGTAAACGCGGCTAGCCCGAGGTTCAGGGCCGGCGGCTGCGGCGGTGGTCTCCATCGGAGCACGTCGTTCCGTCCCGAAATGGGGGCACCATCCTCAGCTTGCTCAAGGTCGCAATGTGCTTACTGCCGCGACCTACGCCAGCTCTGGCGTTACTTCGCGCTCGCGGGCGGGGCCAACACGTGATCTTGGCGGCGGTCGTCGACCTCCTAGCTCGACATTGGCTTGCGCTTGGCCATAAGAGCTGAGCAGCGCTGGCAGAGTCGATATCCGCCGGTGCCTGGAGCGTCATACCCACGACGCTTCACACTCTGCCCGAATTGGCACTTGCTCTCGACGTGATAGTGACCGTGTGCTCGTTTGCTGAGATGCGCCGCGCCTTTCGAGTGGAAGGGGTCGACGTTGGCCATGAGCGTGCAGCGTAGCCCTCAACGCAGGTGAATCGGTTCAAACACCGCGAACGGCGGCGTCTCTGAATATGGAAGCGATGCCGCCGACCGGAAGGGTGCCGCTGACTCTAGACCAATCGCGTAAGGGCATTTTCGCCAAGCTACGTACTCAACATGCAGGCGCGGCGGTGCTACTCGAGAGCACCGCGGGCTCGAAAGACTGCCCGGTCGAGCCCGCCTCACGGGGCGTTCAACTCCGTGAGCGCGAGGTGAGGTTACTTGTCAACCTGTGGGCCAGGCAGGAGAGCGGGGGCGCGTTGTTGCCGACGGGACGCGCCCGGGTCAAGTCCCCGGTTGTGGGGTGAATTCGGTGGAATTCTCACAGCGTTCGTGTCGCTCAAACCGGGGCAGCGCGAGTCCGTCCTGGCGGCCAATAGCACTCCGAGCAAAGCGTGTCCCATGCCCGAGCCGACCTCACACGCTCCGATCATCACCTCAATCGATTCGCTGACAAATCGATTGAGAGAACGGTATCAATTCAACCTTCAGGCTACTTAGGCCGCAAACACGGTTGATGCGATCCCGATCGACACTTGCTCGGTAAGCGGGAGACGGCGATCTCCCGCGCCAGTACCACTACAGTCGGTGGGGTTGAGGTCTCGTACCGCTTTGCTGCAGCTGCGTGAGAGCGCGCCTCAAGTTTGAACCTCTCGGCGGCAGTAGATGACGCGGAGCGAGGACGCACGTGATCAGATGGGCTGGAGCCGGGTGTGCAGGAGGCAGAATTCGTTGCCTTCTGGGTCGGCCAGGACGTGCCAGCTCTCGGTGCCGGTTTGGCCGATTTCGGCGGGCCTGGCGCCGAGACCGAGCAGCCGCTCTAGCTCAGCGTCCTGGTCGCGGTCGGTGGCGTTGACATCGATGTGCAGTCGGAGCTTCCCGGTCCGCGGGTCGCTGCTGGGGCTCAGGACGAGGGTGGGCTGCGGGCCGCCGAAGCCGGCGTCGGGCGGCCCGATCTCGATGCTTCCGTCGTCCTCCCGGCCGAGTTCGACGTAGCCGAGGACGTTGCTCCAGAATTCGGCGAGCCGGTCGGGGTCGGCGGCGTCGATGACCAGCTCACTGATGCGGCATGCCATGCACATCAGTGTACCGATGCGCCCTGCGCTGAACATAAAGGGACGTTTCTATTCAGACCAAATGTTGAGTGAACGTCCGTTTCGGCTAGCGGCCCCGACGCACAGCGTCTCGGGCCGGATGCTGACGCTGCTCCAGGCGGGTCAGGTGATGCACGAGCTGTTCTGTGGCCGTTCGTACCTCCGTCGCCAGCCCTGTGGCGACTCGATCGTCCACCGCGGCTGTGGCGGCGAACAGCTTGTCGGCGCGACGAAGCAGCGAGCGAGCATCTCGGAGGAGGGCCGACGTTTCTCTGGCGCTGCGGTCACCGGTCGGGTCGGGCGTGGGCATCGACTTGATTCTGACCCTGTGAAATCAGCGGGAACTTGTCATGGCAATACCGCGCCGAACTGTCAGTGACTTCTCGATTTGGCGTACTACCGTGGCGATGTCGCCGCGTTTCGTCGCGCCCGGGCCGAAGCGGAGCGCCTGCAGCTACGATGTCGCGCATGAAGGCAGACGCGATCTTTGCGATAACAGACTTCAATGAGGCTTCCGTGGCGGTCTGGGAGCAGTCGTTCGACGCCGCCTTCCATGAGGGCAACTACGAGGCGATGACGGCGGCCTACACCCAAGACGCCAAACTGATGAATCAGGACAGCGCCCTCATCCAAGGCCGAGAGGCAATCCGCGCATTCTGGAAGGTCGCATGCGAGCGGGCCAAATCCGTCGAGATGAAGCGCTCAAGGCGAACCGAGGAGTTTGATAGCTCAGGCCACCTCGCCTACAAGCGAACGAGTTTGACCCTCGAGATCCCCGCGCCGGGGGGTGAGACGGTGGTACACCGTCAAATCCATCACCGTCTGGAAACTGCAAGCGGATGGTGTGTGGCGGGTGGCAGTCGACATTTCCAACCGCGACGCTCCACTGGACCTTCAGCAGTTCACGTACGGCGTCGCGCTTGACCATGGCGACGAGGTCCTGCCTGTTCAGGGTGGCCAGGGCGCCAGTCGTTGACCCGCTGCCTCCGAATCCGGCGGTTGACCAAGGTCGCAGCCCTCCACCGATGGGAGTGACCGGCCGCCCCCAAGTAGTCCCCTGCCACGCGAGCTCGAGTCGGCCCGGCCCTGATGGAGCACCACATCTGTGTCACCGACAGTTTCATCCGGAAAAGCGCTGACAACTTCGCGGGGATTCACAGATTCCGACCCCTTCCGGACCCTGAATCCTGACTATCGATAATGGAAAGGTATCGCTAGTCAGGACGCCGAAAATGAGCTTAGAGGCCCGACCGGCCCGGCTACGCGGCTAAGAACACATCACGCAGCGCGAGCGGACCGAACGCGTGCCACTGAGAGCGCCCAGGAGGCCCGGAATGCCAGCGGCTCGACCTGCCGACACCTGGCGGTGGCGACCGCGGAAGACCCCTCGCTAGGTGCGTTTGCTTGATCGCACGACCCTGGCAGTTCAGCTCTCCCGGATGTACGTACCTGACGGTGGTCTGGCGCCCCTCAGATGAGGAGAGGTAGACGCGGGCGCAGCCGGTATCAAGGATGTCCGCTCGGTCGGGATCCCCAGGCTGAAACGCGATAACCCCGGCGGCATATCGGATCTTTGTGCTGTTGACAAGAATCTGCTCGCGACTCTCGGGCGGCATACAGTCCAGGAAGGTCGTGCTGCTGAATTCGAGGACCGGCTGCGTCGCCATGCTCAGGAAACCCTCTGCTGTCGAGTTGAGTCCCGGGTCCGACGCCGCCCAAGTGTCCTGCTTCGTCAGGCCCTCGCGCTGCCGCGCTCTACTCGAGAGTTCACCTCGCTGAGGCGGAGCGACGGCCCCTCCACGATCGCGGAAAGGTTTGCATTGTATAAGGGGAGGCGAGCCATTTGGTTTGCGCCTAATGTGAATTGGACAGCCCAGGTTTCTGACCCTCGCGAGTGTCGCGCTCCTGGCGCCACAGCGCTCGAACAGTTGATAAGGCGGTTCTCTCCTCTACGCGAGCGTGTGCCACGGCGCTCGTACAGCCGACAGCTGAAGTCGCGTGCCTCAGCTCCTGCCGAGTAGGAAGCACCGCAACATGAAGGACGTGCCGCGACCGAAAGGATCGCCCCGACGTCAGCCCGGCCGAGCGCGGCGGGACCGGACCACGGCGAAAGCGGAGGCGATCACTCCGAGTACGACCGCCGCGGCGACGGTACGCTCCCAATGCAACGGCTGAACAACCCCCGCGACAACCGCAGCGACGACGCACACCGCGACGACGATCCACGCGGCCAACACGATCCTGCTCATCGCCATAAGCTTACTGGAGCGGTGTCATGTAGCCACTTCTGGCTGCGGCTCATCTCACCGCATCGCGGACCATGTACGCGCTGGCGCGCGCAGGCTATGTCGTCGGAAGCAACTATCATGCCTCGAGCCTTATCGGCCCCGCGACGACATCGATGTGGCCGATGATGGATGACCGTCTCGGGCGAGGCGTGGACGCGTCATGGACGTCTGATGGACGGGGCGGCGGGAGACGGGGGTCTCCCGCGGGAGTACCACTGCGGCGCGAGCGGTTGACTTCAGCTACCGACTGGCGAATATCGCATGAGTTGTAGCACCAGCGCCATGTATAGCAAGGCCGCGTTGGCCACCTAAGGATTGGTTCGAATCCTGTGAGGCCAGTCTTTGTACGGTGGGCAAACCTTCACCCCCTGGACGTCTGGCAGACGTCTCGTGGACGGGAGTGGGTCGATGAAATTGATTCCGCCGGCTGTGAACGAGCTTCCCTATGCACAACTGCGATTCACCGCTACCGTCGGTTAGCTCCCTACCGTTGGGCCGGGCAGCTCACTGCTCATTGCGACGCATGAGGAACGCGGTCAACGCCGTCGCGGTAAAGCCCATCGCGACCATGACACCCAGGGCAGGCACGCAGCCGGCGGTCCGGCAAGCGTGGAGACGCCCAATGACGAGGGTAGGAGGTGTGCGACAGAATGCGAGCGTGGCGACTTTCCTCGTCTTGCTCCGCCGCTCTGGCCCTCAGTGGGACCCGGCGCTGCCGATGGAGGAGCAGTCCGAGTGGCTCGCGCACGCGTCTTTCATGGACGGGCTCGTGGATGCGGGCTTCATCGTCCTGGGCGGGCCGCTCGGCGACGAGCACCGCGTGGTGCACGCTGTCACGGCCGAGTCAGAGGACGCCGTCCGCGCTACGCTCGCTCGCGATCCGTGGAGCGAGACACACCTCCGGATCGACACCATTGACCCGTGGACGATCCGGCTGGACGGGCTCGCCCTTCTAGCTGGTAGCAGCCGTTTCCGTCCCGAAAACAGCTTGCAACCAGGAGTGCAGATCATGGCTGAAGCTGATCACTCCCCGGCGGCCTTGGAGGAGGAAGGCCACGCGTGCGGGCACGGATCCCAGCATCGCGAGCTTTCGAGTGGGGCGGCAGTCGGGGGCAGCAACGCGAACACCATGTCGCCCCCTCCTCCTGCGACCTCTGGTGAAGTCGGGCGGAGTTCCGGTCTACCCAGCAAGAGTCCTGGCATCGAGCTCACCGCAGATCCGGCCCTCACGGAGTCGCTGCGGAGTCGGCTCGTAGCCACGTGGGTGACCGCAACCAACAACGGGGGGCTGTCGGTTTTCTACCTCCCATCACTGCGGCCGAGGTTAGACCAGTCGCGGATCAGATGTTCGGTCAGGTTGACGAGGGGTCGGCGCACTTGCTGATGGCACAACGAGGGTCCGAAGTGCTCGGCTGGGTCTTCTTGGAAATCGGGTCCATGCCGCTGATAAGTCATTGGGCATGGTTTAAGCGGCTCATGGTGCTGCCGTCTATGCAAGGCCAGGGACTGGGGCGGCGCCTCACCGTTGCGGCGGTGGATCTCGGTCGAGACCTGGGACTGGAGCAGCTGTATCTCACCTGCCGCAGCGAAACCGGTCTTGCAGACTTCTACGGACGGTTGGGGTGGCTTGAAGTCGGTCGCATGCCGCGGAATCTTCGGCTAGCAGACGGCTCGTATCGCGACGAGATCTACATGGTGTTCGAGTTCCTTGCGCCAGGCATCTCGGCGCCCCAGCTGTCGACCGACGCTGATGGCGGTCAACCGACAGGCAACGTCACTCTTTTCGAAGCCAAGTAGCAGCCGTTTCCCTCCCGGAAACAGATTGCAACCCGGCTCTGTCGTGTTGGGTCACGGCTGGGTTGGACGGCGGCCGAGGCCGTCGGCCAGGCTGCACAAGTCGGAATATGCCGATCGGCACCCACACCCTCGTCGGGCTTCGGTTGACAGAGCTACAGATTCTTAGGTACTCTTGGTACTTCTGAAGGGATTGGCTACATTGGGATGATGTGCCAAATTGACGCTTCTCATGCGATTAGGCGCGTGCGAGGATGAGGGGATGAGTGGTGCCAGGGGAATCGGCCCGCAGCCGCAACGGCGCGGCGCCTCGTCCTCGGGTCAGTGTGGTGATCCCCGCCATGAACGAGGCGGACAATCTTCAATTCATTCTCCCCCTGCTGCCTTCGGTGGTCGACGAAGTGGTGCTGGTGGACGGTCGCTCGACCGATGCGACGATTGAGGTGACGCGACTGTTGAGGACGGACGTGGTCATCGTGGCGCAAGAGGGGAAGGGAAAGGGCGATGCACTGGTCGCCGGATTCGAGGCCGCGCGAGGCGAGATCATCGTGACGATGGATGCGGACGGGTCCGCGGATCCCGGTGAGATACCCCGCTTCCTCGCAGCACTCGACCTGGGTGTCGATTTCGCCAAGGGGACGCGCTTCGCTCCAGGGGGTGGCAGTGGGGACATCACTCGGCTGCGGAAGGCCGGGAACCGGGTCCTCACGTGGCTGGTGAACCGGCTGTTTGGGACCCAGTACACCGACCTCTGTTACGGCTACAACGCTTTCCGAGCCGACTGCCTGCCGTACCTCTACGTCGATTGCGACGGGTTCGAGGTGGAGACGTTGATCAACATTCGAGTCGCGAAGGCCGGGCTCCGCGTCACCGAGGTGCCGAGTTTCGAGCACCCGCGGATATTCGGGGTAAGCAATCTGCATGCTGCCCGCGACGGCCGCCGCGTTTTGATGACCATCGTGTGCGAACGGCTCAGCCGCTCGAGTGAGGCCGTTCGCGCCCGTGCGGACCCTCCTGAGGGAATGCAATCGACGGGTGGTCACGGGGATGTGGTGGTCGATCTCCTCGGACGCGTCGCGATGCCGGTGGAAGCGCACGGCGCTCCGCAACCCTGACCCGGCTGACCCACGAGCCAAACATGGCCAAAGGAGAGACGGCGGCGGCAGAACCACGGGGCAGCCAGCCGATGCGAGCCGGTGGTGCCCGTCACGACAGGCTCCGAGAATTCATCGGCTCGGACGGCCTGTTGGGCATGACCAGTTCGCTGGTCGTCTCTCAGGTTCTGACGTCCGGTCTCGGGCTCGCTTTCTGGATCGCGGCCGCGCGGACCCTGTCGGCCACCGACGTCGGCAGGCTCGCGGCTGCTACGTCGGCGATGAACCTCATCGCGACGTTCGCTGCGCTCGGTGTCGGGACCATGCTGATCGCCGAGCTGCAACGAGCCACCGAGTCCGAGCGCGGCGCGATGTTCTCCACCGGAATGTTGACGGCGGCATGCGCTGGGGCAGGCCTCGGACTGCTCTTGGTGATCGCGCTTGCCAGCCACAGCACGAGCCTCGCGTACCTCGAGGCTGACGTCGCGACAGCCGCGGTGTTCGTCGTCGGCAGTGCGGCGACCAGCGTGGCCGCCGCGTTCGTGCTGGCGGTGCTCGGCTTCAAACGAGGACGAGCCCAACTCCTGCAGAATGCGCTGGCCTCCGGCCTCCGGCTGCCGGTGTTCCTCGGATTGGCTTCGCTCGGCCTCCGCGCGCCAGGATTCGCGCTCTTCGCATGGGTGGTCACGCTCGTCGCATCACTGCTGTTGGCCATCCCGCTACTGCCACGAGGCGCTGTAACGTTCGCCTTGGTCGGGACGCTGAGCCGCAGGAGTCTGATTCAGCGGCACTGGCACCAATCGTGGGATCACCATCGTGTCAATCTCGCCCTGACGGCACCGGGGCTGCTCCTGCCCCTGATTGCCGCTTTCCTCCTCACACCCGCCCAGGTTGCCCACTTTGCGGTCGCTAATCTCATCGTGGGAGCACTGCTCGCGGTTCCGTACTTCCTCAGCGTGGGCCTGTTCGCCGCGGGTGCCGCCGATCTGCATCACCTGCGAGCGCGCATGCGCCAGACGCTGCCACTGGGGGTCGGGGCCGGCGTGGTGATCGCCGTGGGCCTTCTGATCAGCTCCGGGCTGATCCTGCAGGTGTTCGGCGCCTCATACGCAACGGGCGGCGCATTTGCACTTCGAACCATGGCGCTCGCTGCCATACCAATGGTGATCAAGGACCACTACATTGCGATGCGCCGCAGTCAGTCGCGTGTCGGTTGGGCAGCCCGTGCGACGCTCATTGGAGGCGCGTGCGAGATTGTCGCGGCGTTCGTCGGGTGCCGCTTCTGGGGCGTCGAGGGCCTGTGCGTGGGCTGGGTGGCGGCCCTGGTCGTCGAAGCCCTGGCGCTCGCAGTACCGTTGCTGTCGTTCCTCCGAGGCGTTGGCCTAGCGGCTGGCGACTCTCGGTAGGGAGGGAATCAACGGATGATTGTAACGCGACTCCGTGGTCGGCCCCCGGCACGCCGAGACGATGAGCACATACTCCGACGCCGCCTCCGTTCCGCGACCAAGCGCGCGCTTGCAGTCGTCGCACCCGCCCCACTCGACAATCGGCGCGTCCTGCTCATCTTCGGATGCCAGCGGTCGGGGACGACCATGCTCCAGCAGACATTTCTCGACAGATCCCGGCGCATCCTCATTCTCGAGGAACACGACCGTCGGCTGGTCGGCGGCGATCCCGAGCGGATCCAGTGGCGCCCACTCACTGAGGTTGCGGCACAGATTCGCCGACTTCCGTTCGAGCTCGTCGTCGCAAAACCGCTTGTCGAAAGTCATCGTGTGCTGCAGATTCTCGATGTGCTCCCAACCGCGCGCGCAGTCTGGTTGCTCCGATCGTATCGCGACGTGGCACTCTCGAACGTCAGAAAGTTCGGAGCCGCGAAGGGCTTCGATGACATTCGGAGAGTCGTGGAAGGCAGCGTGACCGACTGGCGACGAGCCGGCGCAAGTGACCGTACCGTCCAGACACTCACCGAGTTTCGCCGTCTCGATCTGACCGCACTCGATGCGGCCGCGTTGTTCTGGTGGGTGAGAAATCGCCTCTTTTACGAGCAGAATCTGCAGTCCGATCGCAGAGTCCTCTTGCTTCGCTATGAGGCCCTGATCCGAGAGCCTGAGACCTGCTTGGCACGCGTGACCGAGCACGGTGGTTTCCGGCGTGGCCTGCGCTCTCCCGCGAAGCGCGTTCGAAGCAACAGCCACAATCCAGGCTCCACCCTGTCCGCGCCCGTCGAGGCACTGTGTGCCGAGTTGTGGTCGGAGTTCGGATGGCTCAAGGGAGATGACTTGGCACCGAGAGCTTCGCGCCGGAGGGCCGGCTGTGATGCTGGCTAAGGGCTTCGCGGCCGGTCAGCCGGTGGCCGGTCTGAGTGAGGCGACGGCTCGGTCGCACCGAGCGGAGCCTGCCGTGTCGGTGATCATCTGCGTCTTCACGGAGCAACGCTGGCAGTCCATCCTCCGTGCCTTGGATAGCCTCACGACTCAATCGCATCCCCCCGTCGAAGTCATTGTCGTGGTCGATTGCAATGAGTCGTTGAAGCATCGTCTCGAGATCGCCTTCCCCGACCTCAGAGTGATCGCAAACGCCCACGCGCGAGGACTCTCCGGCGGACGCAACACCGGCATCGAGTCCGCGCGTGGAGAGATCGTCGCGTTCATTGACGACGACGCACGAGCACACAAGGAGTGGGTGGCTGCGTTGCTCGCTGCATACGCCGACGATTCGGTCATCGGAGTCGGCGGCCTGGTGCTACCGGAGTGGTCTCATGACCTAGCGCCTGCGTGGTTTCCTGCTGAGTTCCTCTGGGTGGTCGGCTGCAGCTACGCGGGTCAGCCACTGACCTTGGGTGAAGTGCGCAATGTGCTGGGGGCGAACATGTCCTTTCGGCGCACGGCCTTTGATCGGGTCGGGCTGTTCAACTCTGCCATCGGACGCAACGCGACGGAGACGCGCCCGCTGGGCTGCGAGGAGACCGAGTTGTGCATCCGTATACGCTCCGAGTTCCCCGACTCTAGGATCCTCTACGAACCGCTGGCTGTCGTCTACCACCGAGTGGACCGATCGCGCGCCACATGGCGCTACTTCCGAGAGCGATGCTACGCAGAGGGCGTCTCCAAGGAACTTGTGGCCGAGTCCGTCGGCACCAGCGCCGCTCTCAGCTCCGAGCGTCGCTTCGCCACACGAACACTTCCCCGTGCAGCCTGGGGCGAATTGAGTCGCCTGGCCCGCGGCGCAGGCGTGGAGCATCTGAGCCGACTTGCCGCGTTGACGGTCGGTTTTTCCTGGACACTTGCAGGCTACGTGAACGGACGCGCTGGGCGTGCGAGCCGACGATGTGTGCGGACGCAGGACGGCACTCGATGACGGTGCGCCCGAGAGTCCCCCTGCAAGAGACCGCCGATCCGGATGCGGTCGGCAGGGACGTTTCGGTGATCATTTGCACGCACAGTGTCGAGCGCTGGCCGTGGCTGCTCAAATGCCTTGCCGCCTTGGGGAAACAGAGCCTCGAGCCTCTCGAGGTCATCGTCGTCGTCGATGGGAGCGCAGAGGTACTGCGCCGTCTCCACCAGCGCCACGGACCGGAGAAGGTGCTGCACACCGCGGTGCCGATGGGACTGTCTCCCGCCCGTAACCTTGGTCTGGCTGTGGCGACGGGGACGTTCGTCTGCTTTCTCGAGGACGATGCGGTCGCCGACCCGAACTGTCTGTCCATTCTCCGCAATGCGGTGAGCGATGGCAGGGTGGCGTGGGCAAGCGGCTGCTCGCTTCCGCTGTGGAGCGGCGTGCAGCCTCGTTGGCTGCCCCAGGAACTTCTCTGGACGCTTGGCAACGGCCGCGGCTTTCACGGCATGGCATCGTTGGGCACGGACGCTGAGAGTGTGGACGCCTGCGTGTGCATGCGCCGGGAGTTGTACGTGCTCTTTGACGCGGGGAATGACAACTACGAACGCTCGCCTCGAGCGCGGGACGGCGGGGAGCCAACGGAGCTGTATGCGAGTGTTCGAGATCGTATGTCAGCTCTCCGTTTTGTCCACGAACCGGCGGCGATCGTGCACCAACCCGTGTCAGACGATCGCCGGGGAGCCGCGCACGTGCTCGCACGGTGCTGGGAAGACGGCGTCTCGAACGCGACGATCGGAGCCGGAACTGCAATCGGCGCCGAAATAGTCCGGGAGCGTGAGCGTCGCTACCGGACGGTCCCGGCGAAACTGGGTTCCTACCTTCGACAGGCGCTCCACGGCGACGGCGCGGCGCTGCAGAGGGCCGGAATCCTCGTCGCCGCGCCGTCGATTACCTTGGCAGGCCACGCCAGCGAATCGGTTCGGCGATTTGCGACATTCGGTCGCTTGGAGCACGTCGCGACTCTCGGCGGTGCGCGACCACCTGGCGTGGTCGTCGACGACGGCCCCGAGGCCAGGGAGAGCGGCACACCGCCGCAGCGTCGCCCGTGGTGGGACCTTTCGACCTCGGAGTCTCGGACGGGGACGGTTGCCGCACTCACAGCATTGGGACTGCTCGTGGTTGCGATCGGCTATGCGATCGGGTGGGCGGGCGACGATGGTCTCTCGGTGCCCATCTTCTACGCCGGGATCTCGGCGATCTTCGTGCCGAGTGCCTGGCGCCTTCTCGGCCGGGCGGCGCGCCGGAGGGAGCGACTGCAGGTTGCGGTCATCCTTGGCCTCTTCCTGCTCGTCGCGTACTACCTGAGCAGCCCGCTGCTCTTCGACAGGTACGACGAGCTCCTTCACGGCACCACCCTGTGGCAGTTGATGGACCAGCGACAGCTGTTCACGTTCAACGCCGCCCTGCCGATCAGCCCGTACTACCCGGGTCTGGAGCTGCTCACGCTCGGCGTGCACTGGGGCACCGGTCTCCCGGTCGTCGCGAGTGAACTTCTTGTCGTGGCCGTTTCTCGCGTGGTGCTCGTGCTCAGCGTCTTCCTCATTGTCGAGCGGCTGACGCGATCCTCGTTCGCCGGGGGGATCGCGGTGCTCGCCTATGCGACAAGCACTCAGTTCTTTGCGTTCAACGCCGCGTTCGCATACCAGACCCTCGCCCTCGCGCTCGCCCTCGCGACGGTCCATTTCCTGCTCGTGTCCATCGATCGCCCGGCACCGCGAGTTGACCGCAACCTCGTGCTCGCTGTCACCTGTATCGCTGCTCTGACGATCACCCATCACCTGGTCAGCTGGCTCACGGTCCTGTGGCTCGTCGTATGGGCTGTCGCGTTGCTGAGAGCAGGTCGGAGAGACGCCGCGCGACTGGTGGGGTGGGCCGCCGGTATCGGCGTCGCCCTGGTGGCGACATGGACAGTTGCGGTGGTCGGCGGTCAGCTGCTGAATTATCTCGCGCCCCTCTTCAGCGCGGGAATCGATCAACTCGCGGCCGTCCTGAGCGGAGCAGTGCCCGGGCGGGCGCTCTTCACCGATCCTGCCGGCGCCGTCGAGCCGATCTGGGAGCGTCTCCTCGAGGTCGGGTCGGTGCTCGCATGGGGTCTGCTGCTCATCCCAGCCACTTGGGCCGCGTACAAGCGCCGCTCGATCCGAGGACGGATCCTGGCGTTGATACCGGTTGCCGTCGCGGTCGCCTATCCATTACTTGTGGTGGCGCGCCTCGCGCCCGAGGCAGGGGCGATCGCCGAGCGGGCGTCCACGTTTGTCTTCATCGCCATGGCGATCCTGGTCAGCGCGTGGCTCGGCCTAAACAGGCGCCGAGGACTCGTTGGAATCCTGGTCCTCATCGCCCTCGTGTGCTTCCTCGGAGGCCAGATGATCGGCTCAGGGCCGCCCTGGTCGCAGACGCCCGGGCCATACCTTGTGTCAGCGGATCAGCGCTCAGTCGATGCAGCGAGCATCGCGGCCGCGCAATGGGCGCGCGGTCACCTTCCGGCGAGCAGCCATATGGCCGCCGATCTTGTCAACAGTGTCCTGATGGCCGCTGTCGGCCACATGTCACCCGTGAACGAGCTCAGTGGTCAGGTGAACGTTGGCCCCATCTACTTCGACCAGACGTTTACCGCGAACGACCTCTCCCTGATTCGTGAGGCACAAATACGGTACTTCGTGGTCGATGACCGGCTCACGGCGAGCCTGCCGCATGAGGGGGTGTACTTCGCACCAGGTGAAACGCCAACGCCGCAGCGACTGACCGCAGCTGAGCTCGCGAAATTCCAAGACTTCCCGGGACTCGTTCGCATCTACGACAACGGGCCAATCCAGATTTACGACGCCTCGGCACTGCTCGGTATCCCCAGCGTCCGTGGCGCGTCGGGAACGGCAGGTGCACCCTTGCAGGACGGTGCGGATCCCCTGGTGCTCGTGCTGGCGGCGATGCTCATCGCAATCTGGGTGCTGGTGTTGGCTGGACGGAGAGCAACGAGCGAGTCCGTGCTCCGCGGCCTAGTCATCGCTATGACCACGGGCATCGCGGCAACCCTGATCATCGTTCCGACGCGACTGCCGACCCAACCGATCGTCATCGGCCTGCTGGTCCTGGGTGCGTTGGGCGCGCTCCCGGTTCTCGCGGGACGACGCCCGTGGACCAAACCCCGTGGGTTCAGGATCCGCGCCGCGCTGGCGGTGGCTCTCGCTCTGACCGGGCTGAGTGTGGCGATTGCTATCGCTGCTGAGGACATCGCGTGGCAAGCCCCCACGCAGCTCTCGGTGCAGCGCGATTCCAGCGGAGGATGGGAGGTCGCCGTGAGCCTGGGCTCCGGCGTCTCCGCACAGCCTCGTCTCGAGTTGACCGACCTGGGCAACGTGGTGTGGTCGTCGGCACTTGCCTCAGGCACGTCGATGCAACACGTGATGCTGCCTTCGAGCCTCGCGTCGACGTCCCAAACGGTCGTGCTGACGATCGGAGGTCACCGTGCGTTGTCGGTCGCGACATGAGCGCCCAGTCGAGGTCAGGCGGTGGGCTGCGTGTGGGGATGGTCGCGGCGCGATACCTGCCAGACATCGGCGGCATTGAGACGCACGTCGACGTGGTGGCGCGCCGGCTCGCCGCCCTGGGACATCAGGTCACGGTGCTCACCACCGACACCACCGGGCAGAAGCCCCGATATGAGGAGCGACAAGGCTTCGTCGTCAGGCGATTCCCGGCAGTGCCGCGTCACAGGGACTACTACCTCTCGCCGGCCCTTGGTCGAGCGCTGTGGGAGGGGACATTCGACGTCCTCCACGTGCAGGGGATACATACGCTCGTGCCACCGGTGGCGCTCGGCGTTGCGCAGCGGCGTCGCATTCCAACGGTCCTCACGTTTCACACAGGGGGCAGTTCGAGTCGCGTTCGGACGCTGATGCGTGCATCGCAGTGGATGGCCCTGCGACCACTGCTGCGCAATGCCGCCGCCCTGGTCGCGGTGTGCGAGTACGAGGTCGAGACCTTCGTGCGACGGTTGGGGCTGCCTCGCTCGAGTGTTCGACTCATCAGAAACGGCGCAGCGGCTTTCCCCGAATCCGGCGGGATACCATCCGCAATGACGGGTGCTCCGCTCATCCTCTCGATCGGCAGGCTGGAGCGGTACAAGGGGCATCAGCGACTGCTTGGGGCGATGCCTGAGGTGCTTCGCCGCGCGCCCGCGGCACGGCTGGCGATCATCGGGACCGGACCGTATGAGGAGACGCTGCGCACGGCCGCTGCGCGACTTGGGATCGGAGACGCGGTGTCCTTTGCCGCGTTCGGCAGCAGCGACCGCAGCGCGTTCGGGGCGCTCGTGCGTTCCGCCGATGTTGTCGCCCTCCTCAGTGAGTACGAGGCGCATCCGGTTGCCATCATGGAGTCCCTGGCAACGGGGGTGAGAGCCGTGGTGGCCGCAACCTCCGGGTTGTCCGAGCTGGCGCGGCACGGTTGGGCAGTGTCGGTTCCCATCGATGCCACTCCACGCGCGATCGCGCGCACCCTCCTTGCCGAAGCGGCGGAAGGACGCGCCACGGCGTTCGACCCCCCGCTGCCAACGTGGGATGGGTGTGTCGACGCGCTGGTCGGCGTCTATCGAGAGGTCGTCTCGTGCGCATCCTGATGCTCTCCCAGTTCTATCCGCCGACTCTCGGCGGTGAAGAACAACACGTACGTGGTCTCGCAATCGAAATGACGCGTCGCGGGCACGTGGTGGAGGTGCTGACCATCGCAACGCCGGGCACCGAGGTTGGAGCAGAGATGGAGGATGGGATTTGGGTTCACCGGGTGAAAACCTCCGCGCAGCGAATCCCAGGGGCGTACAGCGACGCGGGGCGCCCGCACGCTCTGCCGCTCCCCGACCCGGAGACAGCGCGTGCCATCGGCCGCGTTCTCGACAGCGGGCGATTCGATGTGCTGCATGCTCACAACTGGATCGCAAACTCCGCGTTGGCCGTCGCCCACCGGAGCCACTGCCCACTGGTGCTCACCCTGCACGACTACAGCCATGTCTGTGCCACTAAGCGATTCATGCGGCGGGAGCGCGTGTGCTCGGGCCCAGGTCTCCGATGCCTGCCCTGCGCGACGAACCACTACGGACCGCTCATCGGAGCGCCGACCGCGGTGGCGAACGCGGTTGCCGCTGTGCGCCGGCGCTCCGGTGTCGCCGCGTTCATCGCCGTCAGCCGGTCCGTCGCCGATCGGAGCGCCCTGTTTCGGGAGGGAATCCCGTTCGACGTGATTCCCAATTTCGTGCCGGACGAGATCGTCGAATCACGGTCCTCCGACAACCACGATGGCCCGCTTCTCTACGTGGGCGACCTGAGCCGCGACAAGGGCGTTGAGGTGCTGGCTGGGGCGTATCGTCGCCTGCGAGACGCCACACCCCTGGTCCTGGTCGGGCGCCGGGTGCCCGGAACGCGAATCGATGCGGCCGCGGGTGTCGCGGTCCTCGACCCGGTGCCACACAACGAGGTCCTGACCTTGATCAGATCGGCTCGTATCGTCGTGGTGCCGTCCGTTTGGCCCGATCCCTGTCCGACGGTCGTCCTCGAAGCCATGGCCATGGGTAGGGCCGTGGTCGCGGCGGCGAGCGGCGGCATCGTCGACCTGGTTGAAGACGGGGTCACGGGCCGTCTCGTCGAGCCGGGAGATCAAGCCGCCCTGGCACGCGTGCTCGACGAGGTGCTGCATGCGCCGGACGTTGTCACCCGGATGGGCGACGCGGCCCTGCGGTCGGTGCGGCGCTTCACCGCGTCTGTGGTTGCCGAACGCATCGAGGCCATGTATGAGCGCGTGGCGATCCCTCGAGCAGGCTAGACAGGAACGCCCTCGACCGCGCTCACGGCGGCGCGCAGCGATCGCACAGCATCGGGCACGGCCACGCCCCGTCCCTCGATCGCGACCGCGGCGGCGAAACCCTCGCCCGCGTTGAATTTGGCGATCGTCCAGTCACCTCGCTCGCGATCAGGGTGTTTATCAGCTCCGCGTGCCACCGCGAACCCGATCCCGATCGCCTTGAGATACGCCTCCGTACGGGTCCAGAGGGCGAAGGCGAGATCGACGCGAGGGCCTGGCGGCAGGGCGGCGAGCAACAGCTGGTCTCGCAGGGAGAAGCATCGACGCGCGACCGCTTCCACCGGGAGGTCGTGACGCACTCGCTCGACGTCCACGCCGATCTCGCGGTCACGGGTGACGGCGAAGACGGCCAACCCGTCCGAGTGCGAGACGTTGAAACGCAGCCAATGCCCTGCGGGGACGATGACCCGGGGCTTGCCGAAGGCGTTCTCACCGAGTCCAATCCCGGCGGCGTCGATGTCGAGATAGCCGGACAGCAGCCGGCGCAGCCACCCGCGCCCTGCCGCGAAACGCGTCCGATCGCGAGAGAAACGAAGGTGCAGTGCTTGGGCGCGTTCCGCCAATGACAGGGAGACGCTCAGGGCGCGGAGCGCTGGCGGTTCGACGTCCAGAGGCGCTTCCCAGAGATGGACTTCGCCGTCGCTCGGAGCCAAAAACGCGGACATGCTCAGCTCACCATGAGCTCACGCGTGCCGCCAGCCTGATGGAGGCAGCCCCGCACCAGATCCGCAAGGGCAAGGACATCGGGCTCGGTCACGATCGACAGGTGATCCCCATGCACACGGTGGACTCGCAACAGACCCTTGTGAAGCTCATCCCAGCCGAGCGAGTCATCGGCAGCGGCGGCGGCGCGCTCATCGCTCACGAACAGATCCATGGTTGCGTCGTTACCCGAGCACGCATACCGATTGGCAAGCGCCCTCGCGCCACGCCAATCGAACTCGTCGCTCATTTTCGAGGAGCGCAGGCCGGCGCTGACCAGCCCCCGGTTGAGGTGATTCCGAAGGTAGCCGTTGGTCCTCCGCACCGCGGTCCAGATGCCCCGCTCCCACTGCTCGGCGACGCGCTGACTCAGTGAGATTTGGTGCTCAACGCGGAGCGCACCCGCCGCTGGGGTGTATGCGTCGATCACGCCGAGCCACGCAACCTCCTCGCCGGCAGCTCGGAGCCGTCCCGCGAGCTCGTATGCGAGCAGGCCACCGAGCGAGAAGCCGGCGAGGAAATACGGACCGTGCGGCTGTTTCTCTCGGACGGTCGCCAGCATGGGCAGCGCGAGGTCCTCGATGCCGCGGGTGCGGTCAAAACGACGGCCGATCCGCTGCGGCAGCAGGCCGATGACGGACTGGTCGGGGCCGAAAGGCCCGGTGAAGTGGCGCAGGGTGAGCAGGCTGGACTCGTCCGCGTGCACGAAGAAAAGGATCGGCGTCGTCCCGTGCCGCCGTACCGGTACGACGAGTCGGTCCGCTGTCGCGGCGCTGTTGCTGTTCTCGACAACGGCGGCGAGGCCGGCGACGGTCACACCCGATTCGATGAACGATGCGAGCGGCACCTCCACGTTCAGGTCGCGCTCCAGCTCGACAAGCAAGCGTACCGCGAGCAGAGAGTGACCGCCGAGCGTGAAGAAGTCGTCGTGAATGCCGACCGACTCGATGCCAAGCGTACGGGCCCAAATCCTTGCCACGCGTTCTTCGAGTTCGGTGCGCGGTTGCTCGTACCCCGCGGCACTCTCGCGCTCGTTCCACTGCGGAGCGGGCAACGCCGTGCGATCGATTTTCCCATTGGCCGTCAGCGGGAGGCTGTCCATCACGACGAACGCGGACGGGACCATATGCTCCGGGAGCGTGGCGCCGAGCCGCCGGCGCAGCTCGGCGCTGCGTGGCGCCGAACCCGCCGGCACGACATACGCGACCAGGCGCGTGTCGCCGGAGCTCTGCTGGCGGGCCACGACGACAGCGGCGGTCAGGTCACCCTCCGTCAGCAGCACGGCCTCGATCTCGCCCGGTTCGACGCGATGACCGCGGAGTTTCATCTGGTGGTCGAGACGGCCCAGATGCTCGATGCGCCCGTCCGCGAGAAAGCGTCCGAGATCGCCGGTCGCATACATCCGCGTCGACGGCGCCGCGGGGTCGGGGACGAATCGGCGCTGGTTCAGCTCGGGTCGGTTCAGATAGCCGCCGGTGACGCCTGCGCCGGCGATGAAGATCTCGCCTGCAACGCCAACCGGAACCGGACGACCTCGATTGTCGAGGATGTACACCATCGTGTTCGCGATCGGCCGGCCCACCGTCACACCCGCGCCCGGCTCGATGCGCGCGAGGGTCGACCACACCGTGGTCTCCGTCGGCCCGTAGGCATTCCAGAGCCCGGCGGTCCGCTCCGCGATCCAGCCGGCGAGCGATGCCGGCAGCGTCTCGGCGCCGCTCAGCGCGACCAGGGTCCTGCTGCCGCCCCACCCAACGTCGCGCAGCATCTGCCAGGTGGACGGTGTCGCCTGCATGAAGGTGGCGCGGGAATCGCTGATCAGGCGGCTCAATTCGCGAACGTCCCTCACGACATCGGGTTGCGCGATCACGAGCCGGGCGCCGGTGACGAGCGGCAAGAACAGTTCCGGCACCGACATATCGAAGGAGCATTTGGTGAGTGCCAGGACCGTGTCCGATGGACCGATGCCGGGCTCGTTGGCCATCGAGGTCAGGAGGTTGACCACGCCAGCGTGGCGAACCTGCACGCCCTTTGGCTTGCCGGTCGAGCCGGACGTGTAGATCAGGTATGCGAGGTCGTCCGGCGAGGTCCTCTGCGCCGCGGGCAGCGCGGTTCCCTCGAGGCCGCGACCGTCGATGACGACGACACGAGCAGCGGTGTCGGGGAGCGTGGCACGAAGGCTCCGCTGGGTCAGGAGCACCGCTGCCCCCGAGTCCTCGAGGAGGAGGGCGGTCCGGCCGGCGGGATCGCCGGGGTCGAGTGGCAGGTACGCCGCCCCCGTCTTCAGAATGCCGAGCAGCCCGACGATCATGTTGAGCGAGCGCTGGACATAGAGCGCGACGATCTCGCCGCGTGCGGCCCTCGCGACGCGCAGCCGCTGCGCCACCGCGTTCGCTCGGCTCTCGAGCTCGCTGAAGGTGAGTTGCTCGTCCCCGGCGACGACCGCCACCGCATCCGGCGTGCGTCGCGCCTGTGCGCTGACCAGGTCGTGGACGCAGGCGTCTCGGGGAAAGTCGGCCGCGGTGTGGTTCCACTCAGCAAGCTGGATGTGTTCATCCTCGGTGAGGAGGGGAAGCGCCGAGATCCGTTGCAGTGGATCGGTCGCGATGCCCTCCAGCAGTCGGTTCCAGTGGCCGGCCATTCGATGCGCCGTCGACGGATCGAAGAGATCGGTGTTGTAGATGAGCCGCCCGGTGACGTGGCCGTCCGGCTGCTCGTCGAGTTCGATGTGAAGGTCGAGCTTTGCGTGCCCCACCGCATTGCCGATCGCCACCTCCATCTGCTGGAGGCTCCACGAGGGATCGGCGACGATCGTGGGGGGCTCGAGCACGATCATCGCCTGAAAGATCGGATTCAGGCCGGTCGACCGCTGCACCTTGAGCCCGCGCAGGATGCGCTCGAACGGGGCTTGATTGGCGAGCCCGTCGAGGAGCTCTCCCCGAAGACGCGCAAGGAGCTCGAGAAACGTCGGGTCGCCGGAAGCGTCGGTTCGCAAGACGAGCGGCGTGAGGCAATAGCCGACCATGAGTTCGAGTTCCGAGCGCTGTCGCTGGTCCGCGATCGTCGCGAAGACCACGTCATCCTGACCCGTGTAGCGATGCAGAAGGGCCGCGAATGCGCTGGCCACCGTCTGGAAGAACGTCGCGCCCGCATCCCGGCTCAGGGCTCTGAGCCGCTCGGCAAGTTCCGCGGAGATGGAGACCGGCTCCATACCCCCACGGAATCGTTGCTGAGCCGGGCGCGGATGGTCGAGGGGGAGCTGCAACGTCGCGGCTCCGGCGAGACGTCGCTGCCAGTGACCGAGCCGGCCGCCGAACGCCGATCCGTCGGCGAGCTCCCTCTCCCAGACCGCAAAGTCGGCATATTGAATGGGGCGGTCCGCGAGGGGCGATGGACGGCCCGCGCTGAACGCGTCGTACATGGCGACGAGCTCCGGGAGGATGACCCGGTAGAGCGTCACCCCGTCGAAGATCAGGTGATGCAACCCGAGGTAGAGGCGGTGGTGATTCTCTGCGAAGCGCACGAGCAGGGGTCGGAGCAGCGGGTCTCGATCCAGGGCGTACGGCCGCGACGAATCCTCCGCTGCCAACCGGACGGCCTCACGCTCGGCGCTCGCCCGGGGCATCGAGCCGAGATCGAGCACGGGCAACTCGTACGTCGGCGCGGGGTGCACGACCTGCACCGGCTCACCGTCGACGACTTCAAACGTCGATCGCCAGATCTCGTGGCGGCCTACGAGCTGGTTGAATGCAGCCCGCAAGGCGTCCACATTGAGCGGGCCGTCCCTGCGGATCGTGACCAGCTCGTTGTAGACGGGGTTGCCCGGGGCCAGCTGGCTGAAATACCAGAGCTGCTCCTGCTCGATGGAGAGTGGCGTGGGGCCCGGCTGCGCGCGGCGGGTCACGGGGCGAGCGACGCGTCCTTGATCTGACCGGCCGCGTATTCGCGCCTCGAGAATGCGACGCCTCGCGTCCGAGAGACCGGCGTCGTCGCCGCTCATCGCCTCCATCCGACGCGCAGGGCGGTCAGCCCGCGCAGTCCGAGGTTCGGGCGCCAGTTGATCGCCTCCGACGCATGGTGGATCTCGGGAAGCCGCCGAAGCATCGTCTCGAGGACGATGTGTCCTTCGATGCGTGCGAGCGGTGCGCCGAAGCAGAAGTGGCTGGCCCAACCGAAGGCCACATGCCGATTGTCGGTACGGGCGAGGTCGAGGCGGTCTGGATCGAGGAACCGCGCCGGATCGCGATTGGCAGCCCCCATCACGGCGATGACCGCGTCGCGCTGCCTGATTTCCTGGCCCCCCAGCTCCACGTCCGTGGGGGCAAGGCGCGCGGTGTGCTGGCTCGGGCTCTCGTAACGGAGCAATTCCTCGACGGCCGACGGCATCAACGCCGGGTTCTCGCGGAGTCGTTGCAACTCCTCGGGATGTCGAAGCAGGCTCAGGAGACCATTGCCGATCAGGTTGGTGGTGGTCTCCTGACCGCCGACCATGGTGACGATGATGTTCGCCACCACCTCCTCGTCGCTGAGGCGATCGCCCTCGACCTCGGCGCTGGCGAGCGCATTGATCAAGCCCTCGGTCGGATGCGTGGCCTGCCGGCGCACGGCGTCCCCGAAGTACGCGGACATTGAATCCACCGCCGCAAGGACGCGCGGTGTCCGCCCAGGGTTGTGCTGGAAATTCCCGAGCATCTCGGCGAAGTCCTGCGACCATCCCTTGAGCATCCTGTGGTCGTCGCTCGGCATGCCGAACATCTCGGCCGTGACGATTGCCGGCAACGGGTTGGCGATTGCCTCCATGACGTCCATCTCGCCGGCAGCGAAGACGGAGTCGATGAGGCTGTCGGTGATCTCCTGGATGCGCACACGCAGCCCATCGACTCGCCGAGGTGTGAAGACGTTGGCGGCCAGCCTGCGCACCCGGGTGTGGTCGGGCGGATCCATGAAGAGCATCTGACGCACCATCACCCGCGCGATCGGACCCAACTGCTCCATGCCCAACGCCGCCAGCTTCTCCGGCGAGGGGGTGCGATCCGCGGAAAACACCTGCAGGACCTTGATGACGTCGGCGTACCGAGTGACCACCCACGCGTGCAGGTACGGATCCCAGTGAACGGGGTCCTCCGTCCTCATGCGCTCGTAGAGCGGGTACGGGTCTGCCAGGACCTCCGGATCGAGAAGGTGATAGAGGCTGAGCGACGCGCTGGTGGAAATCGCCATTCGACCCGGAGCTACTGCTCCGCTCCGATCGCGACGAGACGATGCATTACGCTGCGCTGTCGCCGAGGCTGCGCGCCAGCCGCTCGGCCTCCTCGTCGCTCATCGCGGTGAGCTCCGCTACCAACAGCTGCTCGACCTCGACTGCCATGTCTGTGACAGTTGGATGGTCGAACAGCGTTCGCAAGGGCAGCTCGACGCCAAAGGTGTCGCCGATCCGCGCGATCAACTGCGCTCCGAGCAGCGAGTGCCCTCCGAGCGTGAAGAAGTTCTGGTCGGTTCCGACAGTATCAAGACCGAGCAGCTCGGCGACGATGGTGACCAGAACCGCTTCCAGCTCATTTCGGGGTGCGGAGCCGTCTGCTGGTCGCGACAAGCTCACCACCTCTGGCATTGCGAGCGCCTTTCGGTCCACTTTCCCACCGGCTGTCAGGGGCAGCTCCGGCAACCACACGAATTCCACCGGAATCATATGGCTCGGCAGTTTCCTCGCGAGGTTCTTGCGGAGGATCTCCGGATCGCGTTGCGCCTCCTCTGCCGGCACAACGTAGGCGACAAGACGCTGCTCGCCTGATGGATTTTTGGTCGTGTCGACGACGGCGGCCCGGACGCCGGGTTGGCCGTTCAGGATGGTCTCGATCTCTCCGAGCTCGACGCGCTGACCGCGGATCTTGACCTGTTCATCAACGCGACCAAGGAAATCGAGCTCACCATCAGGCCGGAATCGGACCAGGTCTCCGGTTCGATACAGGCGAACGCTTTCCTGCTCGCCGACCCCGGCATGGACAAACCTCGCGGTGGTGAGATCGGGCCGGTTCAAGTATCCTCGAGCGACTCCTGCGCCTCCGATCAGCAACTCGCCGACCTCGCCGGTGGCCACCGGGTTGAGGTCCTCATCGACGATGTGGATGTGCACACCCTCGATGGGCTTGCCGATCGAGGGCACTTCATCGGAGAAAGCATCGACGGGAACAACGCCCGACGTCGTCACCACTGTTGCCTCGGTGGGACCGTAATTGTTGACGAGCATGAACGGAACGCTCGTTCCCGGACGGCGGTGCAGCGCGTCACCACCTGTGAGCATGTAGCGAAGGGATGACCGGACCGGCCAGTCGAGTCCGATGACCGTCTCCGCCAGCGCAGTCGGCAGGAAGGTGACCGTGATCCCGTTGTCGACCAGCCAGTCGCGCAGCGCCACCGGGTCAGTCCGGAGGTCATCGGGCGGGACATGCAGCGAGGCGCCTGCCGTAAGCGATGGCCAGAGCTCCCAGACAACTGCGTCGAAGCCGGGACTCGCGATGAGCGTGGTGCGGTCGGTTTCGGACATGGAGAAGGTGCTGTTGTGCCAGCGAACGAGATTCACGAGGCTTGCGTGCTCGACGAGGACACCTTTCGGTAGGCCGGTCGAGCCCGATGTGTAGATCACGTACGCGAGATCATCCGGTCTCGAATCGATCGACAGCGGATCGCTCGTTTCGGTGTCGAGCGTGGTCAGACCGGGATCAAGGGCGATCACCGTTGCGGATCCTCTGACCGCACGTGCAAGCGAGGGACGGGCGATCACTACCCTCGACCCCGAGTCGCGGATCATGAACTCGAGGCGCTCCGCCGGATAGCTCGGGTCGAGCGCGACGTAGGCACCTCCCGCCTTCAGGATGCCGAGCGCACCCACCACGAGCACCGCTGAGCGCTCTAGGCAGAGCCCGATCGGGGTCTCGCGGGTGACACCGAGCGCCATGAGACGGCGGGCGAGCTGATTGGAGCGCTTCTCCAGTTGGGCATACGTGAGGGTGCCGTCCGGCGCCGAGACCGCTACTGCGTCAGGCCGGCGTCTGGCCTGGACGCTGAACCTGTCCTGGACAGGTTCAAATGGCGCGCCGTCTCGAGCCGAGGTGTGCGCCACCCCGGCCGAATCCCTGGTTCCCCTCGTCAACGGATCGACCCCCTGCGTGAGCTTTGATTGTAGAGCATCGGCTGACGCGTTTGGAGCGCAAGGTCCGCCGGAAAGCAGACGTCGCGTCACACGAGGACCACGGAGCGATCACATGTCGTATCTAGGGTGGGACATGCGCAAAATGACGCCATCCCCGTTTTCCGAGGCCAGGCACATGCGCTTCCGTCCCCTGATCGTCCTCGTCCTTGCGTCTGTGGCTACGGCCGCGCCTGCTGCCGCTGCGGTTCTGCCCGGGCCCACCCAGGCAGTTGGGGCTCGGTCGGCGCCAGTAACACAACCGCTCGCATCTGCGGACCAGGCTTCTGGCCACAAGCGGCATCATCATTTCGTACCGAAGCCAACCCCTTCAGCGGTACCGACCCCGACTGCCGCACCCACCGACACCCCGATGCCGACCCCCGTTCTCACAGCGACACCCACGCCAACGCCCGCAACGACACCATCTGCCACATCCAACCCGATGCCTCCTCCGCCTGGCTACAAGAACCTGATCTTCGACGACCAGTTCAGCAGCACCTCGCTCGATAGTGCGAAGTGGAACACCTACCTCGCGAGCAACGCATCCAAGGGGTGGCCATGGAACGGCAATGGGGACGGCGGAAGCGGCGGCGCACCAAACGGGAACGACGCGGCATATTTCGAGCCGAGCCAGGTTTCAGTCAAGAACGGCCTTAATCTGACCGCGACCAGAGTTTCGAGTCAGCCCGGCTATGAGTGGACTTCGGGCGTTGTGTCGACCTACGGCAAATTCGAGTTCGAGGGCGGCTACGTTCAGATCGACGCCAGGATGCCGAACGGAGATGGGATGTGGCCGGGGCTCTGGATGCTCCCCGGCCCCGGCGGCACGTCAGGTGATAATTTCGAGATCGACCAGTTCGAGGGCAGCTTCCTCGACGGCGGTGCCAATGCCCTCGAGGAGTACGCCTGGCATCTGCATACCCCGGGAGGGACTGGCGGTGGCGGCACAAATGTCAACGTCGATCTCAGCGCCGACTATCACGTCTACGGTCTGAACTGGGTGCCCGGGCAGTCGATCACGTGGTATCTCGATGGCCGGCAGGTCGGGCAAGTGACCAGTGCCGAGTACCCAATCCCAGACGAACCCATGGAACTCATCCTCAGTCTCTATGTCGCGAGCAGCCTCGCATCGGGATGGCATCAAGCGTACGACGCCTTGACACCGAGCCCCTCAGTGATGGCTGTCGCGGAGGTCCAGGTCTACCAATAGGCAGGAGCAACCTCGTCACCCTCACAAAGGCGGACGAACTCCTCAGGCTGCCCCTGTGGTGCCGCATCAAAGAGAGCACGTTCACGCGCGGTAGGCGGAACAAGAACGATCTGATCGCTCGCATCACCGAGCTCATCTGGCGAGAGATCGCCACCACGGTCCCCAACAAGGGCGACGACGCCGCGTGGCTGCGCTCGTTGGGGCATGCGATCCGCGCTGCCGACGGCCGCCATCCCAGAGCGCTGCCGGCGGTCGTGGTCGGCGTCGATGGCTTCCCCGGACATGCTCGAGGTCATCGCCGCTCAGTTCTACCTCCACGGCGGCGACGACCACGATCCGGGGCTGGTGAACGGCATCAGCACGGTGACCGCGCTCGCCCTCGTCTGGATCCTCTGCACCAGCCCGGTTTGCGGGGCCCGGCGCAAACTGGCCCGAAACCGAACGGCGCCGGATCCGGCGCGTTACTCGCTCTTGCCCTCCGATACCCCGAACCGTCTCGTCGACGCCCCCATCGCCGTCTGTGCCAGTAACGCCGATGCCCTGTTCGCCAGCGGACTCGAGGCCGTGATCAACGGCTGCGTGCTCCTCGCGAATTTGGGCTAACGTGTCCATCCGCTCTCCGGGAGCCTGAACCCCTCCGTTCGCACGCCTACGTGGCAGCGCGGCAAGGTGGATTTTCTCCGCGACGTTGCGAGTGCAGTGCCCAGCTACACGTGCCGACCATGCTCGGGGTGTCCTGCAGCCGACTCGTCGGGCGACCCGAGACGACGTGGACGGTCCGCGCACCCCTTGACTCCGTACCACGGTACAGGCCGTACCGTGCGTCTATGCGAATCGTGGGAGTGCCCGTCGAGACAGAAATGAACAGGCAAACCGAGGCGCGATGCTGAGCCGTTGTCACACGGCAACAAAGGTCCTGAGGAGAAACCAATGCCCGTGACACAAAGCCGAGACCTCTTACGGACACCGACGGCCCTATGGATATCGTGCTTGTCGATACTGATTGTGATTTTCACAAATAGTACGTCGATCAACGGGCATCCCCTTCCATTCACCGTCGCAGGTGTACCGCTAACCGTTGCCACTCTCTGGATTGGAGTGGCCTGCTACGTGAATGGACGCAATTGCGGTCGCATCCATTGCAAGATCGACGGCGCTCTGCTGCCTCTCCTCAGCGTGCTGGGTCTGGTGAACCTCCTGCGGGTTACATCCCTCAGTTGGGCCGGATATACCGATGTGCTCACCGGTGTCGTCATTCTCAGCTTTGTCGTCGAGTACATCAACACGAGACTACGCGACAGAGAGCGCTCTGCCTCGGTTCGTTGATCTGAGACTCGGCGCACGGCGACCATGCCCTTTTTACCAAAGCAATACAGCAAGCGAGATCTCCGTGTGCCGATGGATCTACGTCACCGCGAGACCAGCGCCCAGAGGAGGACAGTCGTCGACGAGGCACGTTTCCGCGAGTATCTGGCTGACGTGACCTCGGAGGGACTGATCGCGCGTTGTCAGGCGCTCTCGGATCCGCTGCGCACCCTGCATCGGCGGATAGTGAGCCGTTTCGCTGACACGGACCGTGCCCCGAGCTCGGAGAGCCTACGGACCTGGGCGGGTGAGCTTCATGTTGATGCCGCCGATAGCCTAGCTCAGCTGATGGCGGTCGACTTGGCCCAAGGCGCTCCCGAGACTGGACGCGTCTATGGCGCTTACCCCTTCGTCTCCGAACCCCGCGGCCACCGCGTCGACATCGATGGCGGCCCGACTGTTGAAGCGACCTGCGCAGTGGACGCACTCGGTATTTCCGCAAATGCTCCATCGCGCCGTCACCATCACCTCCCGGGACCCCCACAGCGGTGCTGAGATCCATGTAGAGGTGCGCGGCGAGAGCGCCAGCCGGGAACCCATCGAGGCGGTCGTTACGATGCCAACGGGCGAGGCTGTCGACGCCGACGATCGGCAAGCAGGTGACTCCCGATGCCCAACGGTCAACTTCTATGCCTCCGCGGCAAATGCCCGAGCCTATGCGCACGCTCACGGCCTCACTTTGGCCATCCTTACCGTGTACCAGGCCCACCAACTTGGGTCGGCCGTCTTCGGTGACCTTCTGGAGGCTGACCTGACGAAGATGTGACCCAAGCCCAGCGCGAGCGTGAGGGCGTGAGCGGTCGATGACCTGGAGCACGAGCGCGGGCAGCCATTCCCAGCACGCGCCGGCAAGGCGAGCCTCCGACGCCCCGTCGCGCCGCTGGGCGCCAACCCCCAGGACTCAACAGCACACACGATCTGACCCGCGCTGCCGCGGAGCTGCACGTTGGCCGGACATGGGTCGCCGGATCGCCGACGTGCGCGTCGAGGGCATCGTTCGCACACTGCTGATGTCGCGGCGGCAGCAGTCCCGCGTTTTCCGTGCCGGCTGCTCGTCGCGCGCATCGACTCAATCGTGCCAACCCCGCGCATCTCGCGTCGTTCGCGAACGTCGCATCGTTCGCGAGTGTCGCCTGGTTCGCGGACCGCGCGCGTTCGGCAGGTCTTGCGCGTGCCGCCAATCACGCATGTCTCGCACATCTCGCGCATCTCGCGCGTGCCGCTGCCATCGCCTAGATGTAATACCCAGACACGTTGTT
>PKWB01000041.1 GCA_003131685.1 Candidatus Dormiibacterota bacterium
CACGCCGGGCCACCAGGATTTCGGCGAGGACACCTATCGTACACTGCTCGCCGCCGACTCCGCGGTGATGCTGATCGACGCCGCCAAAGGCGTCGAACCGCAGACGCGCAAGCTGTTCGCGATCTGCCGCGCGCGGCGCATCCCGCTGTTCACCTTCATCAACAAGATGGACCGGCCCAGCCTCGATCCGCTGGCCTTGCTCGACGAGCTCGAAAACGTGCTTGGCATCGGTGCGTACCCGATGAACTGGCCGCTCGGGAACGGCGAGACGTTTCGCGGCGTGTACGACCGCACATCGGGCGACGTCCACGTGTTCGAGCGGACGGAGCACGGCGCGAAACGGGCGCCGGTCAGCGCCGCGGCACCCGACGACCCGCGCATCGCGGCGCTCGTCGACGAGCGCACGTACCGCGAGTTTCTCGATCAGCTCGAGTTGCTCGAGGGCGCCGGAGCAGATTTCGAGCGCGACGCGATGCTGCGCGGCGACGCGATCTGGCACACCATCTCGATCGGCCCGATATCGATGCCCAGCTCGAGCGATGCCGTGGCGACCAGCGCACGCAACTCACCTGCACGGAGCTGGGATTCGACACGCTGGCGTCGATCCTTCGAGAGGCTCCCATGGTGGGCCGCGACCAGGTCATCGCCGAGACGTTCGGCAAGCAGATGGGCGACGCGTTCAGCCATGCGCCGCGTGTTGACGAAGACGAGGGTGGTCTTGTGCGCGCGAACGTGCGCTGCAATGGCGTCGAGCACCTCGCCGAGCTGCTCGCGCGACGCCACTGCCTCGAGCTCACCCGACGGCAATTCGATGGCGACATCGAGCGCACGGCGATGGCCGACGTCGACGACCGCGCAGCGCGGGCTGCCGTCCGGATTGCTGCGCGACGAGCCTGCACCGACCAGCAATCGCGCGACGGTCTCGATGGGTCGCTGCGTCGCCGACAGACCGATGCGCACCGGCCGCTTCACGCATAGCCGCTCGAGGCGTTCGAGCGTCACTGCCAGGTGCGACCCACGTTTGTCGCGAGCGACCGCGTGGATCTCGTCGACGATGATGGTCGTTGCCGTGGTGAGCGCCGCCCGGCTCCGCTGCGCGGTCACGAGCAGGTAGAGGGACTCGGGAGTCGTGACCAGGAAGTTCGGCGGGCGCTTGATCATCGCCGCGCGCATCGACTGCGTCGTGTCCCCGGTGCGCACTTCGGCACGGAGCATTGGCGGGGTCATCCCCATCTCCGCCGCGACCTCGGCAATCTCGCGAAGCGGCGTCTCCAGGTTCTGCTGCACGTCAACCGCGAGCGCTTTCAGCGGTGAGACGTAGACGACCTGCGTGGCACCCTCGACCACCTCACCGCGTTCGGCCGCGCGGTACAGCGCATCGATGCNNTTGCCCGACCCGGTCGGCGCGGCGATCAGGGTGTTGTTTCCCGCCGCGATCAGCGGCCAGCCCTCATCCTGGGCGGGGGTCGGGCCTTCCGGAAACCGGCGCTCGAACCAGACCCGTACCGCGGGGTGGAACGCACTCATGTCGCTCATCTGGGATCTGCTATTTTAGCATCCCAGAGAGAACAGATGTTCGGTCAGAGCGGCCCTTTGAGGATGCCGCCGAGCCCACCCCCTCCTGCCAGTCCGCCAAGCCCTCCGAGGACACCGAGCTCACCTGCGCCACGGCTGTGCTCCTGGCTCCGATCCTGCTCGGCCTCGAGTGCCAGGACGCTGCACAGGATGAGGAGGTCGTTCTGCCCGTCGGCGATGTCGACACCGTAGGAATCGGCGAGGCTGATCCACGCCTTGGACACGGTCGCGACGGTCTGACCATTTGCGGTGAGGACGAAATCGTGCCCGGCAAAGTTTCCAGTCATCTCCATGTCGGCGCCGCCGGCGACCGAGATGGTCCACTTGGGATGGAACGGTCCCGAGAACCGCTGGTGCACCTCGGCGCTGACCCCGCCCGTGAGCGCGATGTCGTAGGTCGCCAGCAGCGAGACGAGCTTCCGGCTCACCTGTCCCACCTGGTTTCCGGCCAGGTCGTTGACGACCATCAGACCGTGCAGGCTGAGCACCTTGCCATCGACCTGCAATACCGGCTGACCCGCCTCGTTGAGAATGTCGTTGTCCTCGCCGAGGCGGAAGATCTTCTCGCGAACCTGGTATTTCATTGCCTGCCTCCGGTGGAACGTCCCTCCCCAACTGCGTGGGCCCGAAGTCTATCCGAGCATCAGCTGGCAGCGAACCGGTTATCAACTGCCGTCGGGATAGCCACCTCGATGCAGCACCATCGGAAAGTGCGGCAACGTCTTTGGTGCCCGCGCAGACTGCAACGATGAGATCTTCGATGGTGCTCGTGGCGGTGATCGCCGCCGCGGCGGCTGCCGGTCTGGCGATCTCGTCGGCTCAGCGGCCGCCGGTCCCCGCGCCGCCTCTCCCGCCAACGCCGTCGGCGGACCCGACCCCGATCCCGCTGGGACCCATCTCGGGCATCGGTTTCAGCGTCGTTGACGATCCTGCCACCTCCCAGGTGATCCTCTTCGGCGGTGTCGACAACTACGCCAACACCTGGATCTGGACGGGGAGTCGGTGGAGCCTGGCCACCCCAGCGATGACTCCTCCGGGTCGCATCGACGCCGCCATCGCATACGACCCGCACGCGAAACAGGTGCTGCTGTTCGGCGGACGCCACGCTCCGGTGACCAGCGGACGGTCGCTCAACGACACGTGGGCATGGGACGGCGCGACCTGGCAAGAGCTTGACGCCGGAGCAGCCGGCCTTCCACCGGGCGAAGGGGCATCGATGGCGTGGGACGACGCTCTCAACGAGATGGTCCTCGTCACCTCCGCCGGCAATGCGCCGGGAGGCGACCAGACCTGGATCTGGAACGCCACCCGCTGGATGCTCAAGGTGCACGGCGGGGTTGCCCCCAGCGCCTTCGCCCTTCCGATTGCATTCGACCCGATCACCCGCTCGCTGATCGCGGAGGGATGCTGCTACGCGCCCCAGTCGCAGCTTGGCGCCCTGGACACGACCTGGCGGTGGGACGGCCAGCGCTGGGACCAGCTCGCGGGTACCGCCGAGCCGCTTCCGGGTTCGTCACTCGCACTCGACCCCGAGACTCAGCGGCTGGCGCTCTGCAACTGCGGCCCGATGCTTGCGCTGCCGGCACTGGCGTCCTGGACGGGTCGGGCGTGGGAGTTGTTGAAGGTCGCGCGGCTGCCGATCGAGCCGGTGGCCGAAATCACCGACGGCACGAGCGGCCAGCTGCTGATCTTTGGGTCTGCGGCGCCGAGCAATCCCTACGCCGCCCAGCCCGTGCACCTGTGGGCGCTGCGTGGATCGACGTGGCAGGCGCTCGATGCCGGCGCCGCCAGCGGCGGGTGACGGCTGGGCGATCGACATGCTGCGCGAAGTCCGATCCGGATCGAACCTGCTCCGAACGACGCGCCCGGCGCTTGACGCGGCATGCCAGCTTGCGGTGGCCGACACCATTGATCCAATGGGCGACCCGGTTGACCCTGCGGCTCACGATGTGCCGCGGGCCGTGTTGCCTTCCAGCTAAGCGGCGCGGTCCTCGACGATTGCCTGAACCCGGTCTCTGATCCACGAGGTGGGGTCGGGGTGACCCGCCTCGCGCCACTCGACGAGCAGTCGGGTGGGCGGCAGACCTGACGGCGCCGCGCCGTAATGACGACTGATCAGCTCGAGGTTCTCTTCAGAAGAGGCAACGGCGAACCAGGCACGCATCACCGGAGCGGCCATGGTCTCGGGCGATTGAACGATGTTCACGCCCCGATCGTCCGCGATGGCGACACTGACGACACGACGTCGAAGGGGCTTCGGCACAGGGTCGTGATCTTGTCGTGACCGGCGAAAGCCGCGAGCCCTGCGAGGCGCGTCGCGCGTATCCCCGACGCGGTGATGGCTTACCGAACGGTGGTGGAGGCGCCGGGGATCGAACCCGGGTCCGAAGCCGCGTTCCATGCGACATCTACGAGTGTAGTCCCGGTTTTAATCTCACCGTCTCCGCGCCCTGGGACCAGGCTCGGCTGCGGCCAGCCTCGGTGAATGTCCCGCCCGGCGCCGAGGCGCCACCGGGCGGCGAGACCGCTTGCATTAACGTCGGGTCCGTCCCCCACAGCCGAGGAGACGGTCGACGTCAGGCCGAAGCCTGAGCTTTTTTCGTCTCTGCTACTTACGCAGCGAGGGCGAGGGGTGCGTTATTCGCACGTATATTTTTCCCGGTTTTACGAGCCCGGGGCTCGACTCGCATTCGCACAACCCACGACCCCGTCGAAACCAGTACGCCCCCATGGGAACGCAGCGATCCGAGATCAGCGTGCCCAACGATCATACCGCGTCGATCTGCAAGCCACACGACCGCGACGAGGGCAGGACTGATGTGTAGTCAGGACTGGTTGCGCGCGGGTCGGTTGCGCACGGGTCGGTTGCGCGCGGGTCGGTTGCGCGCGGGCTGCGTTACGCGCCAGCTGCGTTACGCGCCAGCCGCGTTAGCGGGCGGCGACGTGAAACCGTGGCGACGTGAACCCACGGCGACCTGAACCCACGGCGACAATCCCGGCCAATGGCGGGTACCCGGAGGCGGCGGTATCGGGGGCGCGAATCCAGGAGCGATGGCCTCGGGCGGGTGGGATCGCCAGCAGTCGTCCCTGC
The DNA here is from genome assembly GCA_003131685.1 of Candidatus Dormiibacterota bacterium. Taxonomy (GTDB): domain Bacteria; phylum Chloroflexota; class Dormibacteria; order Aeolococcales; family Aeolococcaceae; genus Palsa-851. The sequence goes on from PKWB01000041.1 coordinate 4,667, forward strand.
TCCACCCGGGCCAACTGCCAGCCGCCCTCATGGACCATCCAGTGGTGGCGGTAGCAGAGCAGGACGAGGTTCGGAACCTCGGTCTCGCCGCCGCGACCCCAGTGCACGAAGTGGTGGGCGTTGGTGAAGGCCACCGGACGGTCGCAGCCGGGCCACTCGCAGCCCCCGGCGCGTGCGCGCAGCGCCGCGCGCGCCGCCGGACCG
>PKWB01000143.1:0-661 GCA_003131685.1 Candidatus Dormiibacterota bacterium
TGAGGTCCTCGTTGTTGAGGACCACGACGACGTAGCGAGGGTCGGCCCAGGTCTTGTAGTACTTGGCCGCGGTCAGCATCTCTGCCATGCCGCCCATCTGCATGGCCCCGTCGCCGACCATGGCGACCGCCACCCGGTCGGGGAAGGCGAACTTGGCAGCGATCGCGTACGGTACTCCCGGCACCATGGTTGCGAGGTTGCCCGAGAGCGAGGCCTTCATCCCTCGACGCATACGCACGTGACGGGCGAACCAATTGGCGGCAGAGCCCGAGTCGCTGCTGACGATCGCGTTGTTAGGGAGGTGCCGCGAGAGCGCGGCGAATAGTGCTTGGGGACGGACACGATTGCCGTCTCGATCTTCCGGCTGAGCACGATCGTCCATGAGGCGCCACCAATCGGCGACGTTTTTGATGACCGTCTGCTGGAACGATCGGTCCTGGTTGCGTCGGAGCAACGGCAAAAGCGCTTTGAGCGTCGCGCGACTATCGCCGAGGAGGTTGACCTCCATTGGGTATCGGAGGCTGAGCATCCTGCCAGCGCGGTCAATCTGCACGCCTCGGGCTTGACCGATGGGTGGAAGGAAGTTGGCGTACGGAAATGAACTTCCGACCACGAAGAGGGTATCGGCGTTCTGCATCATCTCCCAGCTCGGCTTGGTGCC
>PKWB01000143.1:683-20149 GCA_003131685.1 Candidatus Dormiibacterota bacterium
ACGAGCATCGCGACCTTCTTCCCGGCGTTCAAGACCTCAGCCGCCTTGTGGAGGTCCTCCTCAGTCGGCAGACCGCGGTCCCGGACGAAGCCGATGCCCGGATGAACCGACTTGATGGACTGCGGCTGCTCGACCGCCTTCATATCCTGGACGTCGGCTGGAATGATCACCGCCGTCACCGTCCGCTCAGCAGCGGCGATGCGCATGGCTCGATCGATGCAATGTTGCAGCGCCGACGGCACGTTCACCTGCTGTACGTACGCGCTCGCAACATCCTTGTAGAGACTGAGCAGATCGACCTCTTGTTGCTGGTCTCCGCCCATGACGCTGGCGAATGTCTGCCCAACGATGGCGACGACAGGCTGGTGGTCGAGCTTCGCGTCGTAGAGGCCATTGAGGAGGTGGATGGCACCCGGGCCCGATGTCGCCATGCAGACACCGACCTCGCCGGTGAACTTGGCATGTGAGCAGGCCATGAACGAAGCCATCTCCTCATGGCGCGTCTGCACAAATTGAGGATTGTCGTCGTTCCTTCCGAGCGCGCCGAGGATGCCGTTGATGCCGTCGCCTGGGAAGCCATAGATGCGGGCGACTCCCCACTCTTGCAATCGCGCCACCAGGGCGTCCCCAACCGTCTCCGCCATCTCGATCTCCTTTTGAGGGCATTCGCGACGCGTGGGCAGACTGCACCGCCCGCGTCGCTGTGACTGCTCTAGTGCGTCTTCAGTCGACCGCCGTGCCGGGCCGCAAGCGGCACCGTGACACCGCCCAAATGCGTGTGTACCCGCCCGGAAACACTCCGTGGGGTGGGGTGAACGGATGTGCCTTGGTGCTCTGTGGCTGGTCGTTTCACAAAGAGCATCAGGATGGCAGCGCCGAGCAACGCGGCGGCCATAAAGACGAACGCACTACCCGATTTGGTACCGCCGCCGAGGACACCGACGATATAGGCGCCGGCAAAGCCGCCGAGTGCACCAAATGCGTTGATGGCACCCATCGCCGGCCCTGCGACGTTGGCCGGCAAGAGTTCGGGGACGAACGCAAAGTACGGCCCGTAGGGCGCATACATCGCACCTCCGGCGACGATCAGCAGGATGAACGATACGATGAAATCAGAGGTGCCCACGGCGTATGACGCATAGAAGGCAGCGGCCCCGATGAGAAGAAACGGCCATACGAAGATGCGCCGGAGGCCGGTGCGGTCAGAAACGTATGACCCAACCAACATCAGGATGATCGCGAGCGCGTAGGGGACTGCCGCTAGTGCGCCCGTCGACCCGATCCCGTCGCCGGAAAGGGACTTGACGATGGTAGGCAACCAGAACACGAACCCATAGATGCCAATGCTCCAAAGAGCGTACTGGAGCGCAAGAATGATGACAGTTCGGGATAGAAGGGCTTCGCGGTAGCCGTGCCCCTTCGGGAGTGCCGCTTGTTCTGCGGCGAGTTGACTCTCGATGGCCGTGCGCTCATCTGGGTCCAGCCATTTGGCGTCGCGCGGTCGGTCGGCTACGAGAGCTCTAAAGACGAAGGCCCATGCGATCGCCGGTAGTCCCTCGATGACGAACATCCAACGGAAGCTCGTGGCTGCGATCAGATAGCCCGAGATTACTGACATCCACAGTAAGGTCACCGGGTTTCCGAGGATGAGGAAGGTATCCGCTCGCCCGCGTTCGGAGTCGGCGAACCAATGGGTGAGGAACACGAGCATGGCGGGGATGACAGCCGCTTCGACCACTCCAAGGAGGAAGCGGTCGATGAGGAACAGCCAGAACCAGGGGATGACGCCTTGTGCGGCGGCGAAGATGCCCCAGAGGATGAGCGACCAAAACATCAGCTTCTTCACGCTGCGGCGTTCGGCGAATCCCGCAGCCGGGACCTGGAAGACAAAGTAGCCGAGGAAGAAGAGGCCTCCGAGGAGGCCGGTTTCAGCCGAGGTGATGTGGAGGGCACTCTGGAGGCCTCCGGCGGCTCCGAGTGAATAGTTGGATCGGTCGAGATACGCGAAGCTGTAGGTGACGAAGGCGACTGGGATCAGTCTGCCCCAGCGGCTCGACGACAGTGCGCTCACGGTCACCGGAAGGTCCGGGTGGCCGCGCTGGAGATGTCATTCTGTATCCAGCAGGCAATGACATCGGGTTTGTCACTCACGCTGCTCTAGCGTCGAGCCGGCGTTTGTTCTTACGTTGACCCCAGCGACCGAGGTGCAGGCACCGGGAGCCATGTGGCGGCGAGACCATGTTGAAACGGCGAACGGCGTCTGACGTTGGCCTCCCGCATGCCGCCTCGGACGGCTTCTCGCCCCTACCATTGACGCTGGATGCATCGGGCTCGCGGTCTGGCTTCATCGGAGCACTCATGACCGCTCGCGAGGCGTCAGCTGAGCGCCCGCGATCACCAAGGTTCTAGCAAGCTGTCTGTGCACCACGCGGTGTGGCGCTCCGAGCCTCCGTACGCTGGCGCACCGACTTTGGTCATGAGCTGCGTTCATGCTGGATGTCACGACGAGTGACGTGCCCAAGTCCCGGCATGACGATTGGAGGCATACACGACAATGGCACAGACCACCCAACGCGCATCAACTCCGCGCGTCGTTGTGGTCGACGATGATATCGACATGCGCGAACTCATTGCTCTCACGGTTCGTCATCGCGGTTTCGACGTCGTCGCGGTCGCGGATGGCACGGCCGCAATGGCGACAATTGTGTCCGAAGGCGCCGACGCGCTCGTCACAGACCTTCAGATGCCAGGCTATGACGGTCTCACGCTCTGTAGAAGTCTGCGCGCCTTGCGCGCCTCTCCGGCACTTCCGATCGTGGTGTTCACTGGCGTAGGCAAGAACGATGCTCGCTTAGAGGTGCTGCGCCATATGAACGACATCCGCGTCCTACACAAACCGATGGGATTGGGTGAGATTGCGCACACACTGATGGAGATGATTCCGACGGCTGCACTGGATTCGAAGTCGCTACGGACAGTCGCTCATCTATCGGGAATGCGCGCGTCGCCGACGTCACCTCGCGTGAGCACGGCGTCGTTGACAAGGCGCTAGCTCGACGCGGCTGACAGGGAGATCTACGGCGGTTGCCCCATCCGGCCATGACAGCCTTGAGATTCGCCGAGCGTACATCCGAGGTTGCCCATCTTCGCGCCTCGGCAGCTGGCGACGCTTTGCAATCTCGTTGCTCCTGAGGGCGACCATCTGCTGGTGCTGCCTTGCCAGCCTTGCGTTTGTGATACCGGGATCCGCATGAGGTCCGATCACTCGACGACTCGCTGACCCATTGGGGAACGAGGGTATCGGGACCGCACCGCGGTTTGCGCTAGTCGACGCGTGAACTGAGAGGACAAGAGCCGGCCGGCTGGCAAGGTCGTATGCGCGCGTGTTCGGTGATTCGAACGGTGGACGTGGCTCACCAGCAGACCCTATGTCCCTGGATGAACTGACCACGGGGAAACACTTGAACCTAAGTGCTAGGAAAGCAGCGACCTGCGCCCCGCCCTCGATCAAGGTCGGCGCATCGGCCGGTTACGCCAACGTCTCTCGGTCGAGAGTGGCGCACTGGTCGCAGAGTTCGCGTTCGATACCCCTCCCGGCGATGGCATTGCCGTCGTTGGTGACTCTCTTGCCGTAACCACACTCACTTTGGTCGTGATAGACGCTCCGCTCCTTCTCCGAGTACGTCAGGGACTCAGTGTGAAAAGCGCTCACGTTGGGCATCGGTACCTCCTGTCCGTTACGAGGAAGAAACGTGAGATCCCATACCATCGGGCGGCTCAGGTCCGGGTTCGCCGGATGCCATACCGTCGAGTGGCTCGGGCCCGGATTTGCCGGATGCCATGCCATCGAGCGGGACGGGTCCGGGTGTGCCGGATGCCATACCGTCGAGAGGCTGAGGCCCCAGGACGCCGGATGTCATGCCGTCACGTGGCTCGGGGCCTGGGATGCCGGACGCCATGCCATCGCGAAGTTCGGCTTCAGAACGCTCCTGTCGATTCATATCAATTCTCCGATGCTTGTCTTCGAGTCTTTTTTCGCCAATCGAATCGCCGACTGATCGAGAAGTCGGCGAGATGGGGCTACGCGAACGACGGAAGGCTCCCTCGTCCTTGTCTAAGACGGGCGCCTTTTCGCTGACCCGCCGCAAAACCGCCCCTATTCTCAAGAACCTCGGGATGTGGGTTCTCGTGCTCCTGCCCCTCGGCGAAGGTCCCTTGGTGGGCCTGTAGCTTCAGGGTTACACCCGAAGCGAAGCTGCCTTTCTGACCTAGGAGCTCGGCGTGATGCTCCGTCAGTTCTTGTCCGACAGCGAAGTTACCCTCGTGCCTATGGGCAGCGTGGTCCTCCCAACCGAGATTCCCGGTCACCTGCGACAGCGATCCACGAGCCCCTGCATCTTGTTCGGTGCTTCCGTACACGTCGATCCTCAAGGGCCTGATGGTGACCGTACCAGTGCACCAGGCTCAAACAAACTGATCGGTATGAGTACTAAGCTTAGATCCTACTCCCTCGGACCGGCAAATGCTATCTCGACCGCGCGCCTTACGAGGTGGGGGGTAGCTGATTGACCTGCGGGATCCGGAAGACTGATCGGTCTCCTTCGTGATAGCCTGACAGGGTGCCAAAACTGCTTGAACGCACGCGGGAGCAGCGCCGCCGGCAGCTTCTCGACGCTGCCTGGCGCTGCATCGCNNTACCGCGATCTGACCGTCGATGATGTCTGTGCCGACGCCGGGCTGAGCAAGGGGGCGTTCTACAGCCACTTCGTCTCAAAAGAGGAACTCCTCCTGGGCTTGATCGCGGACGATGCTGCCTCGATCGCCCGCGTTGCGGAGGACCCGGCGACACTGCAGCTCGGTCCAGTCCAGCGGATTCGCAAAGTGACTGAGTCGATGCTCATGCAAGGAGCGGAGCCCGCACGAGTCCAGTTGCGGGCCGACGTCTGGGGTGCCATGCAGACGTATCCAGCTATACGTGCCGCGGTCACGGCGGTGGTCGCCGAGCGGCAGCGCGTGCTCCGAGAATGGGTTGAAGAGGCGGTCACTATCGGGGAGATGTCGATCGACTTCCCGCCCAACGCCTTGGCCGCCCTACTCCTCGCCATCAGTGATGGGCTCGTCTTGCACTACGCGCTCGATCCCCACGCCTTCCGCTGGGGAAAGATCAGCAAGGCTGTGGATGGGATGCTTGGCGGCTTCGCAACGCAAAGGCACCCGGTGAATGTCTGATGAAGGCTTCGGCGGACCTTCGCGTGAGGACCATCTGCGCCGGTCATCGAGTTCGGTAAGGTACCGTAGACAAACTGACGCGTCGTTTTTTATGGCACAAATGCCCTCCCTCCAACAGCGAGTGGCACCGGCCACCCGCTCGTCCGGACTGCTGGGGGAACGTCCCACGGCGGTGGTGTTCGTCGATCGCCAGGACTTCGTACTCCCGGAGCGACTTGTCTCGACTACCCGTCGGAGTGGACGTTCGCACACCGCTCAACTGAACTGAGATGGCAAAGAGCGAATCGGCTGGCAGGGTCTCGGATGCACTGGTGTTCTTTGGTGCCACGGGCGACCTGGCTTACAAGCAGATCTTCCCCGCCCTCTACGCACTGACCAAGCGCGGAGCACTGAACGTTCCGGTGGTTGGCGTCGCCCACTCAGGTTGGACCTTGGAGCAACTGCAGGCACGGGCAAAAGACAGTCTCGAGCACGCCGATGGTGGCATCGACGACCGCCTCGAGGGCAGAGGACGCGACCTGCTCCACATCGACGAGGTGGTCAACCTCTACGTCGGCGTGCCGCCTAGGTGTGCAACTGACGATGGCCGATTACACAAGGGCCCCGGTCTTTTGGCGTAGTCGCTCGTAGGGAGTTTGGCCACCCAAGCCTCCGTGCGGGCGGTCGAAATTGTAGAAGTTCTCCCACTCCTGGAGCCTGGTGGTGAACAGCCGGGCGTCGTCGAGCACGACGCCATCGAGGAGTCGGTAGAACTCTTCGGCGTCGATCCGATGTGATCGTTCGACCTTGCCGTTGAGCCGGGGCGTGGCCGGCTTGATGTACACGTGCTGGACGCCACGGTCGAGGACGTGCCAGTGGAAGGCGGACTGGAACTCAGCGCCGTTGTCGGTCTGGATCGCCTCGACCCGGAAGGGGAGCTTCTCGAACACGTAGTCGATGAACTGGATGGCGGTCTTCTGGTTGAGGTGGTCGTAGACCCGGAGCACGCGGAGCCGGGTGCAGTCGTCGATGGCGGTGAACTGGTAGTGCTTCCTGCGCGTGCCCCCGATCGGCGCCACGAACTTCACGTCGACCTGGACCCGATGCCCGGGCTGAGGCTTCTCGTAGCGCTTCCAGCGCTCCTTGTGGCGTTTGTAGCGCTGTGACGCCGGCAGACGGCTCATGTCGAGGCGCTTGAGGATTCGCCAGATGCCGGAGGGGCTGACCTTGATCTCGTGGTACCGCTCGAGATACATCGCGATCTTGTGCGGCCCGAAGTGGTAGTTCTGGCGCAGGTAGATGATCTTGCCGACGACCTCCTCTCGAGTGGTTTTGGGGCTCAGGTGCGGCCGTGAAGAGCGGTCCCGAAGGCCCTCAACCCCGAACTCCTCATAGCGCCGGAACCAGACGTAGTAGCACTGCCGAGTGATCCCGTAGTAGCGGCACGTCAGAGCGACGTTGCCGGTGACTTCCTGGACATGGCGAATGATTGCCAAGCGCCGAGCTGCTCCCCTTGCCAGTTCTCTCTCGGTCACAGGTGCCTCCTCGTGAATTGGAGGCCCAAGTGTCAACAGACTCCGTCAGTTTTATACCTAGGACCGCTGCTCGATGGATTCGCAGCGCGCGCCGCCGCCGTCGTCGGGTCCGCTTGCGGGCGTGCGCATCCTCGACCTCTCGCGCATCCTCTCCGGTCCCTTTACCACGATGGTCTTTGCCGATCTCGGCGCCGATGTCATCAAGCTCGAAAACCCGCGTACCGGTGACGATACGAGAGAGTGGGCGCCCCCCTATCAGGGCGACCAGTCGGCCTACTTCCTGTCGGTGAACCGCAACAAGCGCGGCATCGCGGTCGACCTGAAGACCGCGCGAGGACGCGATATCGCCCTGCGCATCGCCGATCGCGCCGACGTCGTGGTGGAAGATTTTCGGCCGGGAACTGCGGGCCGGCTGGGGCTCGGCTATAACGACCTGAGCGCACGCAACCCGCAGCTGATCTACGCCTCAATCTCGGGGTTTGGTCAGACCGGCCCGTATGCGTCTGAGCCGGGATATGACGCAATCGCCCAGGCACTCGGCGGTCTGATGAGCGTTACCGGTGAAGCCGATGGAGCACCGGTGCGCGTCGGCAACTCCGCGGCGGACCTCGGCGCGTCCATGTGGGCGGCGATCGGCATCCTCGCCGCTCTCCATGCTCGCCACACGACCGGCCGCGGCGAGTGGATCGACATATCGCTCCTTGATGGACAGATCGCCTCGTTGACCTACCTCGCGGGCGGCTACTTTGCATCGGGCGAGGTACCGCGGCGCTACGGGTCAGCCCACCCGACCATCGTCCCCTACCAGGCGTTGCGCACGGCCGATGGCCACCTGATGGTCGCGGTGGGCAATGACACACTGTGGCAGCGCTTCGCCACGCTTGTCGGCCTGCCTGAGTTGGTCTATGATCCTCGCTTCGTCACCAACCCGCAGCGGGTGGCCAACCGCACCCTGTTGATCCCACTCATCGAGACCGCCCTGGCTGCCAGGAGCTCGGCTGCGTGGGCCGACGAGCTGTCCAGGGCCGGCATCCCCGCCGGCGCCATCAACGGCATTGATGCCGCGCTCGCACATCCTCAGGTGCAGGCACGCGACATGGTGCTGGCCGCCGAGCATCCCACGGCTGGAACGCTGCGCATGACCGGGTCTCCAATCAAGCTCTCGCGCTACACGGCGACCGTGCGACGTCCGCCGCCGGAGCTCGGGGAGCACACGGACGAAGTTCTTCGCGAACTCGGATACGCGGCCGAGGACATCGCCATGCTCCGCGACGAGGGCGTCGTTCGGTGAGCCCGCTGGTTTCATGGGTGAGCCGTCGACGCACAAGCGCAGCGGAAGCGTGAGGATCGAGACCAAGCATCTATGTCGACACCTGTCCCGAGCGTGCCTCGCGTGAATCTCTGCGCGCTACGGAACTACCTCGATCGCGATGACAATTCAGGCTCGAAGTCGTCGATGTCTCACGGGTATGCCGGCCACGCCTGAAGTCGCGACCATGCAGATCGTGCGGTCGCTGAGGCCGAGGGTGCTCAACGCTGCTTCCAGCCTGCCGATGTGATGCTGCCGTCCATCGCGTAACGTGGAACCCAAACGCGCGACATGGCTGGAACTGTGCAGCGGCCCCTTGAGCACATCGCGTTCCTATGGAATGGGAGGCGTTGTTTGGCGCAGTGTTAGTGTCATGAGCCATGCGCACCGCCACTCGTACCCGCGGGCTCGGCGATCTTTGCCTACTCTCCACTGGCGCTATCCTCGCTGGGTGCAGCTCGACTGTTTCGACCCCTCACGCGTCAACGTCACCAAGCTGGCTGTCCACGTCATCCCCTCCGCAATTGCTTCGGCCGTGCTCCTTTCTCACACAAGCCATCGCTGCCCAGGTGAGCGGCGACACGAACGTTTCCAACCAAGCCACTAACGTTCCTGAGGCAGAATCTGGGTACGTCGCTTGCATCTTTGCCGACTCCAAGGCTGAAGCGAACAGCGCCGCAGTGCAAATCAAGTGGGTGTCGGGCGGCGTCGACTCGTCAACCTTACGTGCCGCCGCGACCTTCTTCTCCCTTGGAGAACCGGTGCAACCCTTTCAATCCTTCTCGGTGGGAAGCGTTGGCGACAGTGCAGTGGGCGAGGCCACGCCAGGTGTTGCGTTCGTCGTGTTCTCAGTGGGTGATCTCTTGGTCTGCGTCGGGGCCCGATCCGCCGTTGTGAGTGCCGCCTCCTTGCGTGCCAGCGTCGAAGGCCTCGCAAAGGAGGTCGCCGCAGCGCTGTAGAAGGGCGTTCGGGGGAGATTCCGTCGCCCCGGACTGACCAAGCCAGCAGGCAGGCCCAGCAAACAAACTAGCTGGTATGGAGGCCAATCCAGATCTTACTCCGTCGGACCGGAGAATGCCACCTTATCCCAGGCTGAATAGTGCCCAGAATCATGGCAAGTAAATGAACGGCTCGAAGAGGACCAGCCGGTTTGGTTCGTGGTAGGCTGGCGGCGTGCCAAAGCTGCTCGACAGCACGCGAGAACTGCGGCGGCGTCGTCTCCTCGACGCCGCCTGGCGTTGCATCGCACAGGAGGNNCCGCGATCTGACCGTCGACGATGTCTGCGCCGACGCCGGATTGAGCAAAGGAGCCTTCTACAGCCACTTCGTCTCGAAGGAGGCGCTGCTCCTGGCGTTGATCGCCGACGATGCTGCTTCGATCGTCCGTGTCGCGGACGATCCGGCAACGCTTCGGCTCAGTCCGGTCCAGCGGCTCCGCAAGGTGACCGAGACGATGCTGATGCAGGGAGTGACCCCGCACGCGTCCAGTTGCGTGCCGATGTCTGGGGCGCGATGCAGACGTATCCGGCGGTGCGTGCGGTGGTGACATCCGTGGTCGCGGAACGGCAGCGTGTGCTCCGAGAGTGGGTTGAGGAGGCGGTCGCAGTTGGCGAGATGACCATCGACTTTCCGCCCAATGCGTTGGCAGCGCTGCTCCTTGCCATCAGCGACGGACTCGTTCTGCACTACGCGCTCGACCCTCACGCTTTCCGCTGGGGAAAGATCAGCANNCTGGACGGGTTTGCGACGCAACGACGTCTCGAAAGGGTATGACGAAAGTCGGGGCGCGCCATGGTCCCCGTTCACCTCGGACCACCGCGTATCTCGATATGGGCTGTTGGGCGTTCTTGGCCGCATCGCGTTGCGTACTGTCTCGAGAAACGTGGCCGGTGCTCGGATTCGACTCAGCCCGAAGCTGTCGAGTTGTGGCTCCTCCTCGGCGTTAACATGTTCCGGGTCATCCTAGTTGCCACCGATGGTAGCGAGGCTGGTGATGCAGCCGTGGCTTACGCGCGTACTCTCGCGGTTGAGCATCGGTGCCGTGTGCGAGTGGTCCACGTCGATGAGTTGATACCTGGGCACGGTGGAGTCCACCACTCGCAGGCTCTGGAGCCGGAGATACAAGCTCGGATCAAGGAGCAGGTCGTGGAACTGCAAGCGGCGGGTCTGGATGCGGAGTACGAGCTACGTCAAGTCGTCACTAGGAGCCCAGCTCATGCGATTGCGGGGGCCGCTCGGGCAATCGACGCTGACCTTATCGTCCTCGGCAATGTCGAAGGCGGACCATTGCGAGGCCTGCTCCTCGGCGGCGTCGCACACCGTCTGCTGCAAATCGCACGCTGCCCGGTGCTGGTTGTCCCACGATTGCTGAGTTCTGGGAAACACGATCGCCTGCCGTTGCGGATCGTGGACTTCAGTCTGGAGGCCTAAGGTGGGTTCCGACGCGGTGCAAACCTCGATCGTCAACGCTGGCCGATTGCAACAAGCCGTTGCCGCGCTTTCCGGACCATGCGGGCTTCCGGAACATGCAGCTGCACCGCCGGCTGACCCGTAGCGGCGCAGACATGGTTGCCTTGAGCTGCGGTAGAGGCGCTGGACTTGGTGCGGCGAGACGGCGAGGAGGATGAGCTGATACGATTCAATCAAACGGACGCGATAGTACTCTTGGTGGCCTCGCCTCCCTCCAACAAGCGGGTGACGACGCGTCACCCGCTCCATCCCTCGAGCGGACTTTGATCGCGCTCGTTCGAGCCCGTGCGTCGACTCGTATCCTAGCGGTCCGGAACATGCTGGGTGACATGGCAGAGACGCCTCCACAGCCTTCTCCATCAGCTCGCGGGTCTCGTGCCGGCCCTCCCGCCTGTCATGCGGGTGCGCTGCCACCCAAGGCCGTGACGGCTAAGTGTTCGGCGCCGAGCGCAGGCATAGCGCTCCTACACGGGAATAAGCGAGGAGTGTCCGCGGCGCCGCCGCGGCGTCGGATAGACACATTCAATGCGGCAGATCTCCATAGCCCTGCCGACGACAAGCCGCGAGCTGCCCGACGCCGAGGAGTTGCCGACCCGTCCGAGACATCGGGAAGTGGGATTTGCGCTCGCGAGGATCTGGGGTGTACCGTCCAGATGTTGCTATATACAAACTGACAGGTCACCTTGAGTTGATGAGCGGTACGGTTCATCCGACCAGGATGAGGACCATGAGCCTTGCCCACCGGCCGCCCTTGGGCGCAAGCATTGGCCGTCGCCCTCGACAGCACCGGTGGGCGCGACTTGCTCGATGAGCGCGGTCGTCGCAATAGCAACTCGCGGCCCTGACGATGCGGCCGTCCAGGCTGCCGAGTCCCTCATCCTCCAGGGCAAGGAGGACGGCCACCTCACTCCCGGCGAGATCCTGGCGAGGTTTCCCGGCCTCGCCGAGCGCGATCAGATCGAGGAGATCTTTCGGCTGTTCCGGGCGATGGGCATTGAGGTCAGCGACGGTGAGGACTACCCCGACGATAGCGAGCCGGCGGAGTCGGCGCTTCCGGCTGCAGCCGTCGGTAGCGTATCCAGCGATGATCCGATTCGCTTCTACCTCAAGGAGATCAGTCAGTTCGCCCTGCTGCGTCGCGAGGAAGAGGTGGAGTTGGCTCAGCGAATCGAGATGGGCGACGATGCGGCACGCAGGAAGCTCACCGAGGCCAATCTCCGCTTGGTGGTCTCGATCGCGAAGCGGTACCCGGGCCGTGGCTTGTCCTTCCTTGACCTCATTCAGGAGGGCAACACTGGCCTGATGCGCGCAGTGGAGAAGTTCGACTACCACCGCGGCTACAAGTTCTCGACCTANNCCTGGTGGATTCGCCAGGCGATGACCCGGGCTTTATCGGACCAGTCTCGCGTTATCCGCCTCCCGGTGCACCTCGGGGAGGTCATCACCAAGATCGGCAAGGTCTCTCTACGGCTGCGCGAAGAGCTCGGTCGCGAACCCACCCGTGCGGAGGTCGCCGAGGAACTGGGCATCACGCCCGACAGAGTCCAGGAGGTGCTCGCCATCTCCAGGGAGCCGCTATCGCTGAGCACGCCAATCGGAGAGGACGATGATGCGCAGATCGGCGACTTCGTGGAGGACAGAGGCGCTGTCCCCCCGCCCGAAGCGGCAATGCGGGCGCAGCTGAGCACCGAAGTCGAGACCGTTCTCGACTCCTTGACACCGCGCCAGCGCCGTGTCATGCAGTTGCGCTTCGGCCTTCTCGACGGTCGGCTGCGGACGTTGGAAGAGATCGGCAACCGGTTCGGCGTCAGTCGCGAGCGTGTTCGCCAGATGGAGGCGGAGGCGCTGCGCAAACTGCGACACCCGTCGCGCAGCACGCGCTTGCGTGACTATCTCGAGTAGTTACGTGGTGCTCGAATATGACCTTCCGCATCCTTCTGGGACAATCCGGACGGGGCGCCTGGTGGCGGGCTAACCGGCCGAAACTCTAAAGTTGCGTGGAGCAATGGTTCGATGCACCTGTTGACCATCGGGCACGGCACCATATCGGCGGAGCAATTCGTCAGCCTGCTATGTGGTGCCGGAGCGGGTCGACTCGTCGACACTCGCTCCGCGCCCGGCAGCCGGCATAACCCGCAATTCGCTCGCGCCGAGATGGAGCGATGGCTTCCAACGGCAAGCATCAGTTACCAGTGGGAGCGCACCCTGGGCGGCTTCCGTAAGCCCTCTCCGGAGTCGTCGAACACCGCACTGCGCCACCCCGCGTTCAGGGGATACGCCGATTACATGCTGACCGAGGAATTCATTGCAGGTGCAGACGACCTTGGGAAGTTGGCGGCGGAGGCGGTTGTTGCGGTGATGTGTTCCGAGTCATTGTGGTGGCGCTGCCACCGCCGCCTGCTCTGTGACTACCTGACGCTGATCCACGGCTTCGACATCCGCCATATCATGCACGACGCATCGCTGCGCGAGCACCAGCTCACCGAAGGCGTGCATTCCTTGGGTGATCACGTCGTCTACGATCAGCTGCCGGTCCCCGGCGAGAGCTGAATCGTTCCGACGCGGGACCTCCATGATCCTAAGGCCGGGTGAGGAGCGCCAACGCAGTACCGGCGGGCGAGCACTGGACGCGCTTTGCATGAGTGCCGTGGACGGCCCCCGCGGTTCCAAGTTCGTGTTTCCCGACTAAGTATTCACGTGCCCTCCACATCCGCGGGATAGGTGCCGTTCGACGCCGCGGCGTTGCATCTCGCCCGGTGAACCAAGGCTTCTTGGGCCGCGCCAGCGTGGGAGCCAATCAAAGTTTCGTCTGCCCGCGTGGGAACTGTCCCGCCCGGCTGCGACCCCACAACTCATCCACCGGGCTTTCTGGGAATCAGCGCCGCGAACACCGATATCGCAGTGCTCGGGGTGATGCTCCTGCTGACCGCCCTGCTCCTCTTGGTGCCCTTCATCCCTGGTCTGCAACAACCTTTTGAAGGCCCTTGACTTTGCAATCAGGCGCGCTCACCGACGGTCACCTTCAGCGTGCAGTTAACGCACCAGAGCGGCAGAGCCGCCTCAAAGACGTAAGCGGCCGGCCCGGAGCGCCCGAATGGATGCCCCAACTAGAAATCGTCCATGTGGTTCCGCGGGGAGGTCGTCTGGGCTGTCACATGCCAAGAACATCGAAGCGATGGTGGAACTATTCGCGCCGAGACGCGTACTGGCAGCGTGAACAGGCGCGTAGCGTCGCTAATTGGCGTGGCGATCTCTGTGGCGCTGGCGGCATGCGGATCCACTGGAGGTCCCGCCAGAAGGGTCAACGCACCGGGGCCGAGCGTCTCCGTCAGGGTCGGGAGTTCCTCGCCCTACAGTCTTTACACGCACTGCGGCGTGCTGTCTGCGACCATCGACGGCCAAGTCTTCTACGCAGACCCAGCACTTACCGACGGCCAGGGGAATCCGCCTAGGGGCTGGGGGAATCCTTACGATATGGGGGAGCTGACCATACGGAGCACGACGACCATAGATTTCCATGACGCGTCAGGTCACTTAGCGCACTTCGCAATCGCGTCCGGTCGCTCGCCCGTTCCGATCTGCTCCTGACACATCTGAGAGTCCGAAGGCGACCAGCCAACCTGGTGTCGCCAGTTCGATCCCGTCCCTCAGCACCACCATTTTGAAAACGAATTTACCGTCGCCATTACCACGGCAACGCCCCGAGGTCATTAGAGATTGTTCGTGCACCCTTCCGTACCAAGGCGACGAGCTCGGGGCGCGGCTGGGAACCCTGACAGATCCGTTCGATCGGCCCGGAGATGGCGATGGCACCGACCGCGATACCGCGCCGGTCGAAAATGGGGGCGGCACACGAGGCCTCGCGGTCGAAGAACTCCCCTACCGCGGACGCCCATCCGTACTCGCGCACCTTCTCGAGCTCCGCGATCAGCCGCCGGGGGTCGGTGATCGTGCATCGGGTGAAGCGCGCTAGCGTTTTCTGGGTGCTCAGCGCAGCGGCGAGGTAGCGGTGATGTGCGAGCAGAACCTTGCCCATCGCTGTTGCGTGTACTGGCAGGAGTGCCCCGACTTCCAGCGCTTGGGGGCTGTTGTCGGGACGAAAGACGTGATGCACGACCAGCACGTGGCCCTCGCGGACGATGCCTAGGCGGACGCTCTCGTTGGTGTGTGCTGCCAGCCAATCCGACCAGGTCAGCGCCCGTGCCCGCAGCTCGTTGCCGTCCAGATAGCTGCTCCCCATGTGCAGGAGGGCAGGCCCGACCTGGTACCTCCCCGACTCTGGATCATGCTCGACGAAGCCGACGGATCGCAGCGTGCGGAGGATGCCGTAGACGGTCCCTTTCGGAAGTCCCAACTCCCCCGCCAACTCGGCAATACTCAGCCGGCGGGCTCGCCCGGAGAGGAGCAGGAGGATGGCTGCGGCTCGTTCGATCGACTGGATCGGCCTGGGCACAACCGATTACTGCCGCAACGAAAACGTGAAGAGCGTCTCCCGGCTAGCGCGTTTTGGACGACATGACGCCGCCCTGGCAGGGTGGGTCGGCGTCGACGGAGTGCCCATTCCTCGCAGCTCAGTGTTCGTTCGTCAAGAAACTCAGGTTCAGCGTTTGAGAGACTACAAACAAACTGGTCGGCCACCTACTAAGAGGGGAGGGGTACATGCCGTGTCGGCAAGCTGAAAGCTGCCTTACAGCATAGCAAGGCGACGCAGGATGCGCACTTCGATCCATCCCTCGCGCGGCGTCAAGCAAGGAGACTTGCTGGTTTGATTTGCGATAGGATGCCACCCATGCGGCCCAATCAGGGGTAGCTCGAGCAGTGGAGGTTGGCACTCATGCCGAATATCTATGTCTCGGAGGTCATGGGGACAGGCGTTTGGAGGGATTGCTGTGGCTGATGAGTATCGACCGATACACGGAGCAGGCCGGCAGCGGTTCGGTCTGCACGGCCTCTGGGGCGAGCTATCGGCTGAATTCTTCGGAACGTTCGTGCTGATCTGTTTCGGCGACGGCGTTGTAGCAATGGCGGTCGCTGCTCTGAACAGTTCGGGAAGGGCCGCATCGTCGACCACCATCTTCCTGGCGAGCGGCGACTGGCTCCTGATCACCTTCGGATGGGCCTTCGCCGTGATGTTGGGCGTGTACGTGGCCGGCGGCGTGAGCGGAGCGCACATCAACCCGGCGGTCACCCTGGCCCTGGCGGTGAGGCGCCGCTTCCCGTGGAAACACGTCGTCCCGTATGTCATCGCCCAGGTGATCGGGGCCTTCGTCGCCGCGGCGCTGGTCTACTGGGTTTACGGCAGCGCCATCTCCGCCTACGACTCAGCGGCGCACCTGATCCCGAGCGCCGGCAACGCGCTAGCCAGCTATTCGATCTTCGCCACCTTCCCCGCCTCCTACTTCCACGGCACCCTAGGTGGGCCGTTCGTGGATGAGGCGGTGGGAACCGCGTTCCTCCTGATCGGCGTGTTGGCCGTGACCGACGCACGGAACCTGGCGCCGATCAGCAACATCGGGCCGCTCATCATCGGCTGGATCGTCTTCGCGATCGGCACCTCGTTCGGAGCCAACAGCGGATACGCGATCAATCCCGCCCGTGACTTCGGACCTCGCCTGTTCGCCTTCTTCGCTGGCTGGGGCAAGGTAGCCCTCCCCGGCACCTTCAACAACGGCGCCGGCTTCTCGTTCAGCAACTACTTCTGGATACCCATCGTCGCTCCCCTGTTCGGCGGTGTGATAGGCGCCCTTGCCTATGACTTCTTCATCGGTGACGTGCTCCACGCTCGCCAATCGCGCAGCGGCAGCACTGTTGAGGCGCCGACGGAGCCTGGGCGGGGCGGGCCAAACGTCCAGCCCGATCGGGTCTAAATGGTGGCGTGACGTCATGAAGCAGCTGATCGACCGCGTCGACGACGCCGTCAAGGAGGACGTGGAGAGTATCGTCGCCGTCCACTCCGACCGGGTGCGGGTCCGCTTCGAGCCCAACTTCGTGGTTCGAGGCGACGCGCCAGTCAGCGGCAAGGCGGCGATCGTCTCTGGCGGAGGCTCGGGCCACGAGCCTGTGTGCGGCGGGTTCGTCGGGATGGGCGTGCGCGACCAGATCGAATGACGTATGGCGAAAAGGGGCGAAAGGAGATATTGATGGCGAAATACGCAGCAGCAATCGACCAGGGCACCACGAGCACGCGCTTCATGGTGTTCGACCACGGCGGCAAAGTTGTCTCCGTCGATCAGAAAGAGCACGAGCAAATCTTCCCGAAGCCGGGTTGGGTCGAGCACGACGCGCTCGAGATCTGGCAGCGCACGCAAGAAGTCGTGAAGGCGGGGCTCGACAAGGTGGCCATCGCCGACATCGCGGCGGTCGGGATCACCAACCAGCGCGAGACCACCCTGGTCTGGGATCGTGGTACGGGCAAGCCCGTGTACAACGCGATCGTCTGGCAGGACACGCGGACCGACAAGATCGTGGAGCAGCTGTCCGCTGACGGCGGCCAGGACCGATTCCGCGCCAAGGTGGGACTGCCGCTCGCGACGTACTTCTCGGGTCCAAAGGTCAAGTGGATCCTGGACAACGTCGACGGCGCGCGAGCCAAGGCCGAGGCGGGCGATCTCGCCTTCGGCAACATCGACGCATGGCTGATCTGGCTGCTCACCGGCGGTACCGACGGTGGCGTGCATGTCACCGACGTGACCAACGCGAGCCGGACCATGCTCATGAACCTCGAGACGCTCGACTGGGACGACGAGATCCTCAGCATCATGACCATCCCTCGGTCCATGCTCCCCGCCATCCGGGCGTCGAGCGAGACCTATGGGGAGGCCAAGGGTGTGCTCGCCGGTATCCCTGTCGCGGGCGATCTCGGCGACCAGCAGGCCGCCCTCTTCGGGCAGACCTGCTTCGCCGTCGGCGAGGCCAAGAACACATACGGCACCGGCAACTTCCTACTCCTGAACACGGGCACCAAGCCGGTGCAGTCGAAGAACGGGTTGCTCACCACGCTCGCCTACAAGATGGGCAGTGCGGACGCGACCTACTGCCTCGAGGGCTCGATCGCGATCACCGGCGCGCTCGTCCAGTGGTTGCGGGACAACCTCGGCATGATCGAGAAGTCCTCGGACATCGAGGTGCTGGCCAAGACTGTTGATGACAACGGTGGCGCATACTTCGTGCCGGCGTTCTCGGGCCTCTACGCTCCGTACTGGAAGGCGAGTGCTCGCGGCGTCATCGCGGGGCTGACGCGCTACGTCAACAAGGGTCACATCGCTCGCGCGGCGCTCGAGGCGACCGCCTGGCAGACGCGTGAGATCGTCGATGCGATGAATGCCGACTCCGGGGTCGCGCTCACCTCGCTCAAGGTGGACGGCGGCATGGTCTTCAACGACACCCTGATGCAGTTCCAGTCCGACGTGCTCGGCGTGCCCGTGGTGCGCCCGACCGTCGCCGAGACCACCTCGCTGGGCGCCGCCTACGCCGCCGGCCTCGCGGTCGGTTTCTGGGCGCAGGTGGAAGACCTTCGCGAGAACTGGGGCAAGGACAAGGAATGGACCCCGCAGATGGACAAGGCCAAGGTCGACCAGGAGTACGCGCTCTGGAAGAAGGCCGTCACCCGGACCTTTGACTGGGCGGAGTGACGCTCGTCTGAGGCAATTGGTGTAAACCGGTAGTTCTCCAATGGGGACCCGGCCGCGTCGCACGCAGCGACATCGGGCCGGGTTTCCTCGGGGGCCGAGCCCCGACTGAATAGCCGATCGCTAGATCTTCGAGGCCGTCGTATCCGCAACTTAGATAACGGCCCTCCCCCGAGAGTGCGACCGGAACGCCTGAAAACGCTGGGCTAGTCGATTGCTACGGAATCGACTACGGGACCGCACACTGTTCGTCACGTACCTGGACGGGGCGGAGGACGGAACATCAAGCGGCGAGTCCCACTGTGTCGCGTCACCTACGACCGCCGGCCCATACCGAGGCAGTTACGGTAGGCGCAGGCAACAGACGACGACGATCCGTTGGGTGCCACAGCTGCGGATCGCGAGTCTTACGTGCGCCTACGGCCAGGTGTCGAACGAGCACGCTGGCGCAGGCCAGCACCCACAAATGTCGCCAGAGCCACCGCGGGCGAACGTAGGTAGAGGCGCGCTAGGGATCAAACGGCGTTGAGATGGCGTACCCACATCCTGATCCGGACGCCCGAGCCCAGTCGGAGCGCATCTGTCCGGTCGGTGGATTGGAAGCCCACCCGTTGGTATAGACGAATTGCGGGACCGTTGTCCTCGCTCACCCAAAGTGAGAGCCGCTCGAATCCGCAGTCGAGCGCCCACTGAACTACCGCGTTCACGAGCGATTCGCCAAGGCGCTGACCGCGCAAAGCGCGTTCAACCCACATGGAGACGAGTTGCGACTGGCCGCCATCGTCGACTATACCGGTCGCGATTCCGGCTGGTTTGTGACCATCGAATGCCAGAAACG
This sequence comes from Candidatus Dormiibacterota bacterium, assembly GCA_003131685.1. Classification (GTDB taxonomy): domain Bacteria; phylum Chloroflexota; class Dormibacteria; order Aeolococcales; family Aeolococcaceae; genus Palsa-851. The sequence continues at coordinate 19,671 of PKWB01000143.1, forward strand.
TGGCGACACCGTTGCCCGTGCATGCAGCCGCTGCCCGATCGATCCAGAAAGCATCCGGATGCACTGACTCCTCCTCGTAGGTTCTGGCGAAGGCATCCGGCGCGTCGGCGAGGCCGCGCAGGCGCAGGGATCGCGCGACCGCCCAATCGTCAGGACATATCCGCCTTACCACGAGGTCGCTGGTACCAGGCTCCATATCTGCAGGTCAATCATTCTGCCCGAACAGCGAATACCCCGCACCTCGAGTGAGCCGACTCTCTCTCACAGGAGCGTCCTGTCACCCGACTCACGGCAACTACGGGGCCGATGCGCCGGCGGTCAACGCGGCGAGCACGATGCTCATGCTCAAGAGAGTGGAGCGGGGAGGAGTGCCATCGGGCTTCGGCCTTAAGCGCGCGCGTCGATGTCGACGCGATTCTAAGGGATTCCAAAAAGCACGGTCTAGTCGTCATTCCAACCATTTCCCGACGAAAGCCCTC
>PKWB01000198.1 GCA_003131685.1 Candidatus Dormiibacterota bacterium
TGGTCCCAGCAAGCGGAGCTGATCGCTTCCGACGGAGCCATGGGCGACCAGTTCGGGTACTCGGTGGCGATCTCGGGCATCAGCGCCGCGGTCGGCGCCCCCAACCTAGGGACGTTCAAGACCAGACCGGCTTACGTGTTTGGACGCTCGGGGACGCATTGGTCCCAGCAATCAGAGNNAGCGAGGCGGCCCTCGGCTTCGGCTTGTCGGTGGCGATCTCGGGCACGACCGCCGTCGTGGGCGCCCCGTTTATGAACTCGGACGTTGGGGCGGCTTACGTGTTCGTGCCGTCGGGGACGATCTGGTCTCAACAGGCAAAGCTGATCGCCTAGCGTTACCGGGGCAAGACGGCGAGTCCCGAAGAGAAGCCGCGTGACGAGGTGTCACTGACCTCGCGATCGGCGGGNNCGGGCCACTTCGCGACAGTCGCTGACGTCGATGGTGCCCTCGCGCACCAGGGTGAGCAGCGGTGCAGACAACGCCAGCACAGCGCGCCAGCGGTCGATCGTGTCGCGGCTGGTCGCGAATCGCGGCGCAACGTCGTCCGTCGACGCGCCGAAGTCGAGCATCTGCTGCATCGGCCGAGGTCAGATTCCCGACTTCGAGCCTCGTCCCGCTGATTTGAATGCGGAACGGCCCGGCTTCGGCCGTCCTCCGGCGTCCCAGTGCAAACTGTGAGGTTCGAGTCGCGAAATGAGTGCGATGCATGCGGCGGGAAGCGGTGGGGAGGGTACGGATGTAGTCGGCGCGAGTCAAGTGCGGAGGAGTCATCAGGTGCTCCGCGTCTTCCTGCACCCTCGTCGACGAAATCCGGGTGCCCGCAACCGAGCGCACTCCGCAGCGCCATCGGCGATCTCCTGCCACGCGGCCGATCACGGCACCTCGCGACACGCCGTGGCCGGCTCGCTCCACAGAGATGCACACCACTTCTCTCGCTAGCGACTTCCCCATACACCATCGCATCCCACCAGCGCGGCCACCTCCCCTACACCACCACATCCTCCACCCGCTCTACCGCAGCATCCCAATCAAGGTCCAGACAGTTGCATCGCGATGCAGGCCCTTAAACGTGGTGCAAAGATACGCGACCGTGGCCGAGATCAGCACGCGCGGCAAGTCATCGCGTGGGCAGTATGTGGCAGAGGCTCGCACTCACCGACACGCAACGACACAAGCGCTGGACGGGTCTTCGTCATCAGTCGCTGCGTCTCAGGCACGGTCGTTAGGTTGCGACATCTGCACCTTCGATGTGACGGGCCACCTCGTCCGAATTCGTCGTCCGAATTCGGAAACTGCAAGCGTTTTGAGAGCGCTTTGCCGTCATGCTTGAGGTCGATGATCTCGATCGGGAAATTGGTCGACCCAGAGCAGGTTGTTCGATATTTGGTTGAGGCGGCCACGGACGCGCAGGTCGAGTACTACGTCACACGCGACGAGACGCCGGGTCGCTGGATGGGACGCGCTGCCGAGCAGCTCGGCTTGCACGGCACGGTCACCCGCGAACAGCTGCGGTCACTGCTGAACGGTCGCAATCCTCGCACCGGCACCGACCTCATGGAGCGACGCTGGGCGCGACAGTCGGTGGTCGCCTACGACGTCACCTTCAGCGCACCCAAGAGCGTCTCGCTGCTCTGTGCGGTGGGTGATGAACCGACGCGCGCTGCGGTGCTGCGCGCTCACCAGGAGGCGGTGGACGCGGTGTGCGAGTACCTTCAGGCGCACGCCGGTTGGGGACGCCGCTACGACCGCGAGTCCGAGGAGACCATCCCGGTGCGCGCTCAGCTCGCTCTGCCCCAATTCCTGCACCGTACATCGCGACCGGTCACCGACGCGGCCACGGGCGCGGTCGCCGTCGACCCGCAGCTCCACACCCACATCCCGATCCCCAACTACGTGCTGCGCGACGACGGCACCTGGGGACAACTGCACGGTGTCGCCCTGTATCGCCACGCATCGTCCGCTGGCGCCGTAGGTCAGGCGGTGCTGCGTGACGCCCTGGTGCGCGAGCTCGGCGTCCATGTCTCGGTGGCACGCAACGGCACCTTCGAGGTGGTCGGCATCACCCGGGCGATGCGTCAGGAGTTCAGCCGACGCACGCGTCAGGTGGCGGCCATGGACGCCGCCTTCGGCGTGGACAGCTGGTACGGGCACAAGCTCGCCGTGCTCGCCTCGCGCGAGGGCAAGCACGAGGTCCCCGTCGGTCGCGATGTCGTCGCCGAGTGGCGCGAGCGAGCGGCGGCTGTCGGGCTCGACCGCGAACGGATCGCGACGCTGTTCGGGCGAGAGTGGACACCGGAACGCGGCCTCGATGTCACCGACGTCCGCCAGCTCGTCGGCGAGCGCGGCCTGACCGCGGAGGCGGCGACCTTCACCCGGCGCGACGTCGTCCGAGCTGTCGCCGCACACGCACCGCTTGGCCTTCCGTTGCGTGAGCTGGAGCGCATGGTCGATGCCGTCCTCGCCGACCGCAGCAACATCGTCCGGCTCGGCGCCCTCAATGAGGACGCAGCCCGTCAGCTCCCGACGTCGTTCCGGGAGTACATGGAGGAGGACCGGCGGTACTCCACGCCGGAGATGGTCTCCATCGAGGAGCGCATGCTCGACACCGCGCGCGCCGGTCGCCTGTCGGGGCGAGGACTCGCCAGCGCAGACCTTGTCGACGAGGCGATCGCGTCGCGCCGAACCCTCACCGGGGGGCAGCAGACCATGATCCACGCCATCTGCCGCCGGGGTGAGGCGGTGACCCTGGTGAACGGCTCCGCGGGCAGCGGCAAGACCACGGCGCTCGCCGCCTGCCGGGAGGTGCTCGATGCCTCCGGGCACCGGGTCATCGGCGCCGCGCTCTCAGCAAATGCCGCCTTCAAGCTGAGCCAGGAGGCGGGTATCGAGACGAGCACGGTGCACAGCCTGCTCAACCGCCTCGCAAGTACACCCGAGGCGAGCAACACCGTCCTGATCATTGACGAGGCGGCCATGGTGGGCAGCCGCCAGGTGGCCCAGCTGGTGGACTACGCCGCACGCGACGCGGCCAAACTCGTCCTCGTCGGCGACCCCCATCAGCTCCACGCCATCGATGGCGGCGCCGCCTTCCGCGCCCTGGGCGATCACCTCGGCAGCGTGAAGATGGCTGAGAACGTGCGCCAGGTCGATGAGTGGGAGCGGCGAGCGCTCACCGATTTGCGCGAGGGACGTATCGCCGAGGCCGTCTCGGCGTACATCGGCCACGACGCCGTGAAGACCGGGAAGGACTTCGAAGTGCGGTTCGACATCCTCGTCGACTACGGGATCGCAGTCGAGCAGGGGCGGGACGCGGTCATGCTCACCCACCGCCGCGCAGACGTGGACACGCTCAACCGCCACGCCCACCGCCAGGCGGCTGACAGTCGCAGGCTCGAAGGCCCTGACATCACCGTCGGGGAACTCCATATCCGCAGCGACGGGTCGGTGGCCATGCCCAAGGAGTTCCGTGCCGGCGAGCGCGTCGTGTGCCTGGAGAACGACCGCGACCTCGGGCTCACGAACGGCATGCGCGTCCAGCTGCTCGGCGTCGACCCCGAGATGCACATCGTGACGCTACGCACACCGGACAACCGCGAGGTGACCGTCGACGTGCGCCATTACGACGCCCTCGACTACGGCTACGCCATGACCGTCCACAAGGCTCAAGGGCTCAGCGTCGACGTGAGCCTGGTGCTGGCCCGCGGCGACGAGGGGAGAGAGTGGACCTACACCGCGATGTCACGAGGCCGCGAGGAGAATCTCTACTACACGCCGGACGGTCCCCCAGTCCCGGACGAGCACGGCAGGCACCTCCACGAAGAACGCCCCGATGAGCTCGCGGAGCGGCTTGAGCGATCCTGGGAACGGAGCGGAGCCTCGGACTCCACTCTCGATTACGAGCGCATCGACGAAGCTGCGGACAGGACGCGCAAGGCATGGGAGCGCGACCTACGACACCGAGAGCAGGGGCACCTGCTCGGGCTCCGTCACCGTGAGCCCGGGCCGACGACGTCGCCCGCCCATGCGCTGCCCGTGGACCATGATGGCCTCGATCCTGGTTACGACCTCGACCACGAGCTCGCTGAAAAGCTGTCACCGGGAATCGGTGGGCCGAGCCCGTTATGATGGCGCAGATGCAGCAGACGCAGCTGCCGCTGGACGGCCCCCAGGCGAACGCCGAGCTGAGAACGCCACTACGCCGCACCAACGGTCATATCCGGCGACCAACGACAAAGGACGGAGTGACCCCGGTGCCCACAGAGGGCGATGCAGACGCCCGGGGCGGTGTTTTCGGGCCAGCGGAAGAAGCTCCGCTGCTGCTGACCGTCCGCGACGTCGAACAGCAACTTCAGCTTGGGCGCACCAGAACCCACGAGCTGCTTCGCTGCGACGAGATTCCGGTCATTCGTATCGGGCGGGTGGTTCGCGTGCCACGCGATGCGCTCCTGCAGTGGATCGACGCGCACACAACGTGATCCCGCACGCTCATGCGGCCCGGGCTCGAACGTGGACCGCGCGATCACGCCTTCGGCAGCAACGTCTCCTCGAGCCTTCGGGACGCTCCCGCGTGCATGCCGGGCACCACGTGGCCGTACACCGTCAGCGTGAAGCTGGGGTTGCTGTGGCCGAGGCGCTCGCTCACGACTTTGGGGTGCTCACCCGCTGCGAGCATGAGTGTGGCCATGGTGTGCCGGAGTCCATGGAGCGGGAGGCGCGGCAATCCGATGTCGTCAAGAAGGCGGTAGAACGACTTGCGGATCCAGCCTGAGGTGATGGGTTGGCCGGTGGCGTTAGCGAACACGAGATCGAAGTCGTGCCAAAGCTGGCCCGCCACGAGCCGACACCTGACCTGATCCGCGCGATGCTCTCGCAGTGCTTCGAGCAGCCGCGGCGGGACAGACACGGGTCGCGCCGAGCGGTGTGTCTTCGTGGCTTTGAACCGGATCGCGCCGTCGTGACGCGAGTCGAGGGACTGCAGCACCAGCATGCGACCGCCGTTCCAGTCGATGTCGGCCCACCGCAATGCGAGGAGCTCGCTGAGGCGCAGGCCGCACAGCAGAGCGGTGCGAAGGGGCAGGCCGAAGCGGTGGTCACCGAGTGCGGCGAGCAGCGTCCGGGCCTGATCGGGACTGAGCACACGAGGCGTCGACGCCGGAATGCTCGGGCGGTCGACCGCATCTGCGGGGTTGAGCGGGATCGATTGCCAGGCCACTGCGTGGCTGAGCGCCCGGTGCAGCACGTTGTGAATCTTCGTGACCGTTGCCGGCGCGAGCGGGCCGCCCGTTTTCCGGTTACCGGTCGCTCGAAGAGCCTGTTCGGCGGCGAGGATGTGAGTCGGACGGAGCCGCTGGATCGGAATGCTGCCGAGGTTGGGAGTGAGATCGTTGCGCACAACGTCGCGGTAGCGGAGCTGTGTCCGCAGAGCGAGCGACGGCTCGACATAGTCGCGCAGCCATCGCTCCAGGAACTCGCCCACCGTCTCCTTGCTCGGATCGACATAGGTCCCGCTCGTCAGTGCGCTCACTTGGACAGCCGCTTCGCGCTCAGCGTCCTTCTTTGTGCCACGCACCGTGAAGGTGCGGCGCACCCTCTTTCCGGTCCGCGGGTCATGCCCCTGCTCGAGAACGACCTCCCACGTTCCTCGCGACCTGCGGTGGATCCGGCTCATCCGGCGCGTACCGCAAAGTGACGCTTCGTGCCGTGCCGGGTTGGCCAGTCCGGCAACATTTGGGCAACATTTCCGCCGGGGCGGAGCCACAAGTTGCGCGCCATCGGCCAAAATTGTATACGAAAAGTCGTACCCCGTATCGGATTCGAACCGATGGTCTCCGCCTTGAGAGGGCGGTGTCCTGGGCCACTAGACGAACGGGGCCCGAAGGCCCCGGATCATACCAGCGCCCGGAGACGGCTCAGACCTGGTCGGGCGCCGCCATACCGAGCGTGTGCAGCGCATCGGCGAGCGTGGCGCGCGTCGCCGCCACCAGGCCGCGGCGGAATCGCCGTACCGAGGCGTCCTCTTCGCGGACGATCGCCGGGGTGTGCTCATAGAAGTCGCTGAACGCTGACGCAAGACCGAATGCGTAGGTGGTGAGCAGCGACGGCGACAGCGCCAGCGCGGTCTCGGTCAGCGCTCGCGAGTACGCCTCGATGCCGTGGAGGAGCTCTCGCTCCGCCGGGTGCAGCTCGTGTGGAACCTGGATGGCCGCACCGTCGTCGCTGACCTTCCGGAGGATGCCGGCGGCGCGCGCATGGGCGTACTGCAGGTACACGCCGGTATCACCGGTGACGCGCAACGCCTCGTCGAAATCGAACGCGATGATCTGGTTGAGCGAGAACTTGAGCAGGTAGTAGCGCACCGCGCCGGCGGCGACCAGCGTTGCGCCGGCCGCGTCGCGAGCGTTGGCGGTGAGCCGCGCGATGGCACGGTCGAGCAGGTCGTCGGCGCGCACCTCGATGCCGCGTCGCCCGCTCAACGCCACGCTGTCGCGGCCCTCCTCGATCTCCACGCCGAGCTCGGCCGCAGCGGCCGGTGTCAGCGCGACCACCTCGTAGCTCAGGTGAATCGAGTTGTCGGCTTCGCGCTCGTGGTGCAGCCGGCGCAGGGCGCGCTGCACGACCCGCTGCGGATACGCCTGGCGTGCGTCGATGACGTTGATCACGCGCTGCGCGCGTCCGAAATGAGCCGGTGGCGCATCCGGCTGCGGCACCGACGACGTGGTCATGAGGGTCGGGTCACCCTCCCATGGCACGTACGAGAAGTCGCGCCCCAGCAGGCCGAACTTCCAGAGCTGGTAAGCGATATCCTTCGCGGTATAGGTGGCGATACCGTCAGATTTCACCAGAACCTTGGTGTCGTCGTCCCCGTCGTCATCGGCGCCCTCGGCCGGCATGACCCAGCACCCGGCGAGCCTGCCGGTCTCGGCAAGGACGATCGCGCCCGACTCGCGCAACAGCTCGAAGGCCTGGCGCCAGAAACCAAGGCCGATGATGTCCGACTCCCAGGTGAGCAGGTCGTAGGCGATGTCGAACCGCCGCATGGTGGCGAGGTGCGCGTTCACGATGCGGCGCGCAACGTCCTTGACGAACACCGCCGTCTCGTTCCCGCCCTCCTCGATCTCGCGCAGCACGGCGCGACGCTGCTCGAGCAGGTCGGGGTCAGTGTCGTAGCGCGCGGACACTGCGATGTACACCCGCGAGCAGTACTGATCGAAGGGCTCGCTCGGCATCGGCTCGATGCCAAGCTGGCGGATGCCGACCACCACGTCGGCGACCTGGACCCCGGTGTCGTCGATGTAGTTGTTCACCTCGACGGTGTGGCCGGTGCGCCGGAGCACGCGGGCAACCGTGTCTCCGATGCAGGCGTTGCGCAGGTGTCCGACGTGTGCCGCCTTGTTGGGGTTGGTGGCGGTGTGCTCGACGAGCGTCTTGCCGGCGGCTGCGGCCGCCTCGGTGGGCAAGTCAACTCTGCCGGTCGTCTCGAGGACGGTGGCGCCGGCGAGCACCGCCCCGGCCCAGGCGTGGTCGTCGAGGTGGGCGTTGACGTACCCGGGGGGCGTCACCGTCCACGTCCGTACCCGGGGTACCTGAGCGGCCACGAGGTGCTCGGCGAGCTCCGCGGCAATCGTCGCCGGCGCGCGGCGCAGCACCCTGGCGAGGCCGAGTGGTGCGGGCGACGACCAGTCGCCGAACTCGGGACGAGCCGAACGCTCGACCACGACTTCGAAGGAGGGGGCGACGTCCATGGCGTCGAGGGCGTGCCGGACGGCTTCGACGAGCAGCGTCCTGGTGTCGGCCATATCGCGCAAGGGTAACGGGGAGCACGCCCGCGTCCCGACGGGCGACAATGCGCCGCCGTGGACTCGCGACCATGCGTGATCCCGGCCGCGGGCCTGGGGACGCGCTTTCTCCCTGCCACCAAGGAGCTTCCCAAAGAGCTGCTCCCGGTTCTCGATCGCCCGGTGATCCAGTGGGCGGCCGAGGAGGCCGTGGCATCCGGGGCCGACGAGATCGTCCTCGTCCTCGCCGAGGGCAAGGAGGCGCTGGCGGCCCATCTGCGCCCAGATCCTGCGCTGGAGCGGCTGCTCGAGGAGCGCGGCAAGACCGCCGAGCTCGAGGCGGTGCGCCGCGCCGGGAACCTCTGCCGGATCACCGTCGCCCGTCAGGCGTCGCCCCGCGGCCTCGGCGATGCCGTGCTCTGCGCCGCCGGCGCGGTGGGGGACCGGACGTTCCTCTGCATGCTTCCCGACGACCTCTCGCTCGCCGAGCCGCCCGTGCTCCGCCAGCTGTGGGACGCGCATGAGCGGCTCGGGACGCCCATCCTTGCCTTGATGCGTGTGCCCAGCGACCAGATCTCCAGGTACGGGTGTGCCGAGATCGCCGAGTCGCGTGGCAAGCTGCACCGGGTGAGTGGTGTTGTCGAGAAGCCGCCGGCCGCTGAGGCCAAGAGCGACCTCGCCGTGATGGGCAGGTACGTGCTGACTCCGGCGATCTTTCCCGCGCTGCGGGAGACGGCGCCCGGAGCGCTCGGCGAGATCCAGCTCACCGACGCGATCGGCCGTCTGCTCGCGACCGGCGAGGTCTGGGGCGTGGAGTTCGAAGGCGAGCTCCTCGATGTCGGAACGCCGGCGGGCTGGCTGGCGACGAACATGCGGCTCGGGCGCGGGCATCCGGAATTCCAAAGCGCTTTCGCGAGCATCGACGCCGGTGACGCGTGAACGCACTTCGCCGTGAGTGGGGCGCGGTCACCTTCGTCGTGACCATCCTGGTCGGCGCCGTCGCCGTGGCGATCTCCCTGGGGGTCTCCGCGGCCCACGGCACCCCCTTGGCGTCACCACCCCCCTGCCCGACGTACACCCCCTACGTGGTCACGGCGACGCCGGCGCCGACCGCGACGCCGAAGCCAACCACAAGTGGAAAGGCAACCCCGACGGCGACGCCGACGCAGACCCCGGTCCCCACGCCGACGGCGAGCCCGACCCCGTTCAACCCGGAGCTGCAGGGCTGCCCGACGGCGCCACTTCCGCCGAGTGCTCCTCCGACGCCGACGCCCAAGACGAGTCCGACCGCCGTTGGCGCGACCCCGACGCCGTCGCAAACACCTACCCCGACGCCGGTCCCGACCACACCGCCGAACTCCACGCCGCTGCCCACCGCGACCCCGACCCCGACAGCCTCGTCCGGCTGAGCCGCGCCGACCTTCAGAGGGCGAAGAGCAGCCTGCTGCCGTTCACGGGGGTGATCGACGAGCGCTGCATCTCGATGTCCACCGACGGCGGATGCCCGGTCTCGATCACCACTGCAATGCTCTCCGAGAGGCGCAGGCCACCGATGCGGACGCAATCCCGAAGGAAGGTGAATGCCATGGGGCGCACCAGGTTCCAGATGTAGCCGCGGACCGCCTGCGCGGTCTCCGCCGACTCCAGGACGGTTTCACCGGCACGCATGCTCCGGTCCTGGAAGGCAAGCACGCAGACCTGATCGGTGAGCTGCACCGGTGCGGTCCACGAGTACTGGTCGTCGTCGGCCATCGAGCCCACGATCCGATCCTTGTCGCTGAAGAGCACGAGTCGCTCGACGAGCAGTTGCATCGGACCGGCAGGTCCCTCAACGAAGAGCGGGATATCACGGAGCGGCTCACTGCGCTCCTGCGCCGGGTAGCGCGCGGAGAATCCCAGATCCTCGATGCCACTGAATGGCGCGGGCACCTTGATGACGAGCTCGTCCATCAGCGAGCCTCACTCAACAGGACGGTCACGGTGCTCATCACGTCAACCCTGTGCGCGAATCTAACACAGCGCTTGTGCGAATCGAGGGCGTCGAGTGATTGATACACTCGCGCGACCATGCTGGCACTCGACGACGTTCGAGTCCTCGACCTGACCAGGTTGCTCCCCGGACCGTTCTGCACAGTGCTCCTTGCCGACTTCGGCGCCGACGTCATCAAGGTCGAGGACACCGCGGGCGGCGATTACATGCGCTGGATGCCGCCGCTTGTCGATGAGTACTCGGCGATGTTCCACCCGCTCAACCGCAACAAGCGCTCGCTTGCGGTCGATCTCAAGAACCCCTTGGGGCGTGAGGCGTTTCTCCGCCTGGCCACCACCGCCGACGTGGTCGTCGAGAGCTTCCGGCCCGGAGTGATGGATCGCCTCGGGATCGGGTTCGCCGCGCTGCGCGAGGTGAATCCACGGCTCGTGCTCTGCAGCATCAGCGGTTATGGCCAGGATGGACCGTTTCGCGACCGTGCGGGCCATGACCTCAACTACGCAGCGGTCGCCGGTGTGCTCCTGCTCGGCGGGAGTGCCGAAAGCGCTCCGCCGATGCCCGGCCTGCAGGTTGGCGACCTCGGCGGCGGAGCCATGGACGCCGCGCTCGCGATCATGATCGCGCTGCACCATGCCGCTCGCACCGGTCAGGGACAGCACTGCGACGTGTCCATGGTCGATGGCCTGATCAGCTGGGCGGGCGTGCACGCCTCACAGCTCTTCGCCACCGGTGAGCCGCCGGAACCGGGAGGTGGCATGTTGACGGGGCGCTATCCGTGCTACCGGATCTATCCGTGCGCCGACGGCCACCTCTCAGTCGGTGCGCTCGAGCCCAAGTTCTGGCGCGAGCTCGTCGAGGTGATCGGTCTGCCCGAGCTGGCGGGCAACGGCCTCGTCGACGGGGAGGAGGGACGGCGCACGGTGGCGGCGGTGGAGGCCGTGCTGCGCACGCGGACGCGCGCCGAGTGGGAGCAGGCGCTCGCCGGGCATGACGTGTGCGTCGAGCCGGTGCTGGATATCGGCGAAACCTTCGAGCATCCGCAGCCGCGGAGCCGGGGCATGCGTCTCGACGCCGGTGACGGCAGACCAACGGCGCAGACCGGATTTCCCATCCGGCTCATGGGATCTCCGGCCGGCTATCGCCGGCCCGCGCCTCGATATGGCGAGCACACCGACGAAGTGCTCACCGAGGCGGGCTATGGCAGCGAGCAACTCGCCGTGCTGCGCACCGCAGGGGCGATCGCGTGAGCCACGCCGGCGAGGCGACCCAGACCCCGCGGCACGCTCCGCGCACCACCCGCAGCGCGCAGACCCGTGAACGCATCATCGCCGCAGCCACCGAGGTCTTTGCGCGCTCCGGGTTTCACGGCGCGAAGGTCGCGGATATCGCCGAGCAGGCCGGCATCGCCTACGGGCTCGTCTACCACTACTTTCACAACAAGGAGGACATCCTCGCCGCGATCTTCACCGAGCGCTGGGCGCAGTACGTCACGTACCTGCACGAGGTCGGCGACATGGACGTCGGCTTCCGCGAGCAGATGCGCAGGCTCGTCCATTTCTGGGTCGAGGTTTACCGGCGCGAGCCGGATCTGATGACCGTGATGATCAACGAGGTCACGCGCTCCTATGAGTTCCTCGAATCGCACGATATCGGTACCGTGATGGTGGCCTTCGAAGCCGTTGAACAGATCATCCGGAGGGCTCGGGACCGAGGTGAGGTCGCGAGCAGCGTCGATCCGCAGCTGGCCAGCTACGTGGTCTTCGGTGCCGCCGAGATGGTGCTCACCGGCTACGTGATGGGGACGTTGCGCCGTGACGAGCCGTCAGCATTCGCGGGCGACGAAACGCAGATGCTCGAGGTGCTCCTCGACGGGCTCGCGCCGCGGCCGCCTACCTGATCGTGGTCTCCCACCAGTCATCGACGGCGCGCGCCGTCGCGTCGAGCCCCTGCGTGTTGTCGATGATCCAGGTTGCGCGATCGCGTTTCTCGTCGATCGGCAGCTGCGCGGCGAGCCGCTGCAGCGCGGCCGCCTCGTCGAGCCCGTTTCGCTCGCGGAGCCGCCGGATCTGAACCTCGCGGGGCGCGTACACGAGCAGCACTCCCTCGAATGTCGACTCGCGCCCATTCTCGAAGAGCAGCGGGATATCGACTGCGACCAGGGGCGCAGTGCCCGCGAGTGCAGCCGCAATGCGATCGCGGGTGAGCTCGGCGATCCGAGGGTGCGTGATCTGATCGAGATCGCGCCTCGCCTCGGGATCGGCAAAGACGATCGAACCGAGACGTTCGCGGTCAAGGCTGCCGTCGGGTTGGATCACCTCTAATCCGAATCGCGCGGCGACCTCCTGCAATGCCGGCTCACCGCGGCCCACGACCTCGCGGGCAAGCTGGTCGGCGTCGATGACCGCCGCGCCGTGAGCCTCGAGCATGCGATCGACGGTGCTCTTGCCGGTTGCGATTCCCCCGGTGACGCCGATCAGTCGCATCGTCCCGGACGGTACCCCAGCGCCGGCTCCCAACGGCGGTCAGCTGCCGGCGGGGCCCGCGCACGAGCCGCCCGCCGCCCAGGACGCGTTGCCGCGAAGGAACAGGAGCATGCCGTGGTCTCGATTGTCGATGATCTCCGTCCACTGCGGTGACCCATTGAGCTCGTCGGTCAGCGGGCCGCCGCTGTACAGCACCGCGGTGGTGTCGCTCGAGTCGAGGAGTTGCAGTGCGGTCGGAGTGGTGAGGGCACCGGCGGCGATGCGCTGGTAGCCGGCAAAGACCGATGTGCCGAGCGAGATGGACTCGCCGTATTCGTACACGGACGCGCGCGGCCAGAGCCGGTAGATGACGTATCCACCGGTGCCATAGGCGGTGAAGACCCGCTGTGTCGTCGGGCTGCGCGCGAGCAGCGCGGTCGCGCAGGTCGGGTACGAGGAGGCGATGCCCTGCGGTGACGCGCTCTGCGCGACCCGCGTGCCGACAACCCCGAGTCCGAGGACGCTGACGGTGAGGAGCGCGATCCCAAAGATTCGCGGCTGCCGCCCCGGTCGCGCGACGGCCCGGGGCCGTCCGCGCCGTGCACTGAGCGACTCCACCACACCTGCGGCCATCGTCATCCACGGGGGCACCATGACCGCGACGCAGATGGCGGTGTTGCGCACCGACGTGAGCGCGAGCACCGCCCCCACGGCCGCGAGCGCGAGGTCGCGAAGTTCGAAGTGACGCCGCAGTGAGGGCCGTGCGAGCACCGTCACGGTGAGCGCTGCGAATGAGAGCAGCAGTGCCAGGAGAACCCACATCGCCGGATCCGCAAAGTTCGGTGACTGCCACTCGATGATGCCCTTCTGCCGCTCGGTGGCACCGGTGGTCGCGGCGAACACGAACAGCGACGGCCCGTAGGGGTTCAGGCAGGCGGCGAGCACCGATGCGCCAACCGCGACCGCGAGGCCCTTGACGCGCCGCGCAGGAGCGACGGCGCCGAGCGCCCATCGGTGCTTGATCGCCTCCACGACAACCACGATCACGAGGAAGCCGATGCCCGCGATGAACCCGGCATGCAGGTTCGCCCAGAGGAGGAAGAGCGGAGGCAGCAACCACACCCGCCTGCCACCGGAGCGCAGATACGACTCGGCGATCCACAGCGTCCAGCAGACGAGTGCGAATGTGAAGACCTGCGGCCGCGTTCCGAGGACGGGCTCGGCCGCACGCGCGCCGAGCGCCAGTCCCACCGCGAGAACGATGGGGCCGGCGCCGCGAAGGCTGCCACGCAGCACGATCGCGAGCATGGCGCTCCATGCGACCAGTCCCATCAGCGCCGTCACCAGGAAGAGGCCGCCAACCGCGGCGAGCGCGGCGAAGATCGTCTCCGACAACCATTCGTGGGCGACCAGCGGATTGCCGAACGCGGTGTAGGCGAAGAGCTCTCCGGCAGGGATCTGATGGTGGGCGATGATCCAATCGCCGAGGCGGATGTGCCACCAGACGTCCGGGTCGCTGAGCGCGTCGAGCCCGACGCCGCCGGTGAGGACGAGCACTGCGGCGAGCAGCGCGCGGCGGGGGTCCGAGAGCCAGGCGATGACCCGGCCGCGCGTGTCGGGCGTCTCTGGCGCCGCCGCCGGTTCAGCGGCGCGGATCAGGGTTGCCATGCGAGCGCAGCGTAGGTGCCTCACGGCCGCGAAAACCGTTCGCGGCCGGCTGGCGACAGATTCGTATACTCCACGCGATGGCCACGGACACCCGGTCTCCCAAGCGTCGTCAGACCTCAGCGAGCACCGGTTCGAGGCAGACGGCGGCTCCGGTCGCGGCCACCTCCGGTCGCACGATTTCCTGGCGGCACTGCCTGATCGGTCTCGCGGTCGGCGAGGTCGCCCTGCTCGTGATCAGCAATGTCGGTCTCATCGCCACCAACGTGGCCTTCGGATCCACGTCCAACGGCAACATCGACGGTGGCGTGGTCGGAGTGTCGACCCTCCTGGCGGTGATTCTCGGTGGCTGGCTCGCGGCACGACTTGCCGGCCGCTTCGGCCTCTACCAGGGCATCGTCGTTGCCATCGGCTTCATCGCCGTCGGCGCGATCTACACGTTCTTCCAGGAATCGTCGATCATCGCCGCGTCGCTCGGCACCAACAGCCACCACCTCATCGACCTCGGCCCGATGGACCTCGGCAATCTCTTCAGCGGTGATCTGCTCGCGCTCTTCGGTGGGTCGGTCGGCGGCCTGCTGTCCGGAAAGCGATAGAGCCGAGGCATCGGGCGCCGCGAATGCGCCGCGACGCTCAGGAGATCAGACCCCGACGGCTCCCGCCGGCGTCGGCTGGCCCGAGATCGGCGCCTCGCGGTAGGACTGGCCGATGAGATCGACCCGACCCAGCGACTGGGCGAACTCCAGGCACGCGGCGCGCGTGAACCGAAGGTGCTTTCCGGGTGTGTGCCAGGCGCGCAAGTGACCCTGAGCGACGGCGCGACGTAGCGTCGAACGCGACACACCGCAGAGTGCCGCCGCTTCTCCAGTTGTGAGGATCTCTTCCTCGCGCTCTGCCAATTCCTCCTCCTCCAGACCGTCGCGTATGAAGACCCGGGCTCGGATCTCAAGGTGCAGTTATACAACGGTTTGGCGGGGTCGTGCGGGTCATCCCGTTGAGTGATGCTGATGGCGTATCTGCCGAACGTATACTCCAGACGAGGTCAACTGACTCACCAGCCCGGTTGAGAAGGCGCGAGGATCACCATGAACGTCGATGTCCAGGCAATGGCACGGCGTCTGCAGGAGAGCCTCGGGACAGTCATCGTAGGGAAGGAAGCAGAGATCGAACTCTGCATCGTGGGGCTTCTGTGCCGCGGTCACCTTCTCATCGAGGACGTTCCAGGCACCGGCAAGACGCTCCTCGCCAAAGCGCTCGCGCGCAGCAGTGGCTGCAGCTTCGAGCGAGTGCAATTCACCCCAGACCTGCTCCCCGGCGATGTGACCGGAGTGAGCGTCTACAACCCCCAGGCCCAAACGTTTGAGTTCCGCAAAGGGCCGATCTTCGCCCAGGTGCTGCTAGCGGATGAGATCAACCGAGCCACGCCGAAGACGCAATCGGCGCTGCTGGAGGCAATGGAGGAGTGGCAGGTGACCGTGGACGGCACGAGCCATCCACTCCCGGATCCCTTCATGGTCCTGGCGACGCAGAACCCGATCGAGCTGGGTGGAACGTTCCCCCTGCCCGAGGCGCAGGTCGATCGCTTCCTGCTCAAGCTTCGACTGGGCTACCTGCCCGCCGACGAGGAGGTCGCGATGCTGGATCGCTTCCAGTCGGGCACCCCGCTCACCTCACTCGAGCCGGTCACCGATGCCGCGGAGATCAAGGCCGCCCAGGAGGTGTGCCGGGACATCTACTGCGACACGACCCTCAAGGACTATTGCGTGCGGATCGTCCGGCGGACGCGCGACCACCGCGACGTCTCGCTCGGTTCGTCGCCACGCGGCACGCTCGGCTTGCTCCACGCGGGACAGGCTCGAGCCGCCCTGGCGGGCAGAGACTTCGTCCTGCCCGATGACATCAAGGAGATCGCCGCCAACGTGCTCGAACACCGGGTGATGCTCCGTCCCAACGCCGAGTTGCGGGGCCTGACCGCCACAGCGGTGCTCGAGGAGGTGCTGGCGACGGAGTCGGTGCCGATGACGGGCCGGCGTCTGGCGTGACCGGCACCACGGCGAGCGCCCGGAGCGCGCCGTGACCGCGCGCGTCCCGCTGATCGCCTGCGTTGCGGTACTCGCCTTCTTCGCCGGCATCACCGGCGTCCGTCTTGCATACACGCTCGCCTATGTGCTCGTCCTGCTCCTGGTGGTCGCCTACATCTGGTCGCGCCTGCTCGCTCGCAAGCTCCGGGTCATCAGGGAATCCCCGGAAGGCTCATTCATGATGGGGGAGCCGTTCGAGGAGACCTTCACGGTCAAGAACGAGAGCGGACTTCGCCTGCCGTACTGCGAGGTTCGTGACGGGACCAAGCTCCCCGGGTATGCACCCGGACGCGCGTTTGCCCTGGCCGCGGGCGGATCGGTCACCTGGACGGCGAGAGGCATGTTCAACCTCCGCGGCGTGCATCGCTTCGGACCACTCGAGGCACGCCTCGGGGATCCTTTCGGGCTGTTTCCGCGTCGCATCCGTGTGGCGCCAGAGAACGAGGTGATCGTCTACCCGGCGATCCACGCCCTCCTGCACAGCGTTCCCCAATGGAGCGGCAACGGGGTTGCCGAGGCCCATCGTGGCCAGCCGGTGGATGTGCCACCGGACGTGTCGACCATCCGCGACTACGCACCCACCGATGGGCTGAGCCGGATCCACTGGGCGTCGACGGCACGCACCGGACGTTTGATCAGTCGCACCTTCGACACCGGGCAGAGTGCCGACCTCCTGATCATCCTCGACCTCCAGCGCGGCCTTCACGCCGGCTCGGGCATCGAATCGTCGCTCGAGTACGCAATCGCGATGTGCGCATCGGTGGCGCACGGCGCGATCCGCCGCGGCCAGGCGGTCGGACTCGTGACCAATTCGCGAAACGGCACCAGCTTTGGCGCCGGACGCGGCGAGGTGCAGCGGCTCAGACTGCTCGATTTCCTCGCGCTGGCAACGGACGATGGAGTCCGCAGCCTCGCCGAGACGATCAGCAAACATGGCGACGGCTGGCGCGGCCGGGGCGGCATGGTGGTGATCACGCCGAACCGCTCGAGCGACTGGGTGGAAGCGCTCGTCGACAGCGCGACGCGCGGCCAGCGCCATCTCTGCATCTTCATCGAGCCAACCTCCTTCGGCGCCACCGGGCAGGCCCTGCGCATTCCCGCCGCATGGCGGCTCGCGCTCGATTGGTGGATCGTTCGCCGCGGTGACGCGCTCGGTTCGGGCGAGCGCACGTCGGCCACCGGCTGACCAGATGGACGCATATGTCGACCGCACCATCCCGCTCCGCGAACCGGCGCTGACCAAACCATTCCGGGACCACAGCTCCGAGATCGCCGCCGTGCTCTGCGTCGCCCTGATCGCCGCCACGGCGTGGGCGGTGCTCGCCGCCGGGTGGGTCCATGGCGGTGGCGGCGCGATCGTGGTCGCGGTGACATCGGTGGTCGAGGCGGCGCTCCTCGCCCAGGCGCGCGCTCCGCGTATCACCACCGCGATCGCGGCGCCATTTCTGGGTCTCGCCGCGATCGTGCCGACGACCCTCGCGGCGATGCCGGCGCTTCCGGGACAGACGGCCGGCGCCATCGCCGGGCGCTACCTGAGCGCGATCTTCACCGGTCTCGCCTCGACGCAGCCCTGGGACTTCACCGTCGGCCTGTGCGCGATTCTCTTCGTCTGCGGGTACTGGCTGGGATGGATGGTCCTCCGCGAGCACCGCGGCGTCCTCGCGGTGATCCCGGTGTTCTCAGTTCTTGCCACCAACGTCGTCAACGCAGCGAGCCCGGATCCGATCGCGCTGCCCGAGACGATCGCGGTGGTCCTCGCCATCGGCGTGGTCGCGGCCGCATACCTGGGGTCGCTCGGTGATCGGTGGACGGCGTCGCGCATCACACCGCTCGACGGCCTCGGCTGGCGGTTCGGCAGCAGCGCCGCGGCGGTCGCCGTCGTGCTCACCATCGTTGCGCTGGTGCTCCCTCCGATATCGACCACGGACATATCGGCGCGACTCTTTCCGCATGGGCTCAGCTTCGGGACCGGCGGCCGTGGCAGTGGAGTCACGATCACCGGAGGCGCCGACACCATCGGCTTCAACCCGTCGGTGATCCCGGGTGGACAGCTCACCAGCCATCCACAGTCGGTCATGAGCTACACCACCGACACGTCGTCGCCTGTGTACGTCCGCGTCGACAACGACACCGAGTTCGCCAACGGCAACTGGTTCCCGGAGAGTCCCAACGCGTGGGCCGGTGATTCCTGGAATGAGTTGCAGTACCCAGCCGGTTTGCTCCCGCGTGACATCAACCCCGCCGACGGTGGTGTCACCAAAGCCGAAACCGTGATCACAGCGACCTTTACGATGCAGCCGAGAGCGACCGGGTCGACGCCACTCGTGCCCTTCACAGGTGATCCCCAGTCGTCGAGCCTGCCGGGCAGTGCCGGCGGCCAGGTCGACGCCTCCGCGACTGCGCTCTACACCGTTGACGAGGTCACAGCCGATCAGGATATCCAGTCCGGGACAACCATTCGAACCAGCGCATACGTCTCGACTGCCTCAACGGCGCAGCTGGAGGCCGCGGGGACGAACTACCCGGCCTGGGTTCAGCAGTACGCGACCCTGGGCGACGGCTCGAGCACGGGCGCCGAGACGATTCTCAACCTTGCCAAGCAGTGGATTGCAGGCGGTCCGACTGACCCCTACGACGAGGCGATCGCCATCGAGAATCATCTCCGCGATCCCCTGTACTTCCAGTACACGCTCAATCCGCCCCAGGACACGAGCAGCTCGATGTGGCCGGTCGTCTACTTCTTGACCACGAGCCACAAGGGGTACTGCCAGTATTTCGCCTCCGCGATGGGATCGATGCTCCGCAGCCTCAAGATCCCCACCCGGCTGGTGAGCGGGTACGGCCCTGGGACAACGCAAGCACAGAATGAACGCGGCGGACCGTCCCAGGAAGAAGTCACCACCAGCGACGCCCACAGCTGGGTCGAGGCGTACTTTCCAGGCTACGGTTGGATTCCCTTCGAGCCCACGCCGCCCTCGAGCCAGGGCAATTACCAGCCCTTCCCGCGCGGCACGCAGACGATCACGACACTCCCCGGCGTAACGCCCGCGCCCACCAAGGCCGGGTCGACCCTCAAGCCCGGAAACCTGGGCCCCGGCCCCGGGAGCCTCAACACACCGAAGTCCCACGCGTCGGTGCCTGTGTCGGTGGTGGTCTCGCTGGCGGTGCTCGCCGCCGTCGTCGTGCTGATCGTCGCGCTGGCGCTGTGGATGCTGCTTCCGCGTTCGCTGGCCGGAGCCTGGAAGCGAGTGGAGACGCTCGGGGTGATCTCGGGGGTGGATCGGCGAAAAGCCGAGACCCACAGGGCCTTTGCGGCCCGCCTTGCCCGGGCTCGACCCCGGGCTGAATCGGCGCTCGGCGAGCTGGCCACCGTGACCGCGCGTGCCGAGTTCAGTGCCTCCGGCGCCTCGGGACGCGAGCGGGCGCATGCGCTCCGGACCTGGCGTCGTGCGCTGATCCGGGCTACGTTGCGACCGAGGAAATCTCCAGGCTGAGCATGTCGTGCGCCACCAGCGCACCCGGCAGGGGATGTCGCTCCGCCAGGTGGCTGAGCAGGAAGCGCGTTCCGGGATTCTCGACCATCAGACCGGCCACCTCGTCACTCCATAGATGACCGCCCGGTGTCGGGCCATCCCAGCCGGTGCACTCGCAGACGAAGAGGTCGCATCCGGCAATTGACCGGCGGAGTCCGCCGCACATCTCGCTGTCGCCTGAGAATCCGATCGACACGCCATTGGCATCGGTGACGCGGTACGCAAGCGACGGACCCGTGCTGTGCACCACGGCATGGCTCTGGACGCGGTAGCCGGCCAGCTCGACATCGCTGCCGTCCTGCAGCACGGCGTACACGGGAGCGACGTTGACATCGACCTCATTGCGGATGTGCGAGCCATAGCCGTCGCCGAGCAGGCGGGACACGTATTCGCGGGTGCCCACCGGTCCACCGATCACCAGCATCCCGGCGGACGTGACGTCGGCGAAGGCCCGGGCTCCAAGGATGGTCGGCAGCGTGAAGCTGTGGTCCGCGTGGAAGTGCGTGAGCAGGATCAGCGTGATGGCATGGATCGACGTCGCGGCGCGGCGAACCAGGGCCGGGACCGGTGCGCCACAGTCGACCAGTACGCGTCCGTCAACCAGGTACCCGGCGTTGCAGCCGCAGGTGCTGAAGGCGCTGCCACTGCCGAGGACGGTGAGGCGCATCCGGGAAGATTAGCCCGCCCCTGCACGGTGGTACTAAGAGTGTCGTGCGATTGGATAGATTCACCGAACGTTCGCAGGAGGCGTTGACCGCTGCCCAGCAGGCGGCCCAGCAACTCCAGCATCCGACGGTCGAGCCCGAGCATCTGCTGCTCGCGCTGCTCGAACAGGAGGAGGGACTGGTCCCCGCGCTCCTCCGCCGTCTCGAGGTGGCACCGGAGCCGCTCGCGGCACGCCTGCACGCCGCACTGGAGAACCGCCCCAAGCAGGTCGGCGTCACCGAGCCGACCGTCGGCAATGCGCTCCGAACCGTGTTGATGACCGCGTTCGACGAGATGAGCCGTCTCAAGGATGAGTACGTCTCGACAGAGCATCTCCTCCTCGCGCTCTGCACCAAGCCGGAGGGCGAAGCCGGACGCCTCCTCCAGCAAGCCGGCGTCACACCCGATCGCGTCTACGCGACGCTCGAGGCGGTGCGCGGCTCGCAACGCGTCACCGATGCGAACCCTGAGGCCAAGTACCAGGCGCTCGAGAAGTACGGACGCGATCTGACCGAGGCGGCGCGGCGGGGCAAGCTCGACCCGGTGATCGGCCGCGATGACGAGATCCGCCGGGTCATCCAGGTGCTCTCGCGCAGGACCAAGAACAACCCGGTGCTCATCGG
>PKWB01000124.1 GCA_003131685.1 Candidatus Dormiibacterota bacterium
GAAGGTGGCTGTAGCCGAGTTCCTCGACTGCCCTGCCAATCCGCCGAACGGCGGTCGGGTCACCACCGAGCTCCGTCTGGGGGTAGACAACGCCGATTTGCACAGAGCGGAGTCTGCACGCGACGCGGGAGCGTGCGGTGTTGCCGGACACGCGTACGACCGCGACCACGATGCGGCCGGCGTCGCACGCTAGGCTTGAACGGGAATCACGACAGCGAAGATCGACGGATCACCGTTCGCGATCACCGTCTTGTCGGCTACGCCGACGATGCCTCCGCCCAGAGGAGCTCCGACAGTTCGCCGGCCCCGTGACGCACGCCGAACACCGGCCCGTCGGGCTGAAGTGCCAGCCCTGCTTCCAGTCGGCCGGCATCCACAGCGTCGAACCCGAGCCGGTCGATGAGTTGCAGAACGGCCGCAACCGCGGCACGGTCATCGCCGGCCGCGGCAATGGCGATGCGGCCGACCACACCGGTCGGGCGCCTGATCTCCTCGAAGTCGTAGTACCCGAGGTGATTGAGACTCTTCACCACCCGCGCTGACGAAAACCGCTGCTGCACGACGACACTTGTGCCCAGCGGCGCGGTGGCGAGCTCCTCGTCCACGCCGTCGATATCCTCCCAGTAGTTCATTGCATCCACGAGGATCTTGCCGGCGAAGAGATCCTGTGGAAGTTCCCGGAAGCGGTGAATCGGTAGAGCCAGAATGATGATGCCCGCCGACCCGACGACCTCGTCGGCGGTGACCGCGCGAGCGCCGGGAGCGAGCACGTCGACGATCAGGGCGATGCGCTCCGGCGGCCCCGAACCCGAGAGCGCGACGTCGTACCCGGCGCTCATGGCCGCGCGGGCGACTGTGGTGCCCATCTTTCCAGCGCCGACAATGCCCAGACGGCGATCAGTGGCACTACTGCTGGACACTCGCGGCTCCCACGTCCGTCGTCGCTGGCGCACTCGAGGACGCAGGCTCGGCGGGTGGCTCCGCGAGCAGCTCTCTGACGCGTGGAACCACCTCGCGCCCGTAGAGCTCGATGGTCGCCATTCTCTGCTCGTGAGGCACTCGCCCAGTCGCATACGCCCAGTCGAATCTGCTGAGCCCGAGCTGCCGGATCACCGCAGCGATCTTGGTCGCCACGGTTTCGGGCGATCCGAGGTACAGCGATCCGTCTGCGATCTCGGCTTGGAATCTCTCCATCGTTGGGCGCGCCCATCCACGCTCGGCGGCTGCGCCCTCGAAGATGTCAGCCCAATAGGGCCACTGAATCGCAACAGCTTCGTCGTCCGTCCTGGCCACGAATCCATGCGAATGCATGCCGATCGGAAGCGGCGCGTGCCCGTACGCATCCAGCGCCCGCTTGTACAGGTCGACCAGCGGCGCGAATCGCCGTGCAGGTCCGCCGATCACGGCCAGCATCAGTGGCAAACCATAGCGAGCGGCACGGATCACTGATTGCGGACTGCCACCGACACCAACCCATGTGGGCAGATGTCCCTCGGGGAGCGGTGGACTGAGGTACTGGTTGGTGAGCGGCGGGCGAAACGTGCCGGACCAGGTCACAGGCTGATCTCGCAACAGGCGGGTCAGCAGGTCGAGTTTTTCCTCGAAGAGCTCCTCGTAATCAGCGAGGTCGAATCCGAACAGCGGGAAGGACTCGGTCAGCGACCCTCGACCGACGATGAGCTGCGCGCGACCATTCGAGACCGCGTCGAGGGTCGCGAAATTGGTGTACACCCTGACCGGGTCCTGCGTGCTCAGCACGGTCACCGCGGTACCGAGCCGGATACGCTCGGTGCGGCCGGCGATCGCTGCCAGCATCACATGCCCGGCGGAGTCCATCATCTCCGGGCGGTAGTGCTCGGCGATGTTGAAGGAGTCGATGCCGACGCTGTCGGCCAGAACTGCCTCCTCGACCGTGTTCCGGATGACGATGTCACCGTCGACCGCTCGACCGGACTCGTCGACGCTCGCGTAGACGAACGTGTCCAACCCGAACTCGATGTCCTCTGGGTTCACGTCCCGTCCCTTGCTTTCCGGCGTCATGCGGGTGATTCCTCGGCGGCGACACACGGCGGCGACGCGACCCCTGCCGCGCGCACCAGGAGGTCGTACAGCACCGCCCGCTCGTCCACGCTCAGGGCGCTGAACAAATCGTCCTCGACGAGGCGCAACCGTGCGTAGGCGAGACAGAGCTCGTCCTCGCCACGGCGAGACAACGCGACGATGTGCCGGCGGCGATCAGCCGAATCGCGGCGACGCGTGACCAGCTCGCGCTCCTCGAGGTCGTTGAGGAGCCCCACGACATTGCTGGGGTCCAGGCTCAGCGAATCGGCGAGCCCGTGCTGACCGGCGGGTCCGAATTCGCTCAGCAGCCTCAGAGCGATGAGATGACGCGGCCGAAGCCCCCCGGGCGCCAGGGTCGCGTCAACGGCTCGACGTCCGACGCGAGCCAGATACTCGAGGAGGGGAAGCGTTTGCTTGTCCGCCACGGGCCCGATCCCCTCATCGGTTCTGGACAAAGTCTCATTCGCAGTGTTCACCATGGACCGATGATATACCCATCACAACCTATTAGCTAACCATGGATCATTAGTCATGCACAATTGGACGGACAATGATCAGGATGAGGCGGCAACGCCGCACCGGCCGGCGATAGCATCGGAGGTGCGATGGAGCTCTGGGCGAGATTGAACTCAAGATCCCGGTCCGTCGCCCTCCTGGCCGGCGGTGCCTCAACCATCGTCGTCGTCGGCCTGATCCTTGCGGTGGTTCGACCGGCAGCGCTGACCCCGCCCACCGCATCGCCGAGCCCCAGGGTCAACGCGGAGCCGACCCCAACCCTGCAAACCACCGTGCCCCTCGACGTCACAGCACGGCTGAATCTCGCGCCGCGCGAGGCGACCGCGATGTCGGTCGGCCCCGGTGTCGTCTGGATCGCGACCCGCGCGGTCGCACATGGAGGCGCGGGCACCCTCATGCGTGTTGATGCGTCGACCGCACGCGCCACCGAAAGCTGGGCCGTCGGCGGAGATCCGGTAGCCGTTGCGGCAGGTGGCGATTTCGTGTGGGTGGCAAATGGCGTCGCCGGCGTCGGTGGAACCGCCGGCGAGCAGAACACGGTCGAGCAGTTCGACAGCGCAACCGGCGCCCTTATGCACGTCTACCCGGTGCTCGACCCGCGAGGTCTGGTCGCCAATCCAACGTCCGCGTTGGTGATCGCTGCAAACCCAGGACAGCAATCGGCCATCAGCCTCCTGGCGTCAGGTCGCGCCGAGGCGGTTGCCACGCTTCCGGGAACGTTGAACGTCCCGCTCTCATCCCTCTCGCCGGAGGTTGCCGTCGCCGTGTGCTCCAACCAGGCGTTCGTGGCGTTGACCACCGTGCTCACAGCAAGTTCGAACGTGGCGATTTACGCGCTTCCGCCGAACGGCGGGTCCGTCCACAGGATTGCGACGATCCCCAACGACTACGAGGCGTCAATGGCGTGCGACGCGACCTCCCTCTTTCTGATCGGCGCAGCGGGCGACGGCAATGTCTCGGTAGCACGCGTAGCCACTGCCGACGGCGCTGTCACCGACTTGTGGGAAGGACCATATCCAGTTGCTGTGGCATCGCTGACTGGGCGCGTCTGGATCGCCTACTCAGATGACTCGCTGAATCAGACGTTCCTGACGTCGCTCGATCCGGTCACGGGACGTGCGGCACCGTCCCGCTCGATGCTCCCTGCCCCGCCCGCCAGCGGCGACCCGAATCTGCTCATCCCCGGTGACTCGGGGTTGTGGCTGGTGGCCAGCCTGGGGGATCAGCTCCTCCATATCGCGACGGGCTGATTGCACCTTCACGCGATGCCCCTGAACGCGAAACAAGCCTCCCCGGAACGCACCACCTCGGGTGCGATCCGGAAAGGCCTGCCTTCCCGATGACGCGATCAGCGTCAGCTGGCCTTGATGTGGCCCTCGGTGTCGTCCTCGTCCGGTGCTGCGGAAGCCTTGCTCGAAGGCGCCCGCGAATCGAAGTCCGGGTCGCTTGTCTGGCTGGTGAAACGATGTCCCTCGGTGTCCTCGTCATCTGTCTCACTGGCATGCCGGCCGGGGGCTTCCTGCTCGTTGGTCTCGTCCGTGCTCATGGCTCTGTCTCCTGTGGCGGCTGGGCCGCTGCTGTTGTGATAACCCGATTCTGCGACTTCCGCATGGCGGAGTCTGTCGCCCACCCGACCGCTTCGGTGTCGGCGAGCGGACACGCGGGCCGAGGGCCGAGGGCCGAGGGCCTCGACGCCATCCCTCGCCGTCACTCGTACTGCCCGGCGCGCCGCTTCAGCTGATCCGGCTTCCTGATGACGATGCGCCGCCCGTCGAGCTCGACATATCCAAGGCGCTCGAAGGAGTTGAGCACCTGGTTGACGCTCTGCCGCGAACCACCGACCATGTTGGCGAGGTCTGTTTGCGTGAGCTGCAGATCCATCGCCTGGTCGGCCTCATCACCGGTGCCCCGCTCCTCTGCCATCCGCAGCAGGAGCTTCGCCACGCGTCCGGGCAGATCCAGGAACACGAGGTCGGCGGCCTGATCGGTGAGCCGCCGCACCATCGATCCCAACGACCGCAGGAGGCGGTCGATGAGCTCGGGCGAGTTCCGAAGCGCATCGAGCAACGCGGTCCTGGTGATCATCAACAAGGTGGTTGCCTCGACGGCTGCAGCCGATGCCGACCGCAGCCCCCCGTCCACCATCGGAAGCTCTCCGAAGACGGCCGAGGGACCGAGTGTGACGAGGAGCATCTCATCGCCGTCGAGGGATGTCCGGTAGACCTTCACCAGGCCCTCAACCACGACGCACAGGGCATCCCCAGGGTCATCCTCGCGGAAGACGATCTCGCCGCGGCCGTACGATCGCCGGACCGCCTTCTCCGCCAGCCGCTCCATCG
Organism: Candidatus Dormiibacterota bacterium; assembly: GCA_003131685.1. Lineage (GTDB taxonomy): Bacteria > Chloroflexota > Dormibacteria > Aeolococcales > Aeolococcaceae > Palsa-851. The sequence goes on from PKWB01000124.1 coordinate 4,917, forward strand.
CCTCCTCTGGCAGCACTCCGAAGAGGGAGGTCCGGTGCAAGAGCGCCGCGTCGTCCCTGTTCATCTGACCTGACTCCCCCTCGCGTCCCGCTTGTGACTGAGCGCTCACCGGATGCCGTCAAATGTAGAGTGCCAGAACACCATGGACGATCGGGGGCCGACGAACGATGTGCTGGCGCAGGTGGTGCAGCTCGCGGCCGACCTCGGCCCGGTGCTGCGCCCCCGGGGCGACGAGGAGTTTCTGCAGGCAATCGTCGAAACCGCGTGCCTGGTATTCGATGCGGAGGCCTGCTCGATCGCGCTCTTCGATGAGCGCGACGAGCACCTCGAGTTTCGCGTCGCCGCCGGGCGTGGCGCCGAGGCCACGGTCGGGATTCGCATCCCGGCAGATCGCGGCATCGCGGGCTGGGCGCTGATGTCGGGGCAGTCGATCGCCGTCGACGACGTCCGGAAGGATCCCCGTTTCGCGGCGGATGTCGCGGAAAGCACCGGCTACGTGCCCAACGCGATCATGGCGATGCCTCTGGAGAGCGAGCGCCAGACCTTCGGCGTCATCGAGGTGCTCGACCGCCGGCGCGGAGGTGGCGAAGGCGTTGATGACATGGAGGTGCTCGCCCTCTTCGCGCGCCAGGCCACCCTCGCGGTCGAGACCTCGCGCATCTTCTCGAACCTCGGCCGAGCACTCCTCGAATCGGCGGCACTCGCAGCGCAGCGGGACAGTCTTCGCACCGCGTTGCACGAGCGGGCTGCCCAGGCGCCGCGATCGCAGGCCGAGCTTGCGGAGCTCGCATTGCTCTTTCACGATCTTGGCGCGCTCGGAGCCGATGAGCGGCTGACCGTCGCTCGCATCGCCGAAGACTTCCTCGCGTACGCACGCAAGCGACGCCGTTGAAACCGGCCTGGTCGTGGCAGTTCGACCCCGCGACGCTGCAGCGAGTTCAGGCGTCCCTGCCGGGAACGATCACGCGTGAGTGGGCATGGGAGGGCACGACCGGCGCGGGCGTGAAGGTGGCGGTCATCGATAGTGGCATCGACGTTTCGTATCCTGGCGTTGGACCGCTCGCCGGCGGAGCGGTCGTCGTTGCCGACGACGATGCACCCCGCGGTGCTCGGGTGATCGAGGGACCGCACGAAGATCTGTTCGGCCACGGCACCGCGTGTGCCGCAATCATTCGTCAGGTCGCGCCCGATGCCGAGCTATACAGCATCCGCGTCCTCGGCGAGCGGCTCACCGGTCGAGGCATCGTGTTCGCCGAAGGCATGCGATGGGCGCTCGCCCATGGCATGCAGGTGCTCAACATGAGCCTGAGCACGTCGCGCATCGACTATTTCGGCTTGTTCCACGAGATCGTCGATGCGGCGTACTTCCAGCGGGCGATGGTCGTGTGCGCTGTCAACAACATTCGCGCCGCAAGCTATCCCTCGCAGTATGCCTCGGTGTTCTCCGTCGCCGCCCACGAGGGGCGCGACCCATTCCGGCTTGAGTACAACACGTCACCACCGGTGGAGTTCGGGGCGCCCGGGATCGACCTGGAGGTCGGATGGCTCGGTGGACGGAGCATCCGCGCAACCGGCAATAGCTTCGCGGCCCCGCACATCTCCGGGCTCATCGCGCGCATCCTCGGCAAGCATCCCGCGCTGACGCCATTTCAGATGAAGACGGTGCTCATGGCTCTGGCGGACAACGCGCAGTAGGCGCCTGCCTCCCACTTGTCCGGAACCCGACAGACAATGGCGCTCTCTTTCATTGAGGATGCTCCTCATGAGAAAGGTTCGCAGCGCAAAGAGTTCCATGACTCTGTGCAGGCATACGACGCCATCGGTCTCGTCGGTGGACACGGTCGGGAGTAGGAAATGACAGATAGGAAGACGCTGGTCGACATGCTGAGTCGCACCCGACTCTTCGATGGGCTCACCAAGAAGGACGTCCTCGCGCTGATCGACTCGTCGACAGAGGTGGAGCACGCGCCGGGCCGGGTCATCATCGTCGAGGGCAGCTCGGGAGTGGGGTTTCACCTGGTCCTCGAAGGCACGGCGGTCGTCGCCAGGAAGGGCCGCAGGCTGCGCATGATCGGGGCCGGGGAGTCGTTCGGTGACATCGCGGTCATCGATGGTGGGCCGCGCAGCGCGTCGGTGATGGCTGAGACGCGGCTCCGGGTCTTGTCGCTGCCGCCGTGGCAGTTCAAGGCCCTGCTGATTGAGCATCCGCGCATCGCCTTCAAGCTGCTCGTCAAATTGTGCGCGCTGCTTCGGGAAGCAGAGAAGCGGCCGCCCCTCTAGTGCGCTGCGGGCTGCTCAGCCTGCCGGCGCCTCCGGGGTGGACTGACCAAAGGTCACGGTCGCCGTCGGGTGTGTCCGCGCGAGGCGCACCTGCGCACCGCCGAGCGCCCTGGGTGAGAGGTTCGACACGGTGAGAGAGTCAACGAAGTCGTTCCCATTGATGCGAAGGATCGTGCACGGTGATGCGGTTGTGACGGTCGCGGTCCGAGGGCGTCGCTCCAGCAGGCCGATCTCACCGAAGTAGTCGGGCGGGACGAGTTCGCCCAAGGCACGCTCGACGCCGCCCTCTCCCGCTGCCGAGACGTCCACTCTGCCTTCGGTCAACACGAAGAAGTCGTCGGCGGCGGCGCCCTCGCGGATGAGGACCATGCCCGCGTCGACCGCCTCCTCCACCGCCGACCGCGCGAGCCGCTCCAGCGCGGCGCGCGTGGCTCCGGTAAAGATATCGAGCGCCTGCAGCGTCGCGATCCGCGGTTCGATCGCCGAGACGTCCCCGAGCGCACGGGCATCAAGAGCGCGGAGCCAGGGGTATGCGACAGCGCTGAGCGCCGGAATCGCGAAGCCCATGATCAACAATGTTGTCCTCAATCCGACGACGCCGAGCAGGATCGGCATGAGCAATGCCCCGAGCGAGATCGCCGCAAGGACAAACGCGAAGAAGACTCCGAACACTCGGGCGACGACGTCAGGCCTCACGAGACGCTGCAACGCAGTGATCGCGAGCACGTCGACGACGATCGTTCCGGCACCGCGAACGACCTCGAGGAGAAACGCGATCCAGGGCGAATGCACAGTGGTCAGGAGCGCTGTGGGGAGACAGAACACCGCCATGCCGATGACGATGATTGCGCCGAGACGCCGTGCTGCCGCAATCCGGTTCATGAAGCCCGCCATCACGATCCCACCCACCCCAAGCGCAGCGAGCAGGTAACCGTAGCCGGCGCTGCCGGTGCCGAGCTGATCCCTGCTGATGACCACGAACAGAACGGTGTCGGTGCCGTACACGAAACTGGCGATGATGCTGAACCCAGCCAGCAGCATCACTGTCGGTGACTCGAAGAATGCGGCAAACCCGCCGGCCATCTGCTTGATTGGGCCGGCTGCTCCGCCCTGAGTGATGTCGGCCGGGCGGCTCCTTGCCCGCACCCGGCTGACGAGCAATGCCGACAGACCGAATGTGGCGGCGTTGATCGCGAACACCGCCGCCGGCGGACTGAAGATCAGCAGCGCACCCGCGATCGCGGGTCCGACAATCACTGAAAGGTTCTCCACCGCCGACTGGGCGCTGTTCGCGGCGGCGAGGTGCTCCTCGCCGACGATCGCCGGGGTCGCCGCACGCGCAGCCGGGTCATAGGAAGAACCGGTGACCGAGGTCAACGCAGCCAGGATGATGGCGAGCACAACAGCGCCGTTGAAGGCTGCGACCACCGCGAGCGCTACCTGCAGGATCAGTGCGACGGTGTCGAGTGTGACCATCAGCCGGACACGTTCCATGCGGTCGGCGATGAGTCCCCCGAAGGGACTCGCCACCAGCGCGCAGAGAAACCGCGTCATCGACGCGGCAGCGACCCAGCCCGGCGAATGCGTCGCGTTGAACACGAACACGACCAGCGCGACGTTGTACGCCCATGACCCGCTCATCGAGATCGCCAGCCCGCTGAAGAGCAGCCGGTAGTCTCGGTTCTGGAACAGCGCGCGGTAGCCGACCTTGGCCTTACCGGCCTCGTCGGGTGCGCCCATCGTCAGGCGGGCTGTGCCTGCCGGTCGACGGCGGTCGCGCCGGCGTCGACTGTGAGCCCATCCACCGCGGCGCGGTTATCGGTGCCGCAGGCGGTGCATGTCATCGAGGCAAGGTTACTCGCCGCCGAATGCGGTTGAGGCAGCGTGGCTTTGCAGTCCGAGCGAGGTCGCGCCGGCGTCAGTCGACGGTGAGTGCCGCCGTGCGTTCGAGGGCGGCCACGGCCGCCGGGCGGGTGCGGCGCCCGAGACCGCACGATGTCGACACCGCGACCTCACGACCGACATTGCCCTCAATCAGGCCGCGCAGCTGTCGCTGCACCTCGAGGTCCTGGTCCTCGTGAACGAAACCCGCCGCAAACCGGGTGGATGCCGGGAGCTTGAGCTTGGTCAGCGGCGCGTACCACTCCGGGTCGGTCCGCGGCTCGATCTCCGCTGCGGCGAAGGGCGCGTGGACGAATTCCAAAGACCTGCCGGCCGGCCAGGCCTTGATGATCGCGTTGGCGAGGAGCACCACCGGCGTCGTGTCGGGCATTGTGGCCAGGGCTCGGTGGTTCATGTCACCGAGGCAGAGGTGGATGCCGAAGCGCGCTCCACTCGGCGACAGGCGCACCAGGCGTGCGATCCCGCGAGCGAGGAATTTCGCCATCGCCGGGCGCAACGGCGCCGGCATGCGTGCCACGAATGCGAGCTCTGCAGGGATCTCGATCTGAAACACCACATCGTTCCCGCCGCGACGATAGATCTCGCGGATCTCGCGCAGGGTCGCCTGGCGGAAGGCCGCGCGGTTGCGGAACGGGCCGGCGGGTCCGAGCGTGAAGAGGGCCATGTCGAAGTCGCCGGGGATACCGACCTGGAACGCCAGCGCCGCGTTGTGCTGTTCGTCACGCAACCGCGTGAAGGCCGGCCAGCTGTCCTCGAAGTTTGCGACGTGCCCGAAGTCGAGCGAGTCCCCACGCAGGGTGTGCCCTCGACGCACTCGAAACACCGGGATGTCGTCGTAGTCCGACCAGTCGCCATCCTTCTTCAACTTCAGGTCGGGATGGCTTCGCAGTCCCTCGATGATGTGGATGATCCAGTTGTGCCTCTCGCCGGTCTCGCCGTCCGGAAGCGACTGCAGCGCCGGCCCGAGATTCGAGACAGCGAGGCGCATCGCATCGTCGGCGCTATCGCCAGGGAGACTTCCCACGAGGTGCGCTGCTCTGCTCACGGTCGCCTCCTCAACTCAAGCTCGAGTCAGCATCGGCGAGCCCACGCCGGTGAGCTCGGCACTGCGCGCCCAGAGGCGCTTCGCCAGGTCGGGGTCCTGCGACGACTTCGAAGGCGCCGTCACCACCGGAGAACCGCGCATCTGGCCGAGACCGTCGGGTCCGATGTACGTGTTTCCCGGTATGTCCTGCGTGGCCGCATAGAGCGTGGGGAGCGCGCCGTGCTCGGGATCCTGCGCAATGACGCGAATGCCGATCTGCGCCATCGTGCCCCGGAAGCCACTGAGATGCGAGCCGAGATTTGTGCTGGCGACCCCCGGGTGCGCGGCGACGGCGCGAACGTTGCTGCCAGCTGCGTCGAGCTGTCGCTGCAGCTCCAACGTGAAGAGCAGATTGGCCTGTTTCGAGTCGGCATATGCACGACTTGGGTCGTATTTCCGGCGCTCCCAGTTGAGATCGTCGACGTCGACGTGACCCCCGCGGTGGAGCCCTGACGACAGGGTCACCACGCGATCGGTGATGTGCGGCAACAGCAGGTTGGTGAGCGCGAAGTGACCGAGGTGATTGGTGCCGATCTGGAGCTCGAAGCCGTCGACAGTCTTTCCGTACGGCACCATCATGATGCCGGCGTTGTTGATGAGCACGTCGAGCGGACCGGTCCATGCGGCGGCGAATGCGCGAATCGACGCGAGGTCGGTCAGCTCCAGCTGCCGGACCTCCGTCAGGCCGCCGGCGCGGCGCGCGACCTCCTCGCCCTTGGCGACGTTGCGCACCGCGAGCACGACGCGGGCGCCGGCCTTCACGAGCTCATTGGTGGTCGGCACACCGAGACCGCTCGAGGCCCCGGTCACGACCACGGTTCTGCCCTGCATGCCCGGCATGTCAGCGGCGGTCCACTTCTTCGATGCCATCCGACCACTCTGCGCCCCGGTGACTGTCGCGTGCGGTCCAGACCGCTACGCCCGCAGTCCCGCGATGAACCACTCGTATGCCGGAACGTGGCTCGGCTGCTCCGGCCAGCCGTTGATGAGCCCGATCAGCTGCCAGTAGCGCTCGACGCGGTGGTCGCTGAAGGTCGCGAGCTGATCGGCGAGCTCATCACGGTACGCGGCCTCATCCTCACGTCCCGAGGCCGCGCTGAACCGGCTCACCAGTTCACTGACGATCGCAGCACCTTCGGCTGAGTCCGGGGCGACCCCGCGTGACACGGCCTGTCCGGCCTCCTCGCTCACCATCCGGCCCGCCTCCTGCGCACCCTCGTCAGGCTTCCCCGCCCGCGTCGCGCGCACGCGCGCTCCCTCGGCCACCATCGAGCGAACCCGCTCGCGGAAGCTCGGGTCACTCACCAGCCCGGCAAGCTCGATCCAGGCATCGACCTGGGCATCGCTCGGCTCGGACGGGAGCATCGGCAACCCAGCGCGCATGCGCTCGGCGAACGGGTCGTCCTCGCGATCGGCGAAGACCGCAGCCAGGAACTCCTCCATGATGCGGTCGACCTCATCGGCCGACGCGCGGGCGAACGCGCTCATTCGGCGTACCTCCTCGGGTCGAGAGCCGTTCCTGGCGAGGGCCCGGAGCACTGCTCGACGCAACGTGAGCTGGCGGATATGCAGGTCGATGGCGTCGGCGTGCGCGCCCGCCACCTGGTCGAGTGTCACGTGCCGGTCGGCGACCCGCCGGACGGCGGCCAGGTCGATGCCCAGGTCCCTGAGCGTCCGCACCAGTTCCAGGCGTGCCAGCCCGGCATCGTCGTATCGACGGTAGCCGGCATCGGTGCGGCGGGCTTCGGGAACGAGCCCGATGTCCGAGTAGTAGCGAATCGTCTTGACGGGCAGGCCCGTGAGGTGGGCGAGCTCACCGATCGAGAGTTCCATGACCCCAGCTTGAAGTCTCCAGTTACTGGAGAGTCAAGGGTAGATCAGCAAAGGGCGCTCAGAAATGCTGCGAGTCCGGAATGTCTGTGCGGTTGCGGACCGACACGGTCGGTACCCTCCTTCAAGCTCGACTTCTCGGAGACGGCGGAGTGCGCTCCCAACCCCACTCGTACTGCGTCGTACCTGCCTCCGGGAACAACGGAGCCGCATGTGAGCTCCACGATCTGGCGGGTATGGCCGCCGCTGGGGCGTCTCTCCCCTCCTGCCCCGGGCGGCCATGCCTCGATCGTGACCGGTGTCAACGCGGGATAATTCCGCGACCGGCCGATCGCGTCGCCGCCGGCTTCGAGCGAGGAGAGCGCAGATGGCAAAGATCGACGAGTTGACCGACGAAAAGGCAGCGGAATTCGGCCACGCATTCGTCCGCTGGGTGACCGACGAGGACCCGGCGGCGGTCGCGCATTTCTTCCCGGACCTCGATCCTCATGAGATCAAGGACCACGAGGCATCCGAGATCGGCCGTGCCGTCCTGGAAGACCTGCTCGCCGAGCGATACACCCACTGAGTCCGGGTTAGATCGCTCCCGGCGTAGGGGTGGGCGCGGATGCCGGCAATCCGCCGCCGCCGTACCCGCCGCCTGCGGGGACCGCTGTCGTCAATGTCGACCAGGCGACGGCGCCGGCCGGGGCGCTCACCGACGGGGCGGTGCCCCAGCCGCTGAACGTGGTGGTGAAGGTCAGGGTGGTGCCACCGGCGGAGATCGTCGACGCGTAGCTGATCGGCAGGTCGGAACTGGAGGCGATGACGAGTGACCCTGATCCGGCCGGCACGTTGGTCGTCGCCGGGACGGCGCCGGAGATTCTCGTCGCCGATACCCCTCCCGCCGTGACCGTCGACAACGATTCGGGCGTCAGCGTCAGCTCGCTCGCCTGGCTCGCAGTCGTGATGCCCGGCTGGAGAACGTGGTACGGGCCGTCGCCGCCCTTGACCGAGACCCACTTCCCGACAACGGCGGCTGCGGTGGCCGGGGTCACCCCGAGCTGATCCTCGACCGCCGGCGTGTTTCCCTGAAAGTACACGGTGCCGCCGACCAGGAGGAGCGTGAACTGCTCGGTGCCGAAGTTCGAGACGAAGGTGATTGCCTGGCGGCCGTTTGCCTGCCCGGCGTCACCGACGATGGTCTGAGCATCACCACCCGTCGAGACCGCGACGTAGTGAAATCCCGCCGAAGCCCCGGTGGCGGTCAGGGACTGCTGGTAGGTCGCTCGCGCCTGGGCGGCGCCAGAACTCGTCCCGGGTGCTGCGGTCGGCGTGTTGGAGGTCGGCTGCGACTGAACGTGGCGCAGCAGGAGGACGCCGCCGACGCCGATGCCCGCGGCCACGATGCCGGTGCCGACGAACAGGGCAATGGCCGCGAGCGTCCGCGAGGTCCGTTTCGGCGGCGTTGTTGAAGGAGCAGGCGGCCATGCCGGTGGCTGCGGGGGAAACGCCCAGCGGTCGTCGTTCATCCGCACATCATGGTGATCGGTCGGTCCTTTCTATTCGGTTGCATCAGCATGGCTGTGCTCGATACTAATCGACGATCGAGCACGCCGCACCCAAGGAGAGAGCGATGAGCGATGCATCCATGGAGACGGTCTTCGACCACTTCCATGCCCGGCGCAGGCACGACCTGGATGCGATCGCCACCGGTCTCGACCCTGACGTCATCCATCAGGGGGTGATGCCCGAGCTGGTCTGCACCGGGCGCGGCGCGGTGCTGGATCGGATGCGCGCCTCGCTCGGCAACGGCGATTCCGGTATCGAGCGGCTCGAGCTGCATGCGGCCGGTGACAGCGTGGTCGTCGGCATTGCGGGGCCTCGCTTTCGAGAGATCCCGTTTCTCAACGGTGAGATCTTCATGGTCTTCACCGTCCGCGACGGTCGGATCCTGCGCATCGACGACTACGGCACCCGAGAGGAAGCGTTCCGGGCCGCCGGCGCCCCGTCAGCCGGCGCTGGAGCCTGACGGTCCCCCCGGGGCCGGCGTGGGAGCGGGTTCAGCTTCAGTGGCCGCAGCCTGTTGGGCCGGGGTTGTCGGGGTCACCGGTTCCTCGGCGGTCGCCGCACGCATCGCGTCGCGGGTTTCGGCCGAAGCTTTCCGGAACTCGCGAATGCCTCGTCCCAACGCCGCGCCGACATCAGGAAGTTTGCCCGGTCCCCAGATGATCAGGATCACCACCAGAACGATGATCAGCTCGGGAAGATGGCCACCAAGGAAGTCCATGCCAGCATCAAGTCTAGCGCGCTGCCACGACGCGAATGGAACGTATGGAGTGACGGGCGCACGATTGGGTCACGTGCAATCGACAAACGTGTCGAATGGGGTTGACCGTTCCGAGGATGCCTGTTACGGTCGGCGTCCATTCACCCCAGTTCACGTCGATCTCACGGAGGCACTTGTTGCTCGCTCGCCGCGTGTCCCTCGTCGCCTCGGCCGGCGCGATCGCACTGCTGGTGGCCGGCTCCCCGCTGAGCCAGGACAAGGTCCTCGCTGATCAGTTCACCCAGCAGATCCAGACGCTTTCGGCGCAGGCAAGCGCGCTCAACCGCGCCATCGACTCGCTGAGCGGCGCGAGCTCTGCCGCTCTGGGCAACGCGCTCTCATCCGCACAGGCCATTGCCAACACGCAAGCGAAACTGGCAGAGGCACAGACGGAGCTGGATCAGGCGAACAAGAACCTGGCGAACACCAGCGTGCAACTCCAGGTCGTTCACAGCGATTACACAGCCGACCAGGCACAGCTTGCGCAGATTCTCAAGCACGTCTACGAGCTCACCGACGACGGTTCCGTCACCGCAATCCTCGTGGACAGCAAGAGCTTCATCGATGCGATGGACGCGCTCACGAGCGCCAACCAGGTGAGCTCTCGCGTCGAGCAATTGGTCACGCAGATCCAGGGAACGCGCGACCAGCTCGATCGATTGCAGAAGCAACAGGTCCTCAACCAGTTGCACGCCAACACGATCGTCGACAGCCTCCAGTCACTGTCGGGACAGCAGCAGACCGAGGAGGTCGCGTATCGCCAGGAGGCGTCGACACTGAAGGGCAAGGCGGCCACACTGCTGTCGCAACTCCAGAGCGTGCGCTCGAAGATCACGGAGGTCCGTCACGAGCAGGAAGCCGCTGCCGCAGCAGCGGCTGCGGCGGCCGGCGCCGGTGCCTCCCACGTCCTCGGGAATGCGCTCCGTCCCTTCGCGTTCGGCCCGCGCTTTGACGACTATCCGTGGGGTCAGTGCACGTGGTACGTCGCCTCATTGCGCAACGTGTACTGGAGCGGGAACGCGTGGCAGTGGGCGGCCACCGCACGGGCGGCCGGTCGACTCGAGGGGCGGACGCCTCGCGTCGGAAGCTTGGTGGTCTTTGCACCGGGTGGCAATTACAGCCAGTTCGGACACGTGGCATATGTCGTCGCCGTGCAGGGTCCGAGGAGCTTCACCGTCGACGAGGCCAACATGCTCGGTCTTGGAGTCGTCGATCAACGACACATCGGATCGTTGAACGGCGTCGAGGCGTTCATCTACTAGCTGCGACCGCCTCCAGGAAGTCCACGCAGTATCCAACTGTGACGTCAGACCGTCGCGGGACCACGGCTGACTACCATGCGTGGCGGTGCTGAACAAAACGCTCGAGACCCCGGACCAACGTGCCGGGGGGCTCGTCTATGGGGTCAGCGCGTACGTGCTGTGGGGCCTCTTCCCACTGTTCTGGCCTCTGCTCGAGCCGGCGAATCCGCTCGAGATCCTGGCTTGTCGCATCGTCCTCTGCTTCGCGGTCATCGCCGTCCTGCTCGCCGTTCGGCATCAACTGGGCGGGATTCGCCGGCTGGACCGGGGGACGGTGGGGCGGCTGTGCGCCGCGGGCATCGCCATCGCGATCAACTGGGGCGTGTACATCTGGGGGGTCAACAACGGCCACGTCATCGAGACCAGCCTCGGATACTTCATCAACCCGCTCGTGACCATCGGCCTCGGCGTCGTGATCCTGCACGAGCGGCTCCGACCGGTGCAGTGGGCTGCGGTGGGGCTTGGAGTGGTTGCGGTTGCGGTGCTGAGCTTCGACTACGGACGCCCGCCCTGGATCGCGCTCGCCCTCGCGTGCTCATTCGGCACGTACGGCTTTCTCAAGAAGGGTGTGCGCGCGTCGGCACCCGAAGGGCTGTTCGTTGAAGGAGCCGTGACCAGCGTGCCCGCATTGGTCGTGCTCGTGGTCCTGGCCGTTACCGGGCAGGCCACATTCGTCGGTCATGCCGCCACCGCCGGACACCTCCTCCTGCTCATCTCGGCGGGTCCGGTGACGGCGCTCCCGCTGCTGTCCTTCGCCGGTGCCGCAACCCGGCTCCCACTCTCAACCATGGGCCTGCTGCAATACGTCACCCCGGTCATTCAGTTCGCCATAGGGGTGCTGATCCTTCGGGAGAGCACCTCGTTCGCACTCCTCTGTGGTTTCGCGCTGGTCTGGATCGCGCTCGCGATCCTCGGGTTCGACGGCGTTCGCCACAGGAACGCGGCGCCGACGGTTGCGGCCGCGTAGCGCCCCTGAAGCTCGCTTCCCTCTTGAGCCTTGCCCTTGAGCCTTGGGACTCTCCAGCAGTCGCGCGGAGAATGGCCCGATTTTGAGCAATTGGGCCACTATTTACCAAAGCTTCGATTTAGGAGCAATAAGTTCCATAAGATCTGAAAAGCATCGTTGAACTGGGGTAAACTCGGTTGAATCGATGGATGAGCTGATCAACCCCTACCGCCCCGGCGCCGGCACACCGCCCCCCGCCCTGACCGGTCGCGACGACCTCATCAACCGGTTCGGCGTCGCGTTCCGCCGGGCGGTGGCCGGAAGACCGGGCAAGAGCATCCTCATGATCGGGCTCCGCGGCGCCGGCAAGACCGTGCTCCTCAATCGGTTTGCCGAGATCGCCGAACAGGAGGGCTTTCGGGTCGGTCTCATCGAGGCTCCCGAGCATGGTCATTTCCCGTCACTGCTCGCCGGGCGGCTCCGACGCATCCTCCTGCCGCTCAGCACCAACGTGGTGTCGACGGCCGTGACCCGGGCGCTGCGGGTGCTGAAAACCTTCACCCTCCAGCTCCCCGACGGGACGCGGGTGTCCATCGATGTCGAGGCGTTGCGAGGAGTCGCCGACTCCGGGAACCTCGCCGACGATGTGACCGACCTGCTGGTGGCGTGCGGAGACGCGGCTCGAGACCGGGGGACCGGCATCGTGCTCGCCGTCGACGAGCTGCAGTACGTGCCTGCCGAGGAGCTGTCGGCTTTGATCGTGGCGATCCACCGCACCAACCAGCTCAACCTTCCGGTGATCCTCACCGGTGCCGGTCTTCCCCAGCTGCGCGCCCTTGTCGGCGAGGCAAAGTCCTACGCGGAGCGGCTGTTCGACTTTCCGGAGATCGGTTCGCTCGGCGCCGAGGATGCGCGGACGGCACTCGCCCTCCCCGCCGAGGAGAGTGGCGCCCGGATCGACGACGCAGCGCTCGACATCATGGTCGAGCGATCCCACGGGTACCCGTACTTCCTCCAGGAGTGGGGATACCACGTCTGGAACGCGGCGCCGCAGAGCCCGATCACCGCCGATGACGTCGAGCGTGCGGCGCCTCGAGTTCAAGACCAGCTTGACCAGAACTTCTTCCTGGTAAGGCTCGACCGGCTCACCCCTCGAGAGCGCGAGTACCTGGTGGCGATGGCAGCGCTCGGGCCGGGGCCGCACCGCTCCGGCGACATTGCGGCCGCGTTGGGCGTGCGTGTCGAGTCGGTCGCGCCGCGCCGTTCAGCGCTCATCGCCAAAGGCATCATCTACAGCCCCGCGCACGGGGACACCGCATTCACCGTCCCGCTCTTCGACGAGTTCCTCAAGCGGGTGGATCCGCAGGTCTGACCCGGCGTTGCGCTGCCGGCTCACCCGGGATGGCAAGCAGGGTAGCCTTGCCTGGCCTGTGGACACGGTTCTGCGCATCGGCAACGCCTCCGGCTTCTACGGCGACCGTTTCGCCGCCTTTCGGGAGATGCTCGACGGCGGTCACCTCGACGTCCTCACCGGCGACTACCTTGCCGAGCTGACCATGCTCATCCTCGCGCGGCAACGCTCGGCGCATCCCGATGGCGGCTACGCGAGGACCTTCCTCAGCCAGATGGAGGACTGCCTCGGCAGTGCCGTCGAGCGTGGCGTCACGATCGTGAGCAATGCGGGCGGGCTCAACCCGGCCGGGCTCGCCACCGCGCTCCGCGACCTCGCACACCGTCTCGGCATCCGGGCCACCATCGCCTCGGTTGAAGGAGACGACCTGACCGGCCGTGCCGCGGAGCTCGGCCTCGGCAGTCCGCTCGCCGCCAACGCATACCTCGGCGGGTGGGGGATCGCCGAATGCATCCGCTCCGGCGCGAATGTCGTGGTGACCGGGCGCGTCACCGACGCAAGCCTCGTGGTCGGGCCCGCAGCGGCGCACTTCGGCTGGCAGCGAAACGACTGGGATGCGCTTGCGGGAGCGACCGTCGCCGGCCACATCCTCGAGTGCGGTGCGCAGGCGACGGGCGGCAACTACAGCTTCTTCACGGAACACGATGTGCGTCGCCCCGGGTTTCCCATCGCCGAAGTGCATGCCGACGGATCCAGCGTGATCACCAAACACGACGGCACCGTCGGCGCGGTCACCATCGAAACCGTGACCGCGCAACTGCTCTACGAGATCGCCGGTCCTCCCTATCTCGGCCCCGACGTGGTCACCCGTTTCGACAGCATTGAACTGGCGAGCGACGGACCGGACCGCGTTCGTGTCACGGGCGTTCGTGGAGAGCCGCCACCGCCCTCGCTCAAGGTGTCCTGCAACGCGCTGAGCGGCTATCGCAACGCCGTCACCTTCGTGCTGTGCGGCATCGACATCGAGGCCAAGGCCGCACTGGTGCGCGAGCAGATGACCGCCGGGCTGGCCGCTGCACCACCGCAGCAGGTGCGCTGGACCCTTGCACGAACCGACCATGCCGATTCGGACGATGAGGAGGCGGCGAGTGCGCTCCTGCACTGCAGTGTGAGAGACCCCGATCCTGCGATCGCCGGGCGAGCCTTCAGCGCGCACGCGGTCGAGATCGGCCTGGGAAGCTATCCGGGTTTTCACCTCACCGCGCCACCCGGGGACGCATCACCAGTCGGCGTCTTTCACCCCGGCTTCGTCCCGGCGAGTGCTGTCGATCACGTGGCGGTGCTCCAGGACGGCAGACGCATCCCCATAGCCCCGTCGTCGGAGACCCGCACGCCCGGCGCAGATCCGGAAGAGACGGCCGATGACCTGCCGCAGCCGCTCGCAGCCGGCCCGACGCGCCGCGTCCCGCTCGGCACCGTCGCAGGCGCTCGCAGTGGTGACAAGGGCGGCGACGCCAACCTCGGTGTGTGGGCTCGCGATGAGCGGTCGTGGCGCTGGCTCGCGCACGCGCTCACCGTCGACGTGCTGCGCCGGCTTCTCCCCGAGACGGCCGGGTTGCCGGTTCGGCGTCATGTGTTCGCCAACCTGCGCGCGCTCAACTTCGTCATCGCCGGCCTGCTCGGTGAGGGCGTCGCCTCGTCCACACGCTTCGACCCGCAGGCAAAGGCACTCGGAGAGTGGCTTCGCTCGCGACTGATCGATATACCCGAGGAGCTCCTATGACCGACCCGGAACTCGTCCATCTCGATTTCGACGGTGGCATCGCCACCGTGACCCTCGACTCACCGAACAACCGCAATGCCCTGTCGCGGCAGCTTGTCTCCGAGCTCACCGACCGGATGAACACGGCGGCCGCGACCGCCGACATACGTGCGGTCGTGCTGAGCCACACCGGGACGACCTTCTCCGCCGGTGCCGACCTCTCCGAGGCTTCGACAGGTCCGATGACCGGCACCGCGAGTGGGCTGCTGGCCCTGATTCGCACCATCGTCGACCTTCCCCTTCCCGTTCTTGCCAGAGTCGACGGTAACGTGCGAGCCGGTGGCGTCGGGCTGCTCGGCGCCTGCGACGTCGTGGTCGCCGGCCCGCGCAGCACCTTCGCGATCACCGAGGCGAGGCTCGGCCTGGCGGCGGCGGTCATCTCGGTGAGCGTGCTCCCTCGCATTGACGCGCGATCCGCCTCCCGCTACTACCTCACGGGCGCGACCTTCGACGCCGCTGAGGCGCAGCGGATCGGCCTGGTCACGCTCGCCGCGGACGACGTCGACGCTGCGCTGGCAACACTCACCGCCGACCTGCTCAAGGCTTCGCCACAGGGACTCATCGAGTCCAAGCGCATCGCCAACCGCGGTGTTCGCGAGGCGATCGAGCGCTATGGGGACGAGATGGTCGATCTGTCCGCACGGCTCTTCGCATCGGAGGAGGCGCACGAGGGCATGACCGCATTCCTCGATCGACGCCCCCCGCGCTGGACCGCCTGATCCAGACCGGCACGAGCCGAGGACATAATCCGCGCGGTGACCAGCGAAGCGTGGGGATCTCAGCCGTCCTCAACCGCCGCAGCCGGCGCGAACCCGGCGGCTGTCCTCCGGCAGGTCCTCCTCTGGGCATCGCGGCGCCGTCAGCTCAAGCGGCTGATCACATCGGCTCCGGTCACGCGGGACGTGGTTCGACGCTTTGTCGCCGGCGAGACCATCGATGACGCGCTCCGGGTCACCCGGACCCTCACCGGCGACGGGTTGCAGGTGTCGCTCGACCACCTCGGCGAGGACACCCTCGACATCGCCACGGCGAGTGCGGCAGTCGACGCGTACCGCGCCCTCGCCCGGCGGCTTGCCGAGGGAGGCCTCGCCGCCCGCGCCGAGATGTCGGTCAAGCTCTCCGCGGTGGGGCAGGCGCTCGACGAGTCCATGGCACTCGACAACGCGAGGTCGATCTGCGACGCCGCTCGCGCAGCCGGCTCGTCGGTCACGATCGACATGGAGGGTCACACCACCACGGACTCGACGCTGCGCATCGTCGGGCTGCTCCGCCAGGATTTCCCGGCGACCGGCGCGGTGCTCCAGGCGTCACTCCGTCGAACTGAGGACGACTGCCAGGCTCTCGGTGTGCCCGGCTCGCGCATCCGTCTCTGCAAGGGTGCGTACCAGGAACCTGCCTCGCTCGCCTGGCAGCGTCCCGATGACATTCGCGCGGCATACGTCCGCTGTCTCGGCACGCTCATCGCGGGTGGCGCCCTGCCGATGGCCGCGACCCATGATCCGAAGCTCGTCGACGCAACTGGACGCCTGGTCCGGGAGATCGCGGGACCCGGATTCAAACACGAGTACCAGATGCTCTACGGGATCCGGCCCGATGAGCAGCGCCGCCTGGTCGCGGCCGGTGAGACGGTGCGCGTCTACGTGCCCTTCGGCGTTCAGTGGTACGGGTATCTCATGCGCCGCATGGCCGAGCGACCGGCCAACACCGCGCTCTTCCTGCGATCCCTGGTGAGCAGGAACTGATGGCCGCCTCGACGCAGACCGCGCGTGTGGTCGTCACCGGCGGTGCCGGGTTCATCGGGGTGCACAGCGTCGAAGCGCTGCTCGCTGCCGGCGGCGAGGTGCTGGTCATCGACGACCTCCGTCACGCCTCGTACCGTCGCCTCCCCGAGTCGGCGCGGGTCGAGGTTGCCGATGTCGCCGAAGCGCAGGCTCGCGAGGCGATCCGGACCTGGAAGCCGACCGCGATCCTCCACCTGGCCGCCCAGGGCGGCGTGAACCGATCCTGGCGCGAGCCGGCCGAGGACGCTCACATCAACGTGCTCGGGACGGTGAGCGTGCTCACAGCGGCGATGGCCGCCGGGTGCCGCCGGGTGGTCGTCGCCTCCTCCGGAGGGGCGCTCTACGGAGCCGCCCGACGGCTGCCGACCCCCGAGGACGAGCCGACCCAGCCGCGCTCGCCGTACGGCACCGCCAAGCTCAGCATCGAGCACTACCTCGGACACTTCACGCGCGCCGGGTCACTCGACGCCCTGGCGCTGCGCTACGGCAACGTGTACGGACCAGGACAGGACGGCACCGGAGAGGCGGGGGTGGTGGCGATCTCCAGCCACCGTCTGCTCGCCGGCACGGCGCCGGTCATCCGGGGGGACGGCTCTCAGACGCGCGACTTCACCTATGTCGGCGACATCGTCGCGGCCAACCTGCTCGGGCTCGGCTCGAGCGTGACCGGAGCGATCAACATCGGCACGGGGCGGGAGACCGGGATAGGCGACCTGGTCCGCCGCCTGTGCGCTCTTGCCGGCTACGCCGGGGAGCCCGAGCTCGAACCGCTCCCGCCTGGCGAGGTGGCGCGCAGCGCACTCGACAGCTCGCTTGCCGCCGAGCGCCTCGGCTGGCGGCCCGGTGTCACCCTCGATGATGGCCTGGCCCGCACCCTGGAGAGCTTCCGCGACCAGGTTCAGTGATCAGGACGCCGCCGCGTGGGCGGCGGTCATCAACCCGGAGACGTCGAGCAGCAGGGCAACCACGACGAGCGCGGCAATCGCCGAGATGCGCGCCACCGAGAGCGGGCCGTTGCGCCGCCAGGCGATCGTCCAAGCGGTGATCGGCGCCGCCGCGGCCACCGCCACGAGCAGGTAGCGCGCCTGCGGCTGGAGGTCGAACGTGGCCGAGTTCAGGACCGACTGCGCCACCGCCACCAGGATCACCGCCAGGAGGACGATGGCGACCCCGCGCCGGGCAGGATCCCACCGTCCCCACGACCGCACCACGGCGACGCATGAGGCGACGGTGATCAGCGCGATGGCCGCGAGGGCGATCGTGCTCGGCAGCGGCCGAGCCCCGAAGATCGAGATCGCCACGAAGTGGGCGCCGTTGCCGTACATGCCCACCAGGCTCAGCGCGGTCGCGGCGAGGTAGCCCCGCACCTGCGAGAGCGAATCGAAGACCTGGCGCTGGGCGGTGATCGGGTGCAGCGGCGGGAGCGGGCTCCCGAACGCAACCGCGTTGCGCACGAACCACCACCCGGCGAGGACGACCGTGGGGAGGACGAGCGCCGCCACGTGCACTGCGCGCAGCTGTCGGGCGAAGCGCACCGCGACGATCACGAGGAGGAGCACCGCGAGCGCCCACACCGTCTCCTTGGCGAGCACCGCGAGGGCGACGGCCAGCCCGGCCCCCAGCGCGAGACGTGCCGTGAGCACCCTGCTCTGCATCACCACCACGCCGGCCAGGACCAGCAGGGCTCCGGCGAGCCAGGCGAGGTTGTCGTCGTTGATCGCTCCCGCCAGGTACTGCGCCTCGGGAAGGAGCGCGACCAGCGCCGCGGCACCGATCGCGAGGTATGGCCGAAGCGGAAAGAGGCGGCGCGCCACCAGGAAGACGGTGAGAATGGTGAGCACCCCGAGCAACACCGAAACCAGCCGGATCAGACGCGCGTCATCGCCGGTGAGCTTGGCGACGATCGCCCCCAGCAGGTAGTACAGAGGTGGCTGCTGGCGTTCGGGTTCCCCTGCCGGCGGGAGGCGAGCGTGGTCGGCGATCCCGGTGATGTAGTGAAGGTGGGACAGCTCGTCGGGCGATGCGCCGAGCGGCGTGATTCGCGTGTACGCGACCGCGAAGCCCGCGAACGCGGCCACGAGTGCCCCGAGCAGGACCCGAACGAGGCGCCGTTCGCCGCTCGGGATCAAGTGGGGCGATCTCACGGGAGCTGGGCGACGCGGTCGGCTCGGACCCAGACGGTGTCCGGGGTGCTGGCGTACTTCGCGACGTACTCGCCGCCGGCGAGCAGCGTGCCGATCTCCGGGAAGAGCGCCTGTGCCTCGGAGTCGACCACGATGAGCACCGGGCGCTCAGCGGCCACGTACTGCTCGACCGGGCCGCCATACCCGAGCAGCACCTCGTCGTTGTAGATGGGCGGAGTCGGCATGTCGACCTGCAAGTTTGCGAGCGCATACACCCACGCGTCATAGGACCAGACGACCGCGGTGGCGCCGCTCAACCCGTGTGCAGTGATCCAGGCGGCGACGTGAGCGTCGCCGGCCACCCGGTAGTCGAAGTCGTCGAGCCAGGTGGTTCGCCAGGTCGGGTCGAAGACGGCCGCGACGGCGCCCCCGTAGTACCCGCTGAGCGTGTGCGAATTGGTCGCCGACGGTTGGATCGGCATCCAGTCCAGACCGGCGACCTTCGCCATCAGGATCGCGATGACCAGCCCGGCTCCCTGGAGACCCGGCCCGGCGAGTGACCGCCTGCTCCCACTGCGAAACCAGTTCGGCGACGGCGTGTTCAGCCCCGCGACCAGCAGGGTGAGCGGCGCGACGGCAGGCGCCAGAAAGTGCGGATACGGCTGCCCCGCGACCGCGGTGACCACCAGGGTCGCGCCCGCCCAGAGGACGAGCACCCAGTCGACCCGATCGCGACGCCGGCTCGCGATCGCCCCGGCCGCGATCAGGGCTGTCGCGGCAAGCGCCAGGGCGAAGTGCGCGACGCCGCCGGCCGCACTCGTGGGGAGTGTCTTCCTGGTGTAGTCGACGTAGAAGCCCGCCAGCGCGAAGCCCACCTTGCCTGCCCCGGCGGTGGCGATCGCCGTTATGAGCCACACGAGCGTGATCGCGACGACGGTGCCGAGGAAGAGGAAGGCGTCGCGACGGAGCACCTTGCGTGCCAGCAGCAGTGCCAGGAAGAACGCCGAAGTCTCTGCGACCGCGGTCTGCTGGTATGCGATCGCCGCAGCCATCAGCACCCCCGCCGCCAGCGGCCAGCGGGGAATCCGCCGTGGGGTGCCGTTCGGGTCTCCGCGCAGGATGTGCACCAGGAGGATCGCGCCCGCCCAGGACGAGGGGGCGATCAACAGGCTCTCAGGGAGCGCCAGCTCAGCATCGACGATCGGGAGGCCCAGGATCACCGCGGCGATCACGCCTGCGACCAGGGCGCGGCGCGGGGTGTAGAGGCGGCTGGCCGCCCACACGATGGCCGCGACGGTGACTGCGCCGCTGATGAAGGTGAGCACGTGCAGCCCGATCTCGCTGGAAGCGAAGAGCTTCACCTCGAGCGCGATCGTCCAGAGCATCAGCGGCGGCTTGTTGTTCCACGTCTGGAGGTAGAGGACCTTGCCGGCGAGCAACTCGCGGGCGACATTCACGTATCCCGCTTCGTCGGTGTACCAGTGCGGCTCCATCAGCGAGGGCAGACGGAGGATCGCGAGGACCACCAGTCCTGGGATCGCCGTCCTGCGCACCTAGACTCGCTCCCGGCGGGCGCCCTCCGGTCGCCAGTTCATGGCCAGGGACACTCGCAGCCGGATCACGTCGCGCATGGCCCGGGCCACCGGGATCAGGCGCCCGCCGGATCGGCGGCCGGCGAGCCGGGGAAGGTGCTGCACGCGCACCTGAACCACACGGAATCCCAGCCTGTGGGCCTTGAAGAATATCTCCGGGTTGAACACCGCCGAACGTGCCCGAATCGGGGTCACGGCGTCCCACAGCTCGCGCGTGAAAACCTTGAGGCCGCAGTCGAAATCCAGCTCACGGATGCCGAACGCGGTGCGCACCACGCGGTTGTACACACCGCTCACGAAGGAGCGATACCAGGGGTCGGCCCGGCGGTTGCGGATCCCGGCGACCATGTCCGCATGGTCGAGCCCGGCGAGCAGCATGCCCAGGTCCTGCGGATCGAACTGGCCATCGCCGTCCATGAATGCCAGGACCTTGCCTCGCGACGCGCGCAGGCCGTCGCAGACCGTGATCGCATAGCCGCGCTGCTGCCTGTGGCTGACGACGGTCAGGTTGTGCGCGGCCTCCCCCATCGCCGCGCGCGCAGCGGCGACGGTCCCGTCCTGGCTGGCGTCGTCGACGAGGACGATCTCATAGGTGCGGCCACCCTTGGCCAGAACCACCATGACGTCCTGAAGGACACGCCCGATGTTCTCAGCCTCGTTGTGGGCCGGGATCGTCAGGCTGACGTCGACCTCGGGTAGCGCCACCGGCGCTACGCCACCGTCTCCGCTGCTGGAGCCGTGACCTGCGCCTTGCCGGTCGCCGCACGGGAGCGGCCGGTCACCCACTCGACGTCGGACACGCCCACCTGCGACAGGTCGACACGATCGATGTGCTGCTCGACGGTCTCGATCACCGAGTCGATCAACGTGCTCCGAAGCTTGTGTGCGTCGAGACCGAGGTCGACCAGCAACTGGTGCTTGGCGTTGTAGAAGTGTGTGTCCTTCTCGAAGCGGGGGTTCGGGGTGTGATCGATGGTGGTCGCACCGCCGTGCGCTGCGCGCGCGTCACGCACCAACTCCGCCAGCTGCAGCACCGAGAACTGCTCGGTGAACTGGTTGAAGACGCGAAACTCGCCGGGCTTCGCCGGATGCTCGATGCTCAGCTGCACGCAGGCCATGGTGTCGCGGATGTCGAGGAAGCCGCGCGTCTGCCCGCCGCTGCCGTACACGGTGAGCGGCTTGCCGATCGCCGACTGCACGATGAACCGGTTGAGCACCGTGCCCCAGATCCCGTCGTAGTCGAACCGCGTTGCGAGCTCGGGATGGAGCGCGGTCTCGGGCGTGTTGCACCCGTAGACGACGCCCTGGTTGAGGTCGGTCGCCGCGATGCCCCAGGCCCTGCACACGAAGTGGATGTTGTGACTGTCGTGCACCTTGGAGAGGTGGTAGAAGCTGCCCGGCAGCTTCGGGTAGGGCAGCGTGTCGCTCCTGCCGTTGTGCTCGATGGTGATGAAGCCTTCCTCGATGTCGATGTTCGGCGTGCCGTACTCACCCATGGTGCCGAGCTTGACGAGATGGCACTCGGGGGCATGCTCGTGCAACGCGAAGAGCAGGTTGAGCGTGCCTGCGACGTTGTTCAGCTGGGTCATGACCGCGTGCTCGCGGTCGATCATCGAGAACGGCGCCGAGCGCTGCTCCGCGAAATGCACCACCGCATCCGGCTTGATCGACGCGATCAGATCGGAGAGTGCATCGGCGTCGGTGAGATCGACCATGCGCCACTCGATGTCGCCGCGGCCGAGCTCACGCCAGCGCTCGACACGACGCTCCATCGTGGAGATCGGGATGAGCGACGAGGTGCCGCACTCGAGGTCCCAGCGACGGCGAACGAGATTGTCAACCGCGATGACGCGGTGGCCCTGGTTGGAGAGGTGCATCGCCTGCGGCCAGCCGAGATAGCCGTCCGCGCCGAGCACGATCACCGTTCGGTTGCGCATGCAAGAAGCTCCTGGGGAGTGTTGACTCTGCGACCTTCGCGAAGAAGAGCTTTCGAAGGGGTTATGGACTGGATTATGCCTACACGATCCGTCGATTGGCCATGCCAGCCGCTCTTCGCCGGCTCGAAGGCCTGGGAACGAACGCATTTGAATCGCGCAATCCATCGACCCGGCGACGGACAAAAGAGCGACAATCAGCTTTCGTGTCGATCTCGGGTTCTGCTCGCCGTGGGCGTCTGCTCCGGGCGGCGATCACCAGCGTCGTCACCGTCCTGGTGCTTCTGCTCGTCTGGCACCTGTTCGGCGGGAACCACCTCCGCTGGCAGGGCATCAACCCCTCGGTCGGATCGATCGCGCTGGCCGCATTCGGCGCCGCCTGTTTCCTCGTGGGACGCGCGTGGCGGTTCGCGGCACTGCTCCCGAGGCGTGAGGGCAGTTCGCGCGAGTTGCTCGGAGCCACGGCAGCATCGTGGGGAGCGGGCCTGTTGCTGCCCGGACCATCTGCCGATATCACGTTCGTTGCGCTGGCGCGGACACGATTCGGCGTCGGCGTCGCGCGAGGGTCTGGCAGCGCGATCGTGGCTCGAATCCTCGATGTCGTCAGTCTGTCGCTGATCGCGGTTGTCGCGGCCTTCTTCACCGGAACCCATGTCCACCCCGCGGTCATCCTGGCCGCCGCGCTGGCATTCGGCGTTGGTCTCGGCGCGCTGCTCTCGCTGATCATCCCCGGACCCCGGTCCCTGGTGACCAGGCTTGCGGCGCGGATTCCGAGGCTCGCCGGGGTCGCCACCCGTGCCGAGGCCGAGCTCGATGTGCTCAACAGCCGTGCCCGGTGGGCCAACCTGGTCGGCAGCACCATCTTCTGCCGGGTCGCCACGGTCATCCAGTACGCGGCGCTGATGAGCATGGTCGGGCTGCACCTGGGGTTCTGGCAGACGTGGTTCGTCCTGTCGATCCGGACCCTGCTCCTGACCATCCCCATCCAGGGAATCGCGGGTATCGGCACCGGTCAGGCATGGTGGGCCGGAGCGCTGCTCCTCGAAGGCGTCAACGGCTCGCTCGCCGTCGCGGCCGGTTTGACCCTGCAGGCGATCGACCTTGCGGTCTCGCTGCCGGTTGCGGGCATCGGCAGCACGCTGCTCTTCCGCCGCAAGCGGGACCGCTCAGCCGAGGAGCCCGCCGACGACGACGTGAGCGATGAGAAGCCGGGGCGCGACGTGGTGGGGACGCCAACCCCGCCGTCACGCGAGCCCCTTCACGTCGCCTGAGACCGCTCCAGCAACTCACCACCGGGAGGAGGCACGCCCATGCCGCTGATCGATCGCGACGCTGAGTACGACGTCATCGTCATCGGAGCCGGGTCGACCGGTGAGAACGTTGCCGGTCGCGCCGTCAAGGGCGGGCTGACCTGCGCGGTGGTCGAGAACGAGCTGGTCGGTGGTGACTGCTCCTACTGGGCGTGCATGCCGAGCAAGGCGCTGCTCCGGAGTGGTCAGGTGCTTCGCGCTGCGCTCGCGGTCGACGGCGCCCGTCAGGCGGTGACCGGCACGATCGACAGCGCTGCCGTGCTCCGCCGGCGTGACTCCTTCACGTCCCAGTGGAAGGACGATTCGCAGGTGCGGTGGCTCGAGGACCACCACATCGATCTCGCCCGTGGCACCGGACGGCTGGCCGGGGAGCGCCGGGTCATCGTGACCCCGGCCGAGGGCGCCGAGTTCACGCTCACGGCCCGCCACGCGGTCGCGCTCTGCACCGGAAGCCGCGCATCGATCCCTCCCATCCCGGGCATCGAGTCCGCCGGCGTCTGGACGAGCCGGGAGGCCACCAGCGCCCAGGCCGTCCCGCGCCGTCTGGTCATCATCGGAGGCGGCGTCGTCGCCTGCGAGATGGCGGATGCGTGGCGCACCCTGGGGAGCGAGGAGGTGACCCTCGTCGTTCGTGAAGGCCGGATCCTCGCCAACACCGAGGACTTCGCAGGCGAGGCGGTTCGCGCCTCCTTCGAAGAGCGGGGCATCACGGTCCTGTTCGACACCGCCACCGAGCGGGTCGCGCGCGCAGCCAACGGCGAGGTCTCGGTCGACATCGCGGACGTCGGTGGCGGCAATCGAAGGACGATCACCGGCGACCAGCTTCTGGTGGCGACCGGCCGCGCACCGCGAACCGACGCGATCGGTCTCGACACCGTCGGGCTCCGGCCGGGGTCATGGCTCACGGTCGACGACACCTGCCGGGTCGACGGCGGCGGTGACTGGCTCTACGCGGCCGGGGACCTGAACCATCGGGCGCTCCTCACCCACATGGGCAAGTACCAGGCTCGCGCCTGCGGTGACGCCATCGTCGCCCGCGCCCGGAGCGAGCTTCAGGGTGATCCGTTGCCATGGTCCCAGTACGCGGCGACCGCCGATCACGCGGCCGTTCCCCAGGTCATCTTCACCGACCCGGAGGTCGCAGCCGTGGGTCTCACCCACCCCGAAGCGGTGAAGGCGGGCATGAATGTCCGGGCAGTCGATTACGAGATCGGCGACGTCTCCGGGGCCGGATTGATCGCCGACGGATACACAGGCCACGCCCGCATGGTTGTTGACGAGGATCGCAGTGTCATCGTCGGCGTGACCTTCACCGGGCCGGGCGTCGGCGATCTCATCCACGCCGCGACGGTCGCGGTGGTCGGCGAGGTGCCCCTCGAACGGCTCTGGCACGCCGTCCCGTCATACCCGACGGTGAGCGAGATCTGGCTCCGCCTGCTCGAGACCTACGGTCTGTAGGTCAGTTGCCGATGTGGTTCGCGGGCACCGCGCCCATCCTGCCGGCCTGGTAGTCGGCAAGCGCCTGCGCGATCTCGGCATGGGTGTTCATCACGAACGGACCGTAGTGGGCAACGGGCTCGCGGATCGGGCGGCCGCCCAGGATGAGCAGGTCGAGGTTCGGGTGGCGGCTCTCCTGGTGGGTGCCCGCGGTCGCGGTGATCACGTCACCGATACCGAGCGCGGCAAGCTGGCCTGACTCGATGGGGCGCCGCTCCTCACCGACCGTTCCGCTGCCGGAGAGCACGTAGATCAGCGCGTTGAAATCACGCGGCCAGGGCAGCACGAGCCGTGCTCCTGGACTGACGGTCACGTGCGCGAGCGAGATCGGTGTGTAGGTGACCCCCGGGCCACGATTGCCGGCGACCTCACCGGCGATGACCCGAAGGAGCGCGCCCCCGTCGTACGAGGCGAGCAGCGCCACGTTCCCGGCGCGGATGTCCTGGTAGCGGGCCGGAACCCACTTCTGCGCGGCGGGGAGATTGACCCACAGCTGGAACCCATGGAACAGACCGCCACTCGCGATCAGGTCCTCTGGTGGACGCTCGATGTGCAGGATGCCCGCGCCGGCGGTCATCCACTGGGTGTCACCGTTGGTGATCAGCCCGCCGCCACCGTTGGAGTCCTGGTGCTGGAAGGTGCCGTCGATCATGTACGTGACCGTCTCAAAGCCACGATGCGGATGCCACGGCGTTCCCTTCGGTTCGCCGGGCGCGTACTCGACCTCGCCCATCTGGTCCATGTGGATGAACGGGTCGATGAGCGCGGGGTCGGTGCCGGCAAATGCGCGGTGGACCGGGAAACCCTCGCCCTCGAGTCCGCGGGGCGCGGTGACGACGCTGATCACCGGGCGGAACGACGAGGCAGCGGGGTCGGGCTGCGGGATGTGCGGCAGCGCGGTGATGTCGTCGACGGTCACAGCAGGCATTTCGAGACTTCCTTAGAGTGCGAGCGCCTTCACCGGCGCCATGACATGTTCCAGGTCCCAGCTCACCCCCGGGACGTCGACGTACAGCTCGATCTCGTTACCGTCGGGATCGGTGATGTAGAGGCTGTGGCTCACGGTGTGATCGCTGAGGCCGACCATCGGCACCCCCGCTTCCTGGCAGCGCCGGACGGCGTCGCGCAACTCGTCGTCGGTGTCTCCGACCTTGAGCCCGAAGTGATACAGGCCGACGTGGCGGCCGCGCGGCAGTGGCTGCGCGTCCTCGCCGACCTCGATGAGCAGCAGCTCGTGATGAGTCCGGCCGCTGCTAAAGAGCGCGACCGGTATGCGTCCGAGCGGACCGTCGTTCGAGGCCTTCAGCTGCTTCCAACCGAGCACGTCTCGATAGAAAGCGGCCGACCGGTCGATGTTGTGCACGTAGAGGACGAGGTGTCCCAGCTCCTTGATCTCCATGGGATGAAGCTTACCCGCGCGGTCTCGAGCCAAACAGGAGGCGCCGGACGCGCCGCGCAGCGCGACTGAGCGAGGATGGATGTCGTGCGCCGGGTGCATCTCACCTACCAGCAGATCATCGCGATGATCTACGTGTCCGCGATGTTCATGACCATCCTGGACACGACCATCGTCTACGTCGCGCTCCCGGCGATCGCGCGGAGCTTCGCGGTGAGTCCCGCGGCGACCGACGGCGTGCTGGTCGGGTACCTGGTGAGTCTCGCGGTGTGGATTCCCGCCTCGGGATGGGTGGGAGACCGGTTCGGCACCAAGCGCACCTTCATGGCGGCGATCGCGCTGTTCACGGTCGCGTCCGCGCTCTGCGGGCTCTCGCAATCGGTGCTGGAACTGGTGCTGTTCCGCATCCTGCAGGGCGCGGGCGGCGGCATGCTCACCCCGGTGGGCATGGCAATGCTGTACCGCGCCTATCCACCGGCGCAGAGAGCTCGCGTGGCTCGCCTTCTGGTCATCCCCACGGTGATGGCGCCCGCGCTCGGTCCGCTCGTCGGCGGCGCGCTGGTCGACAGCCTCTCGTGGCGCTGGGTGTTCTTCATGAACGTCCCGCTCGGCGTGGCAGCACTCGTCTTCAGCGCGCTCAAGCTCACCGAGCATCGCGAGCGCGCAGGCGAGCGTTTCGACCTGCCCGGATTCGTGCTGGCCGCAGGCGGATTCGGACTCTTCCTGTTCGGGCTGAGCGAGGCGGCGACCCTCGGCTGGATGTCGCCGGTGATCATCGCCACCACTGCCGGCGGAGCCGCCCTGATCGCGCTCCTGGTGTGGGTCGAGCTGCACACCGACGCCCCGATGATCGACTTCCGACTGCTGCACTACCGGCTCTTCGGGGTCGCCAACCTGACCTCGCTGTTCGCCGCCGGCGGGTTCCTCGGCCTCCTCTTCATCGCTCCGATCTGGCTCCAGACCGGACGCGGGATGTCCGCGCTGGTCTCGGGGTCGAGCACCGCGCCCGAGGCGCTCGGTGTCCTGGTCTCGTCGCAGCTGGTGGGCCGCCTCTACCCGCGGATCGGTCCTCGCCGCCTGATCAGCGGCGGGCTCATCGGCGTGACCGCCGCGACCTGCCTCCTCGCGGTCGTGATGAACGGAAACCTCTGGGTGTTCCGTGCGGTGATGTTCGCCATCGGGGTCGGCTGGGCCTATGTGGTGATCTCGATGAACGCCGGCGTCTTCGCGCAGGTGTCGGGCCGCGACACGGGCCGAGCCACGGCGATGTACAACGCCCAGCGTCAGCTGGCCTCGGCGATCGGCGTCGCCGCCCTGTCAACCATCGTCGGGACGCAGGCGGCGGCCTCCAGCCTCGCCGGCAATGTCTCCGTGTTCCGCATCGCGTTCTTCGCAGCCGCCGGCTTCACATTCACCGGCGCCCTGATAGCCCTGGCAATCCGCGACCGCGACGCCGCCTCAACCATGCACCGCTCGGCCGCCCCGACGACAGCCGTCCCGGCCGCCGAAACGGCCACACTTCGATAGGGCGGTCAGACCGGCCGCTGGTCACCAACCGCCGAATGGGGCCGTCAGAATCGCTCCCGGCCGCCGAAACGGCCGGATTTCCGTAGGTCGTCCTGACCAGCGGCGATCCGCCTCCGGTCAGGACTCCTTGTTGCTCAGTGGGAGCAGGACTTGGCTTCGCCGGCGGAGTCGGAAGTCTGGAAGGAGTGTCCGCAGCCGCAGGTCCGGACCGCATTCGGGTTGTGGATCGTGAATCCGCCACCCATCAGCTCATCGACGTAGTCGATCTCGGCGCCCTGGAGGTACTGCGACGAGTACGCATCCACGTACACCTTGATGCCTCCATCGACGTCGACGACCTGGTCGTCTTCCTTCGGCGGATTCTCATCCAGGCCCATTCCATACGAGAAGCCGGAGCACCCGCCGGACTGGATGAAGACCCGGAGTCCCAGTGCGCGATCGGCCGGCTGGTCGGATATGAGGCCCTTGAGCTGCTCACGAGCGGTGTCGGAGATCGTGACGATGGACGGAGAGGTGATTGCCATGGTGCTGACAATCATACGTCACACCCCCGTTGGAGAAACTTCGCCACCAGCCCGAGACCCGTCCGCGACGCGCATTCGACGAGCCTCGCGCTGTCCAAGCAGCCCGCGGACGTGGGGCTCGCCGGTGTGCATGCCGTTCGCGACCGCACCCAGCAGGATGAACTCGGCGAGAAAGTACAGCCAGCTCGCCAGCAGGAACACGAGCGCGAAGATCGCCCCGTACGTCGATGCGCCCCTGGAGAAGTGCGTCAGCACCGGCCACAGGAGGGTGAGCAGCTCCATCGCCGTCCCTGCAATCAGGACGCCCGGCCAGAGCTCGCGGACCGTGTAGGTGCGATTGGGGACGAGGCGATAGATCGCGAGCATGAACAGACACCAGACGACCAGTCCGGCCACGGGCTCGAAGCCCCAGATGACGCCCGGCAGTGCGATCAGCGAGTTGATCCCGATGGTTGCCACCAGGGCGACGATGAAGAGGACGGTCATCACCAGCGCCATCGCCCGCTGCCGGATGAAGCTGCGCTGACGCGTCCCGAGCACCACCCCAAGCGCGAACTCCATGCCGGTGAAGAGGCTGCTGCCGCTCCAGAGCAGGCCGACGATACTCGTGGCGCCGAGCGCGCCCGTGTTCTTCTGAACGTCAGTGAAGAGCGTCCGCAACTCCCCGTGTGCGTCGGCTGGGAAGAACGTGACGACGGCGTTCAGCGCGCTCTGGGTGGCGCTGGGGGAGCGCGTCGCGAGTCCGAGGATGGCGAGTAGCCCGAGGATCAGCGGAAACATGCTGACGAACGCGTTGAACGCCATCCCCGATGCGTAGTTGCCGGCATGGCTCGAGCCGAATGCGGCGACGAGCCGGCCTGGGTACGTGTGACCGACCATGGTCACGATCGATGTGACGCGCGTCTTCACGCCGTCAGCCTGACATCGCGGGGCGGGGTGCGACCGCGGTCCCTACTCAGGTGTGGTCGTGCTTGCCGCCTCAGCGGCATATCGAGGGAGATGCACGTCGTCCGAGCCGGCGAAACGCATCGATCCGGCGACGAGGTGGTGGCCGGCGACCTCGTCGATGAGCCGGAGCATCTCCTGGCAGATCTGCCGGTAGCTCGGATGTCCCTGCGGTGACGTGCGCAGCTCGATGAGGTGCATGGCCTCGCGGGCGTTGAGCTTGATCACGTAGCGCATCCGATGCCCGAGGGTCACCAGGTATCCCGCCTGCTCCGGAAAGGCGTCGACGATCTCGCGGTACGCCGCCTCCGCCTCGCGGACGGCGACGTGCCATCGCTCACCCAGCCCCGCGTCGACGACGGCATCGGGCACCTCGTAGCCGAGTGAGGGAGTCAGCTCCTGCCACTGGAGGGTGAGCATGCGGTGACGTTGCAGGTCGCGGAACGCGCCGTAGTCCGAGACGACCTCGAAGGTGTAGTCGCAGTGCTCGAAGCCACGGCCGGGGCGGTGGCGCCGGTTGCCTCGATGCCCCACCGCGGCGGTGAACAGCGCCGCTCGGCCCAGGTCGGAGAGCGGTCGCACCGCAGCCAGCAGCCGCTCCTGCGACGCGTGCGAGTACGGGAAGAGCGCCGACGCGAGGATGCGGTCCTCGCCATCGCCGTCCCAATCCACGAGGGTCACGCCGGGTGGTCCCCATTCGGTTTCGGGAGCGAGGTGGTAGGCGTCGCGCGTGAGTGCGGCCGCCGTCTCGCGCAGATAGTCGACCCAGACACCGCCGCGATCGGTGCGGTCGAGCCGGGTGAGGAACTCGGGAATCAGCTTCTGCAGCTCGGCATTGACCAGCTCGGCGTAGGCCCGCGCCTCCGGGAGGGGATGCGCACGAAGACGGAGCACGAGTTGCTCGTAGGCCTGCGGCGAGGCGAACATGCCGACGTTGCTCACCGTTCCGGCGGGGAGCAGCCCGCGCATCAGGTCGAGCGCGAGCGCCCGGATGGCTCGCTTGCGCGCCTTCTCGTCGGGCTCCGGCGGCAGGGTCTCGTCAAGATGCCTCGCGAGCGGCTCGCGCAGCTCCGAGTAGGTGTCGAACAGCGCGTCCATCGCGCGGACGTAGGTGGCTCCGAGTGGCGACGCGAGCAGCTCACGGTCACGGAGGTAGCGGTAGTGGCCGTCGCGGCGGTCGGTGTAGGCGATGTAGCGCGTCGACTGTTCCAGGTAGGCGGCGAGCCGTCCCCATTCGATCGCCTTGGCGAGTGGCTGCGACACCTGCTCGCAGGCGAGATGCACCCCGGCCAGCTGGGCCACCGAGTCGTCTCCGTACTCCGCGAGCACGCGACCGAACAGGTCGGAGGCACGCGCGCGACCGGCGTCCACCGGGATCGCCTGGTCTGGGGCGCCGCCGGCGAGGAACTCGTCGACGAGCAGGCGGCGAAGGCTCTTCGAGCTGCGGCTGTAGCGGGCGAACAGGGCCGCCGCGGTCACCTGGGGCAGGTTGGTGAGGGCGAAGACCGGCAGATCCAGGTTGGTCACGTGCGGCTGGAGCAACGCCCGCTCCTCGGCGGTGAAGGCTTCGACGTAGTAGTCGGCGATCATCGAACGCAACTCTACGTATCGACGAGGCTGGCCAGCGCCGGGTGGGGCGCTGTGCGATCTCGTCTACAATCCGGGCCCAATGGCCGGCGCCGCCGTCCCGACCCCGCGCTTCCTTGCCGACGTCTACGAGGCGGCGAGCGAGTGCAACAAGTGCTCGCTGTGTCAGGCCACGTGTCCGGCATACGTCGTCAATCCCGTGGAATGGGAGACGGCTCGCGGACGCATCGCCCTGATCCGTGACGCCATGGAAGGTCGCCTCGAGCTGCGCGACATCGAGGACGGCCCGCTTTCGAGCTGTCTCACCTGCGACAACTGCGTCGCCGCCTGCGCGCCCCGGGTTCCGACCGGGCACATCGTGAGCCGGGCGCGTCAGGAGCTGCACGCGCAGGAGGGCTATCCGTGGGCACAGTCCTTCGCGCTGCGCAGTGTCCTGCCACGACCAGGCGCGCTGCGTGCACTCCACGGTTTCGCCCGTTTCACGCGGCGCATCGGGCTGTACGGACTTGCCCGTCGCACCGGCTTGCTGTCATGGCTGGGCACCCTCGGTGCGCTCGCCGAACAGGGCGGTCCGCCGCCGGACAGGACCGTCTACCAGATGCTCGGTGATCTTCCCGATCCAGCGCAGCCGGTGCGCGGCACGGTGGCGATGCTGGTGTGCTGCCTCTCGAATCTCACCGCGCCCGAGGCCACCGACGCAACCATCCGCGTCCTGCTCGCATCGGGCTACGACGTTCATGTCCCGCAACTGGGGTGCAGCGGTCTGCCCGCGCGCACGCTCGGCGACCGCGACGCCATGGTGGACATGGCGGTCAAGAACAGCGCCGTGTTGAATCGTCTCGACGTCGATGCCTACATCGGCGACACCGCGTCGTGCACCGAGCACTACCGCGAATACGGCAGCATCGCCGGAGACGATCGTCAGGTCGGCGAGCGTGCCCGCGAGGTCGCGCATCACACCGCGCTCGCCAGCGACTTCCTCGATCGCAACGGAGTACGCGGGAACCTCGGTCCGCTGCGCTGGCGCGTGACCATCGACGAACCGTGCGCACTCCCGATCGACGGCCCCGAGCGCGGTGCGATGCGACGCCTGCTCGAGCAAATCCCGTATCTCGAGATCGTGCCGCTGCACGAGCGGGCAATGTGCTGCGGCGGGGCGGGCACGTATTTCGCCCGTCAGCCCGAGCGCAGCGAGGCGATCCTGCAGCGCAAGTTCGAGAACATCCGCGCCTCCGGCGCGGAGATCGTGGTCACCGAGAACATCTCCTGCCTGCTCCAGCTTCGCGCCGGAGCGGCACGCTACGCGCCCAACGTCAAGGTGATGCACATCATGGAGGTGATGCTCGCATCGCTCCAGGGCGCCGAGCGCCGTCGCGCCGTGCTCGCCGGCTAACCCAGGGCGGAGAGCGCCTCGTCCACACCCATCGCGATGCAGGTGAACGACGGCACGTCGCGCACCGTATGCGTCGACGCCTCGCTGGCACGCATCTCGTGCACGAGGTCGAGAAAGTCCGCCACCGAGTCACTCTCGAACGCGACCACGAAATCCTGGTCGTCGAGGCCGAATGAATAGGTGGTGTTGATCTTCACGCCCGGGTACTTGTGGCCCATGGCGATGTGCTCGCTCATCTGCCGTTGCCGTTCCTCGGCGCTGAGCCGGTACCACGCGCGAGTCTTCACGAACGGATACACGAACAGGTAGCGACGGCCGGTGGGAGCGATCACCAGCCGGTTGCTCCTCCCCTCCTGGTTCTCGTGGCGGTGCTTCTCGACGTACATGCTCTGCTTGGTCATCGAGAAGTAGCTGTACGGCGACACGAGGTACGCGGCCAGCCGGGTACGGTTGAGGCGGGCTGAGAACTCGTGGAGGTCGTCGACGCGCTCACTGACCAGCCAGAGCATGAAGTCGGCATCGCCGCGAGTCCCCACCGTGCTGTACGACCGGATGAGCACGCCTTCGCGGTCACCGATCTCGCGAACCAGCGCGGCCACCTCCTCGCGATCGGCCGCGCGCTCGGTCGCGGGACGCAGGCGCCACTCGGGCTGGACGCGGTAGAAGGCGAACCGGATGTGCTGGCGCGCCGTGGGGACCGGCGCCGTCGCATCACGGACGGTCAGTGGCGCGGTCACCTCAGACATGGTCCAGGCATCGTACCCGAGGTTCCATCACTCCCCGCCGCGCACAGCCTCGGCCAGGGCACGCTTGCGCAGCAGGCGCTGCTCGCGGCGGACGCGGGCCTCAGCCTGGCGCTGACGCTCTTCCTCCGTGACCGCGATGACCTTGGCGACCTCGGCCGGTCTGCCCTCGCGGTCGAGGCCGACGTAGACGAGGTGCGCGCTCGCCAGGTGGAGCCTGTCTCCCGATGGGATTCGCTCGACATCGACGCGAACGCTGATCTCCATCGATGTGCGGTGTGCGTCATTGACCCGTGCACGCACGGTGAGCAGGTCGCCGATGTACACCGGTGCGAGAAAGCTCATCTCATCCATGGTCGCGGTCACCACCCGTCGCCGCGCGTGCTTGACGGCCGCGATCCCCGCCGCGGTGTCGACCAGCCGCATGATCGTCCCGCCGTGCACGTATCCCGAGTTGTTGGCGTGCTCGATCTCCATCGCGACCGACAGCAACGTCTCGGAGTCGGAGGACGGACGCGGGGTGAGATCCACATTGCTGTAGAGGTGGTTGCGATCCTCGCGTGAGCGAATGAAGTCCATCAGCCGAGGACATCCAGGCTGGCGCGGACCAGGGTCTCAACGCCCACCGGCAGGGCTGCCTCGTCGATATCGAAGTAGGCGCTGTGGTGCGGGGGCACCGGGCCCCGTTCCGGATGGCCGGCGCCGACCAGGAAGTAGCATCCCGGCGCGCGCTCCAGGAAGCAGGCGATGTCGTCGCCGACAGTGATGGGCACCGCGATGTCCACGTGGTCCTCACCGACGGTCGCCGCGGCGGCACGTTGCACCAGGTCGGCAGTCGCCGCATCGGACACGACCGGCGGGCAGCCGCTGCCCCGCCAGCGTCGCGGTGCAGTCCTGATCCGGGTACAGCACCACCTGCGACCGCCGCTCCGCATCCTTCCTGCGCTCCTCCGCCCCCGCCGGATCCGCCGCGA